>DYHB01000012.1 GCA_020724415.1 Thiobacillus sp.
CCGGATCGAAGGCGACCAGCATGACCATTCCCATGTCCAAGGCCACCCCCACAGCCATCCCCACAGCCATGAGCATGCGCATGAGCACAGCCACGAACACGCCCATGAGCATGTCCATGCCGATGGTACCGTGCACAGCCACCCTCACCCCCATACCCATGGCCATGCGCATGCCCACGACCATGATCACACCCATGCCGATCATGACCATGACCACGATCACCTGCACGATGATCATGCCCATCACCACCATCACCATGCCAGCCTGCATGATGACGGGGTTCCCCACGAACATGCCCACGAGCACGCCCACTTCAAGGCCCATCAGGCCCGGGGCGACCTGCACTACGGCCTCGGCCCGGCCCATGCCCATGCCCCCGGCCTGAGCCAGGAGCGCATGGTCCGCATCGAGCAGGACATCTTGGGCAAGAACAACGCCTATGCCGACGGCAACCGCAAGCATTTTGCCGAGCACGGCATCTTTGCCGTCAATCTGGTGTCCAGCCCCGGTTCGGGCAAGACCACCCTCCTGGTCAAGACCATCGAACGGCTCCAGGACAAAGCCGCCGTGGCCGTGGTGGAGGGCGACCAGCAGACCAGCCACGACGCCGATCGCATCCGGGCCACGGGCGCACCCGCCATACAGGTCAACACCGGCAAGGGTTGCCACCTGGATGCCCACATGGTCGGCCACGCCCTGGAGCGCCTGAACCTGCCCGACGACAGCCTGCTGATGATCGAAAACGTCGGCAACCTGGTCTGTCCCGCCGCCTTCGACCTGGGCGAAGCCCACAAGGTGGTCATCCTCTCGGTGACCGAAGGTGAGGACAAACCCCTCAAATACCCCGACATGTTCCACGCCGCCGACCTCATGCTGCTCAACAAGGTGGATCTGTTGCCCTATCTGAACTTCGACGTGACGAAATGTGTCGACTACGCCCGGCGCGTGAACCCCCGATTGCAGGTCATGCAGGTTTCCGCGACCAGTGGCCAGGGCATGGACGAATGGCTGGCCTGGTTGCTGGATGGGCTGGGGCAGGCCAAGGCGGTGCGTGAGGCGAATGTGGATCTGCTGAAGAAGCGGATCGCCGAACTGGAAGCGCAACTCGCGGCAAGGGCGAGTGTTTGAGTCCCTCGGATGCAGCAAAGCCTAACCCGGCATGTCGTCAGGGATTCTTCGGACCCGGATGCCGCTGCCCGGCATCCGGGCCTTGGCGTGCAGCGCCGGTTGCGGGTCAGCGGTATCGTTCAGGGCGTCGGCTTCCGGCCTTATGTCTGGCATCTGGCGCGTGAACTGAACCTGGCCGGCCGGGTATGCAACGATGCCGCCGGGGTGGAGGTGGTCATCGAGGGCGCCGGGGAGGCCGTCGACGCCTTCACCCATCGCCTTCCCCGGGAGATTCCGCCCCTCGCCCAGGTGCGCGACCTGACCTGGGTCGATGCCCCGGCCACGGGCGCATTCACCGGTTTCGAGATTGCCGAAAGCGGCGCCGGCCGGGCGGCCACCATGATCGGCCACGACAGCGCCGTCTGCCCGGACTGCCTGGCCGAGATGTTCGACCCCGCCGACCGGCGCTGGCGTTACGCCTTCATCAACTGCACCCACTGCGGCCCGCGCTACACCCTGACCCGGGGTCTGCCCTACGACCGCGCCCAGACCAGCATGGCGGCGTTTCCCCTGTGTCCGGACTGCGCGCGGGAATACCGTGACCCGGCGAACCGGCGCTTCCACGCCGAGCCGACGGCGTGCCCGGCGTGTGGTCCGAAGTTGTGGGTATGCGAGCTTGGCGCAGTCCCGTGCCACATCAGTGAGGCCGATCCCATCGCCGACACTCTGGCCCGCCTGGGTGCCGGTCAGACCGTTGCCATCAAGGGCCTGGGCGGTTTCCATCTGGCCTGCGATGCACGCCAGGCCGAAGCCGTGCGCCGGCTGCGGGAACGGAAGAACCGGGAAGAAAAGCCGTTTGCGGTCATGGCGGCCAACCTGGCCTCCCTGACCGAGTACGTCGAGGTCGATGCTGCCGAGGCCGCGCTGCTGGAATCCCCGGAACGCCCCATTGTTTTGCTGCGCAAGAAGTCCGGCGCCGACGCCGCCTTGCCCGGCATTGCCCCCGGCCTGGCCTGGCTGGGGGTGATGCTGCCCTACACGCCCCTCCACTGGCTGCTGTTCCACGAAGCTGCGGGGCGGCCCCCGGGCACGAACTGGATGGCCGAGCCCCAGGCGCTGTTGCTGGTCATGACCAGCGCCAATCCTGGCGGTGAGCCCCTGGTGATCCACAACGACGAGGCCATGACACGCCTGTCCGGCATCGCCGATGCGGCCTTGCTGCATGATCGGGACATCGTGGTGCGGACCGACGACTCCGTCGTAAGGAGTGACGAGTTGCGGGTGACGAGTGACAAGCACCACTCTGTCACCCGTCACGCGTCACCTGTCACTGCTTCATCAGTCACCGATTTCCAGTTCATCCGCCGCGCCCGGGGCTATACCCCGCGCGCCATCCGACTTCCGGGCCCCGGCCCATCGGTGCTCGCCCTGGGCGGCTACCTCAAGAACACGATCTGTGTGACCCGGGGTGACGAGGCCTTCGTCTCCCAGCACATCGGCGGCCTGGACAACCCGGCCACCTGCGGCATGCTGATGGAGGTGGCCGAGCACCTGCTGGACATCCTCCAGGTCAATCCGGAGGCCGTCGCCCACGACCTGCACCCGGATTTCTTCAGCACCCGCCATGGCCTCGCGCTGGCCGAGGCCTGGGCCGTGCCGGCCCTGGCCGTGCAACACCATCATGCCCATATTGCCGCCGTGGCGGCGGAGCATGGCGTCACCGGCCCCCTCCTGGGGCTGGCCCTGGATGGCGTCGGCCTGGGTGACGACGGTGGCGCCTGGGGAGGCGAGTTGTTGCGCGTCGAAGGCCCCGGGTTCCGTCGCCTGGGACATCTGGCGCCCCTGCCTATGCCCGGCGGCGACAAGGCAGCCCAGGAGCCCTGGCGCATGGCGGCGGCCGCCATGCATGTCCTCGGCCGGGGCGACGAAATTGCCCGGCGCTTTTCCGGTCAACCGGCGGCAGCCCAGTTGCAGCACCTGCTGGAGCGGAACCTGCACTGCCCGCCCAGCACCAGCCTGGGGCGCTGGTTCGACGCTGCGGCCGGCCTGCTCGGCGTGCGTCGGGTGATGGCCTACGAGGGCCAGGCAGCCATGCTCCTGGAAGGCCTGGCCGAAGGCGCGGGCGATGCGGCTCCCCTGGAGGACGGCTACCGTTTGGATGCGGCCGGCCGACTCGACTTCATGCCCCTGCTGGCGCGCCTGGCCGACGAAAGCGATGCGGCCCGGGGCGCCGCCCTGTTCCACGCCACCCTGGCCCTGGGCCTGGCGGAATGGACCCTGCAGGCGGTCCGGGCGAGCGGTCTGGAGACGGTTGCCTTCGGCGGCGGATGCTTCCTGAACCACATCCTGAGCCGGCAACTGGGCCAGCGGCTTGGCCAGTATGGCCTCACCGTCCTGACAGCCCGCCAGGTCCCTCCGAACGATGGAGGCTTGTCACTGGGGCAAGCTTGGGTTGCAATGCAGCATATTCGTTGAAAGGGATTCAGCCATGTGTCTCGCCATACCTGCCCGAGTGGTGGAAATTCAGGCCAATGACCAGGCCATCGTCGACCTGGGAGGGGTGCGCAAGGATATCTCCCTGGCCCTCGTGGATAGCGTTGCCGTGGGTGACTATGTCATTGTCCACGTGGGCTATGCCCTGACCCGCCTCGACCCGGAAGAAGCCGAAAAGACGCTGGCATTGATGGCCGAGGCCGGACTCGCCGACCAGGCCCTGAGCGCATGAACCACGACCTCGCCCTGGCGCTGTTCCTCGGAGTCGGGAGCATGGCATGAAATATGTCGATGAATATCGTGATGGCGAGGTACGACCGAGCAGGGCGGAGCAGGGGCCCCACGGAGTGGGGATGGGACCCCGGAGCGGGAAACGCGACCTCGCCCGGGCGCTGTTCCTCGGAGTCGGGAGCATGGCATGAAATATGTTGATGAATATCGTGATGGCGAGGTCGCCCAGGGCCTGGCCCAGGCCATTGCTGCCGAAGTGCGGACGGACCGCCGTTACAACTTCATGGAGTTTTGTGGCGGCCACACCCACGCCATCTCCCGCTATGGTGTGCCCGACCTGCTGCCGCCCAACGTGCGCATGATCCACGGGCCCGGCTGCCCGGTCTGCGTATTGCCCATCGGCCGCATCGACCTGGCCATCCAGCTCGCCCTGGAACGGGGCGTGATTGTCTGCACCTACGCCGACACGGTGCGGGTGCCGGCCTCCGGTGGCTTGTCGCTCATGAAGGCCAAAGCCCGGGGGGGCGACATCCGCATGGTCTATGCGGTCACCGATGCCCTGATGATCGCCCGGGACAACCCCGATAAGGAGGTGGTGTTCTTCGCCATCGGCTTCGAGACCACCACCCCGCCCACGGCTGTGGCCATCCAGCAGGCCCGGGCCGAGGGCCTGAAGAATTTCAGCGTGCTCTGCTGCCACGTGCTGACGCCGTCGGCCATCATGAACATCCTGGAGTCGCCGGAAGTGCGCGAACTGGGCACCGTGCCCCTGGACGGCTTCATCGGCCCGGCCCATGTTTCCACCGTGATCGGTAGCCGGCCCTATGCCTATTTCGCCGAGGAATATCGAAAACCCGTCGTGATCGCCGGCTTCGAGCCTCTGGATGTGATGCAGGCCATCCTCATGCTGGTGCGCCAGGTGAACGAGGGCCGCGCCGAGGTGGAGAACGAGTTCACCCGGGCGGTCACCCCGGAGGGCAATGAAAAGGCCCAGCGACTGGTCTCGGACGTGTTCGAGCTGCGCCGCAGTTTCGAATGGCGCGGCCTGGGCGAGGTGCCCTATTCGGCCCTGCGCATCCGGGACACCTATGCGGATTTCGACGCCGAACGGCGCTACGGCCTGGAATACTGGCCGGTGCGGGACAACAAGGCCTGCGAATGCGGCGCCATCCTGCGCGGCGTGAAACAGCCCACCGATTGCAAGATATTTGGCACCGTGTGCACGCCGGAGACGCCCATGGGCTCATGCATGGTTTCCAGCGAGGGGGCCTGCGCGGCGCACTACACCTATGGGCGGTACAAGGATTACGAGGCCTCGGCAACATGACCAACCACGTGAAAAAGGGCTACGCCCGTCCCCTGGACATCACCCATGGCCGGGTGGACATGAGCCATGGCGGCGGCGGTCGGGCCATGGTGCAACTGATCACCGACCTGTTCGCCAGGCATCTGTCCAACGAATACCTGGCCCAGGGCAACGACGGCACCTGCCTGCCCCTGGGGAAGGGCCGGCTGGTGCTGTCCACCGACAGTCATGTGGTGTCACCCCTCTTTTTCCCGGGCGGGGACATCGGCGGCCTGTCGGTGCACGGTACCGTGAACGACGTGGCGGTGATGGGCGCCACGCCCCTCTATCTCACTGCCGGTTTCATCCTGGAGGAGGGCTTTCCCCTGGCCGACCTGGCGCGCATCGTCGAATCCATGGCCAAGGCAGCCAACGACGCCGGCGTCAAGCTGGTGGCCGGCGATACCAAGGTGGTGGAGCAGGGCAAGGGTGACGGGGTCTTCATCACCACCACCGGCGTCGGCTTCCTGCCGGACGGCGTGCACCTGTCCGGCGACCTGGCCCGGCCCGGCGACCTCCTGCTGGTGTCCGGCAGCGTCGGCGACCATGGCGTCGCCATCATGTCGAAACGCGAGAACCTCAGCTTCGACGCCCCCATCCTCTCCGACACGGCGGCATTGCATGGATTGACCGCCGCCATGATGGCCAGCGGTGCCACCATCAAGGTCATGCGTGATCCCACCCGGGGTGGCCTGGCGGCGACCCTGAACGAGATCGCCCACCAGTCCGGCGTCGGCATCCACCTGGAGGAGGCCGCGATCCCGGTCAAGCCGGAAGTGGAGGCTGCCTGCGAGCTGCTCGGCCTGGACCCCCTGAACATCGCCAACGAAGGCAAGCTGATCGCCGTCTGCGCCGCCGAGGACGCGGACAGGCTCCTCGCCGTCATGCGTGCCCACCCCCTGGGCCGCGATGCCGCCGTGATAGGCCGCGTCCTGGAGGATGCCAACGCCTTCGTGCAGATGAAGACCCGGTTTGGCGGCCGGCGCATGGTGGACTGGCTTTCCGGAGAACAGTTGCCCAGGATTTGCTGACGATGCGCATCCTCCTCCTCAGCCATGCCTTCAACAGCCTGACCCAGCGGCTGTATGTGGAACTGGCCGCCTCGGGGCACGAGCTGTCGGTGGAGCTGGATATCAACGACAGTGTCACCATGGAGGCGGTCGAGCTGTTCCGTCCCCACCTGATCCTGGCGCCCTATCTGCGTCGTGCGATCCCCGAAGCGATCTGGCGCAGCCATCTCTGCCTCATCGTGCATCCCGGCAGCGTCGGCGATCGGGGACCGTCGGCCCTGGACTGGGCGATCATGCAGGGCAAGTCCGAGTGGGGCGTGACGGTGCTCCAGGCCGAGGCGGAGATGGACGCCGGCCCGGTATGGGCGAGCGAGACCTTTCCCATGCGCACGGCCAAGAAATCCAGCTTGTACCGCAACGAGGTGACCGAGGCCGCCGTGCGTGCCATCCTGGCGGCCACCGATCGCTGGCCCGACTACCGGGCTGGAAGCTGGTCCCCCAGGGCCGTGCCCATGCAGCCCATGCATGGACGCCTCAGCCAGGCCGAGCGCACCATCGACTGGACCCGGGACGACACGGAGCGGGTGATGCGCAAGCTGAATGCGGCGGACGGCTTTCCCGGTGTGGCAGACATGCTGCTAGGCCAGCCTTGCCACCTGTTCAATGCCCGCCCTTTTGACGCCCGTGGCGAGCCCGGTGCCCTGCTGGGCCGGGTCGGCGACGGGGTGGTGCGCGCCACGGCCGATGGCGCGGTATGGATCGGCCACGCCCAATGCCCGGGCGGCATCAAGCTGCCGGCATCCATGGTCCTGGCCGGTTTTGCCAACCTGCCGGCGCTGGCCGAAGACGATGGCACCTTTCGCTATGAAGAACAGGGTCCGGTGGGCATCCTGCATTTCGATGCCTACAACGGCGCTCTGGGCACGGCGGAGTGCGTGCGCCTGCTTGAAGCCTACCGGGCGGCCCTGGCACGTCCGACCCGGGTCATCGTGCTGGCCGGGGGCGGGGACTTTTTCTGCAACGGCCTGGACCTGAACCGAATCGAGGCAGCCGGGTCGCCTGCCGACGAGTCCCTGCGCAATATCGAGGCCATGGACGATCTCTGTCGGGCGATCATTGAGACCGACGACCGGCTTACGGTCAGCGCCCTGCAAGGAAATGCCGGCGCGGGCGGGGCCTTTTTGGCCCTGGCGGCCGATGTGGTCTGGGCCCGGGACGGCGTGGTCCTGAACCCCCACTACAAGAACATGGGCAACCTGTTTGGCTCGGAATATTGGACCTATCTTCTGCCCAGGCGGGTCGGACCGGAGGCAGCCCGGGCCATCATGGAGCGCCGCTTGCCCCTGGGGGTGGCGGAAGCCGGCAAGTTGGGTTTCATCGATGGGCATTTCGGGGCTTCCGGAGCACACTTTCTGGCCGAGGCGGTGGCGCGCGCCCGGGAACTGGCCGAGGCGGCGGATTACGCCAGCCGGCTCGCCACCAAGCGCCGGGTCCGGGCCACGGACGAGGCGGCCAAGCCTCTGGCCGCGTATCGGGCCGAGGAACTGAAGGCCATGCAGCGAAATTTCTATGGCTTCGACCCCAGCTACCATGTGGCACGCCATCATTTCGTGGCCAAGACCCCCCATTCCTGGACGCCCAGGCATCTGGCCCGGCATCGGGAGTTGGGTTGGCAGCTCCCCGTGGACTGAAGCCCGTTATACTTCGGCCGGGGGAAATGCCGGAGATACCCTACAGGAGATGCCATGCCCACCATCAGACAAGCGGATTTCATCCAGTCCATCGCGGACGCCTTCCAGTTCATCTCCTACTACCACCCCCTGGATTTCGTGGCGGCGGTGAAGGCGGCCCATGACCGCGAGCAATCTCCCGCCGCCAAGGATGCCCTGGCCCAGATCCTGGTCAATTCCCGCCTGGCGGCAGAAGGTCACCGGCCCCTGTGTCAGGACACCGGGATGGCCGTGGTCTTCCTCAAGATCGGCATGGAGGCGCGTTTCGAGCCCGGCATGACGGTCCAGGCCATGGTGGATGAAGGGGTGAGGCGGGCCTACACCCACCCGGACAATCCCTTGCGGGCCTCGGTTCTGGCCGACCCGGCGGGGAGCCGGCGCAATACCCGGGACAACACGCCGGCCGTGGTCCACGTGGAGATGGTGCCGGGTGACCGGGTGGAGGTGACCGTGGCCGCCAAGGGAGGCGGCTCCGAGAACAAGGCGAAATTTGCCGTCCTGAACCCCAGCGACAGCCTGGTGGACTGGGTGCTGAAGGTTGTGCCCGAGATGGGGGCCGGCTGGTGCCCGCCCGGGATACTGGGCATCGGTGTCGGGGGGACGCCGGAAAAGGCCCTGCTGATGGCCAAGGAAGCCCTCATGGAACCCATCGACATCCACGAGCTTCTGGCCCGGGGGCCCGACAGCCGCATCGAAGAACTGCGCCTGGAACTGTACGACAAGGTGAACGCCCTGGGTATCGGCGCCCAGGGCCTGGGTGGCCTGACCACCGTGCTGGACGTGAAGATACTGGATTACCCGACCCATGCGGCGTCCCTCCCCGTGGGCCTGATTCCCAACTGCGCCGCCACCCGTCACCTCCATTTCAGCCTGGATGGCTCCGGGCCTGCCCGGTTCGACCCGCCGCCCTTGTCGGCCTGGCCCGAGATCGCCTGGGACGGCCCCGCCGGGGCGCGCCGGGTGGATCTGGACACGCTGACCAAGGCGGATGTTGCCGGCTGGCAGGCGGGCGAGCGCCTGTTGCTCAACGGTCGCCTGCTCACCGGTCGGGACGCCGCCCACAAGAAGATCGCCGATTTGATGGCCAAGGGCGAACCTCTCCCGGTGGATTTCAACAACCGCTTCATCTACTACGTGGGGCCGGTCGATCCGGTGGGGGATGAAGCCGTCGGCCCCGCCGGCCCCACCACGGCCACCCGGATGGACAAGTTCACCGATCTCATGCTCGGTCCCGTCGGCCTGCTGGGCATGGTGGGCAAGTCCGAGCGGGGGCCCCAGGCCATCGAGTCCATCCGTCAGCACGGCGGGGTCTACTGCATCGCGGTGGGGGGGGCGGCCTATCTGGTGTCCAAGGCCATCCGGTCGGCCCGGGTGCTGGCTTTCCCGGAACTGGGCATGGAGGCCATCTACGAATTCCAGGTAGTGGACATGCCGGTCACCGTGGCGGTGGATAGCACGGGCAGATCCGTGCATGATGAGGGGCCTCGTGAGTGGCGCATGCGAATCGGCAAGATTCCGACTGCGGTGCATTGAGGTCTTACTGAAACGCGATTGCAGGAGTCCGCATGGAACTGGCATGGTGGCATTGGATAGTCTTGGGCCTGGTCCTGGTGGCGGTGGAAATGCTTACCCCCACGTTCTTTTTACTATGGTTTGGCTTGGGCGCGCTGTTGACCGGTATCGTGGCGGTCTTCCTGCCCATGGGGCTGGCCGCCCAGATGCTCCTCTGGGCCGTGGCCTCGGTGGCCATGACGGGCGTCTGGCTGCGATTCTTTCGCAATCCGGATCGCACCGGTTCCGGTCAGGCCAAGGAGGGTGTCAAGGGCCTGACGGGATTGGTGACCCGGGCCGTGACCGAGACCGGTGAAGGTGAAATCCTCTTTCAGCGCCCGGTATTGGGCGCCGACCGTTGGCCCATCGTGGCCGACGAGCCCATACCCTCCGGCTCCCGGGCCAGGGTGGTGGATGTGTTGGGACAGACCCTCAAGGTCGTGAAGCTTTGATCTTTTTCACAACTGCTTGCAGCCAAGGAGAACAGCATGGGCGGTGAGATCGTTTCCATAGTATTGGTACTATTCATCCTGATCACCCTTTGGAAAGGCGTGCGCATCGTCCCCCAGGGGGAGGAATGGGTGGTGGAACGCTTGGGCAAGTACCTGAAGACCTTGTTGCCCGGTCTTCATATCCTGATTCCGTATATCGACAACGTGGCCTACAAGGTCACCACCAAGGACTTGATCCTGGACATTCCCCAGCAGGAAGTCATCACCCGGGACAACGCGGTGCTGGTCACCAACGCCATTGCGTTCGTGAAGGTGACGGATACCCAGAGCGCGGTCTATGGCGTCACCAATTTCCAGATTGCCGTCATGAACCTGGTTCAGACCACCCTCCGGGCCATCATCGGCGCCATGGACCTGGATGAGGCCCTGTCGTCCCGGGACCAGATCAAGGCCAAGTTGAAAGACTCCATCGCCGATGACGTGTCGGATTGGGGGCTTACGCTCAAGTCAGTGGAAATCCAGGATATCTCGCCCTCCCCCACCATGCAGAAATCCATGGAATTGCAGGCGGCGGCCGAGCGGGAACGGAAGGCCACCGTGACCCGGGCCGAGGGTGACAAGCAGGCGGCCATCCTGGAGGCGGAGGCCCGCCTGGAAGCGGCCAAGCGGGATGCCGAGGCCCAGGTGCGCCTGGCCACGGCCTCTGCGGAGGCCATCAAGCGGATCACCGAATCGGTTCAGGACAATGAATTGCCCGCCTATTACATGCTGGGTGAGAAATACATCGCTTCCATCAAGGAGATCGCTGCCGCCAACGGCAGCAAGACCGTGTTGTTGCCCGGCGATCTGGTCAAGAGCCTGGAAGGCCTGCTGGGGGGACGCAAAGGCGCTTGAAAACCGGCGCACAAGGGCTAAAGTAATTTCTAAAGTTGTCTTGGCAACTGCCGATCTTCTATAGAAAATAGCATCACTTTAGTCCGGGGCTCCCATGCGCACATTTCTGGTTGGTCTGCTGTCGTGTTTCCTGATTCTGGGGCCGGTGTACAGCGTCGGCGCCGAATCGGGGTCGGCGACCAAGTCCGCATCCAAATCCGCTTCCAAACCTGAGGCAAAAAAATCAGGCAAGGAGAAGGTGGCACAGAAAAAGACGGGTCAGAAAAAGGCAGCCCAGAAAAAATCGGCTCAGAAGAAGGTGGCAGGCAAGTCTGCCACAGCCAAGCAGGCCAAGGCTTCGGGGAAAAATGCTTCCGGCAAGGATAAGTCCGTTGGCAAAAAGAAGTCGGGCAAGACCCAGCTGAGCAAGCACAAGTCCGGTAACACCAAGGTCAGCAAACTGAAATCCGGCAAGAAGCTGACAGCCAAACAACAGGACAAGAAGCAGAAGTTGGCCAAGCTCAAGGCCAAGGAGCGGAACAGTCGCATGGCCAAGACGTCTGGGGGCGGGGCCCGGTCAGCCATGGCCGCCGCGCCCGGGGCGAACCGGCCGCTTACGCCCCTGCGCAAGGTGGCCGCTGCCGGGGTCCTGCAAATGGATTATGGCGATGCCCTGGGCAATCCCCTGGCCGCCGATGGCCTGGATCTGCGCTCTGCCGCGGTCCTGGTGGTGGACCAGAAGACCGGTGAGGCCCTGTACGCCAAGAACTCCGATATCGAAACCCCCATTGCTTCCATCACCAAGCTCATGACCGCCCTGGTGACCCTGGATGCCGACCTGCCCCTGGGCGAGGAGATCCAGATCGGGCTCCAGGACGTGGACCACATCAAGGGCACCAGTTCCAGACTGCCGTTGGGGGCCAGGCTGACCCGGGGCGAATTGCTCAGTCTGGCCCTGATCGCCTCGGAAAACCGGGCCGCCGCCGCACTTTCCAGGGCCTATCCAGGCGGGCGGGAGTCCTTTGTCTATGCCATGAACCTCAAGGCCCGACAACTGGGCATGCTGCATACCCGGTTCGTGGACGGCACCGGGCTGTCCAGCCAGAACCGTTCCACGGCGGCCGATCTGGTCCGGCTGGTGGAGGCCGCCCATCGCTACCCAACGGTCCGGCGCATCAGTGCCACCGGGACCTATGATGTCACCGTGCCCGGCAGCAAGGTGGTGAAGATCAAGAAAAACGGTCGGGTACAGCGCGTCACGCGCCAGGTGGAGCGCAACGTGGCCTATGTGAACACCAATGCCCTGACCCGCAACCCGGAGTGGGAGATCGGCCTGTCCAAGACCGGCTACATCAACGAAGCGGGCCACTGCCTGGTGATGCAGGCCAACATCGCCCAGCGCAAAGTGATCATCGTGCTGCTGGATTCGGTGGGCAAGATGTCCCGCATCGGGGATGCCAACCGGATTCGCAGGTGGCTGGAAGACGATCAGGCCGGCCGGTTCGCCTCCCGGAGCCAGTCTCAGGTGTGATTCAGGTTTGGGGGTCGGGTGCCGGGACGCCGCCCCTGTCGGTTTTCGACCGGCTGGCTTGCGCGGCTTCCCCGTCGAAGGTCCAGCGCTTGCGCCAGGCATTCAAGACCAGGTTGGGATATTCGGCCTTGCCCAGGCTGCCGTTGTAGCGACCCAGGGCCCGGAACAGGTTGCCCTTCTCGATGTCCAGGTAGTGCCGCAGGATGGTGCAGCCATATTTCAGGTTGGTTCGCATGTGGAACAGGTTGTGATCCGACGTGCCGATCAGATCCACCCAGAAGGGCATGACCTGCATGTAGCCCCGGGCCCCGGCGCTGGAGATGGCGTATTTCCGGAACGCACTTTCCACTTCGATGAGGCCCAACACCAGATCCGGCTCCAGTCCGGCCCGGCTGGCTTCGTAGTAGACCGAACGGAGCAGGTCTTCCCGGTAGGCCTGTTCCGGAATCTTGCGGGCCAGGCGGCGGGACATTTCGGCCACCCAGGCCTTGGCCTCGGCCGTGTCCAGGAACCGGGAGTCCGCCGCCCGGTCTGCAATGGCCTTGGAAAGGCTGGCCTTGACGCTGGCGGACAGGGGCTCGTACATCTGGGCCCCGCCCCAGGCCGGGGCTGCCAGCAGCAAGAGCCAGAGCAGGTGTTTCCTCAAATGCTGATGCGGCATGCCTTGACTCGTTCCTCGATAAAGGCCGCGGCCTCTGCCTGAGCCACCCGAGTGGCTTCGGCGTCGCGCCGGCCCTGGTATTCCAGTTGGCCATCCTTCAGGCCCCGGTCACTTATCACCAGACGGTGGGGGACGCCAATCAGTTCCATGTCGGCGAACATGACCCCGGGCCGCTCGTCCCGGTCGTCCAGCACCACGTCGATGCCGGCTTCCTGCATCTGAGTATAGAGGATGTCGGCCTGGTGCCGGACCGCTTCGCTCCGACCATAACCCAGGGGCACGATGGCGAGTTCGAAGGGCGCCACGGATTGGGGAAAGACGATGCCCCGGGCATCATTGCCCTGCTCGATGGCCGCACCTACGATGCGGGAGACGCCGATGCCGTAACAGCCCATGACCAAGGTTCGGGACTGGCCCTGCTCGTCCAGGACCTGGGCCCCCATGGATTGGGAATACTTGGTGCCCAGCTTGAAGATATGACCCACTTCGATGCCACGGCATATGCCCAGGGTGCCTTGCCCATCCGGGCTGGGATCGCCCTCGACCACGTTGCGGATATCCGCCACCAGGTCCGGTTCCGGCAGGTCGCGTCCCCAATTGACGCCGGCGGTATGGAACTTGGGTTTGTTGGCGCCGCACACGAAGTCGGCCATGGTCTCCACGGTCCGGTCGGCGATGACGGGAATCCGGGTCCGGTCGAGGCCGACCGGGCCCAGGAAACCAGGTGGGCAGTTGAAGGCGGTGCGGATTTCCTCGTCGGTGGCAAAGCGGAAATCGGCCAGGCCGTCCAGCTTGCCGGTCTTGACTTCGTTCAGGCTGTGGTCGCCCCGGATCAGCAGGACATGGAGCCTGTCGGCTGACATCACGGCGATCAGCTTGACGGTCTTCTGCAAGGGGATGCCAAGCAGGGCGGCGACATCCTCGCAGGTGGTCTGCTTGGGCGTCTCCACATCGCGCATGGCTTCCGTGGCCGCCGGCCTGGGCGTGGTCGGCGCCAGGGCCTCGGCCATCTCCACGTTGGCGGCGTAGTCCGATCCCGGGCAGAAGGCGATGGCATCCTCGCCCGAGTCGGCCAGGACATGGAACTCGTGGGAACCACTGCCGCCAATGGCGCCGGTATCGGCGGCCACGGCCCGGAAGGTGAGCCCGAGACGGGCGAAGATGCGGGAATAGGTCTGGTACATGACCTGGTAGGTGGCGTCCAGGCTGGCCTCGTCGAGGTGGAAGGAATAGGCGTCCTTCATGACGAATTCCCGCGCCCGCATGACCCCGAAGCGGGGCCGGATCTCGTCCCGGAACTTGGTCTGGATCTGGTAGAAGTTCACCGGCAACTGCTTGTAGCTGCGCAACTCCCGGCGGGCCAGGTCGGTGATGACTTCCTCGTGGGTGGGGCCGAAACAGAAATCCCGGTCGTGACGATCCTTGATCTTCAGCATCTGGGGACCGAACACCGCCCAACGCCCCGACTCCTGCCACAGTTCGGAAGGCTGCACCGCCGGCATCAGCAGTTCCAGGGCCCCGGACCGGTTCATCTCCTCCCTGACGATGGTTTCCACCTTGCGCAGGATGCGGAGTCCCAGGGGCATCCAGGTGTACAGGCCGGACCCCAGGCGCTTGATCAGTCCCGCCCGCAACATGAGCTTGTGGGAGGGCAATTCGGCTTCTGCGGGGGCTTCCTTGCTGGTGGACAGGAAAAACTGGGAGGTGCGCATGGTAGGCTAGGCTGTTTGGAAAAAAGACGATTCTAGCAATGGGTTTCTTCAGCCGACAGCGCCAACACAAAAAGCCCCCCGTGGAAATCAGCGAGAAGCATGGCGTGCGCCTGCTCCACCTCGGTGGTCCGGCTGTGCAAAGCGCCATGCGCATGCGTGCTCCCTACGCCCTGGAACTGGAGTACACCCGGGCCATGATGGCGTTCCTGTTGTTCCACGAGGCCCCCATAGACATCGTGCTGGTGGGTTTGGGGGGAGGCTCTCTGGCCAAGTATATCCATCGTTTCCTGCCCGAATCCCGGGTCACGGCCCTGGAGATTCAACCCGAGGTGGTGGCGGCAGCCAGGGCCTATTTCATGCTGCCCCCCGATGACGACCGGCTCACGGTCCTGGTGGCCGACGGTGCGGCCCACGTCCGGAACCTTCGGCAAGAGACGGATGTGTTGCTGGTGGATGGCTACGACGCGGCGCGCATCGTGGAGGACCTGGCGTCCGAAGCTTTCTATGCGGCCTGTCTGGCGGCCTTGCGACCCGGAGGGGTGGCTGTCTACAACCTGTGGGGATCGGATCGCCACTTCGACATCTACTTCGATCGCATTTCACGGGTCTTCCACGGCAGGGTGCTCATGCTGCCTGCCGAGGAAAAGGGCAACATCCAGGTGTTCGCCTTTGCGCCGCCCCCGCCGCGACTGGCCCTGGCCAGCCTGCGTAGCCGGGCACGCACGCTCGATGACAGCCTGGATCTCGGCTTCAGCCGCTTCCTGGACCGCATGCGCAGTTTCAACGCCAGTACGGGCGACGGCTTCGACCTGGATTGACGCTTGGTCACGCAAGGGCTTTATTTCAGTTGCTTTGCAAGGCTTGCCAAGGGTGGGAAAATAAAAACAGTTAATCATTGAGATTGAGGACGGCCATGATCGATAAGGACGGTTACCGGCCGAACGTAGGCATCGTCCTGTGCGATGGACGCAATGAAGTGTTCTGGGGCAAGCGGGTCCGGCAAAACTCCTGGCAGTTCCCTCAGGGGGGCATCAAGTCCGGGGAGTCCCCGGAACAGGCCATGTTCCGGGAACTGCAGGAAGAAGTCGGGCTCATGCCGGAGCACGTGCGCATCCTGGGACGCACTCGGGACTGGCTGCGTTACGATGTGCCGCGGGAATGGGTCAGACGGGAATGGCGTGGCCATTACCGTGGGCAGAAGCAGATCTGGTTCCTGCTCCGTTTGGTGGGGCGCGAGTGCGATGTCAGCCTGCGCGCTTCCAGTCACCCGGAGTTCGATGCCTGGCGCTGGAACAAGTATTGGGATCCGGTGGATGCCGTTGTGGCCTTCAAGCAGGATGTCTACCGCCTGGCCCTGGAGGAATTGCAAAGGTATCTGTACACGGACGCGGCACCCCGTGGCCGTTCCCATTTCAGGCATCCCCTGAGAGCCCAGGGGAGTCACGTATAGCACCGCCCGGACGGCGGAGAATGAGAGCAAGCCATGAGCCAACCCTACCAAACCTTACCCGCTGCCCCGTTGCAAAGAGGGGCCACCTTCACCAAGCCGCGCCAGGCCCTGCGCGATCGCGTGGAGTTGCATGACCCGGCCGAGGCGGTCATGACCGACTTTTCCATCGTGACGGTATATACCATCTCGCCCATGGAGACCATCGAGGTCGCCCGGGCCAAGATGATCCACCATGCAGTGCGCCTCTTGCTGGTGGTGGATGACATGAATGCCATTCTCGGCCTGGTGACCGCCACCGACCTGACCAGCGAGAAGCCCATGCTGATCATCCAGTCCCAGGGCATTCGCCATAACGACGTCCTGGTCAAGGACATCATGACCCCGCGCGAGAAACTGCAGGTGTTGTGCATCGACGATGTGTTGAAATCCAAAGTGGGCGATGTGGTCGCCACCCTCCAGTCCCAGGGCCGGCAGCATGCCCTGGTGGCAGACCGCCAGACAGACCGCAGTCAAGTCCTCCGGGGCATGTTCTCGGCCTCCCAGATCAGTCGGCAACTCGGCATGTCGGTGGCCACCGTCGCCCCCCTCAATACCTTTGCCGAACTGGGAGCCGAGCTCAAGGATTGACGATGTGAAGCCGGTCCGGCGCCCTTCCTCGGCCATGGCATCGTCCGGCTGCTGGGCCGGAGGGGAGCCGTTGTGGAAGATGGTGCCGAAGCGCGATGACGAGGGTCAACTGCTGACCGACTTCATGATGCTGGCCCCGGGACTCAAGCACAAGCCGCCTGAAGAAGTCGAAGCACTGCTGGTCCTGGTGCGGGGTGTCCTGGAACGCTTCGGTGATCTGGTGGTGTTCGCCGACTTCAACCTGTCCCTGAATCTGTTATGGGTCTCCCTGAAGTGCCGGCCCGGTGCCATGAGCGTGGTGGTGGCGGCCTTGAGGGCTCGGGTCCCCATGCTCAAGCTGGTCGGCCATTCCCCCCTGGAGGGCTGAATCACGCCGGCATGGCAGGGCCCCGCGGGGCGATGACCGGGCGAGGCGGCTGCCGTTTCGTGCCCCATCTCCCTGCTTTGGTTTCTCCCCGCTTCGATCCAGGCCATGGACCCTGAAAAAAAGTGTCCGGCGATTGTGTGATGTTCTTTAGTCGATTAAAATAGTCGGGTATTGTGCGGGCAGGGTGTCCTGGGCGAGATCGGTTCGTTGCCGAGGGCCCTATGGGGTGTGGGCAAGTGGGTGCAGGCTTGAAAACCATCCGTCCGCCACCATAGTGAGTCCATCCAGGGGCTTTTGTATGCAAGCGCTACTTTTTTCACGCTAGATCAAGGAAAGGCACATCGATGTCGGTGAACGAGCAAAATATCCAGGCGGCTCTGAAAGAGCTGATCGATCCCAATACCCAAAAGGATTTCATCGCCAGCAAGTCGGCTCGCAATATCAAGGTGGATGGCGGAAAGGTGACCTTGGACGTCATCCTGCCCTACCCGGCGAAGATGGTCATGGACCAGATCCGGGCCTTGGTGGAGGACAAGATCAAGACCGTCCCGGGCGTGGAGAGTGTCAGCGCCAACATTACCTGGAAGATCGTGGCCCATAGCGTCCAGCGTGGCGTGAAGCTCATCCCCGGGGTCAAGAACATCATTGCCGTGGCTTCCGGCAAGGGCGGCGTGGGCAAGTCCACCACCGCCGTCAACCTGGCCCTGGCCCTGGCGGCGGAAGGCGCCCGGGTGGGCATGCTGGACGCAGACATCTATGGTCCGTCCCAGCCCACCATGCTGGGCATCACCGGCCGTCCCCAGTCCGAGGACGGGCAGAGCCTGGACCCCATGATGGGCCATGGTCTTCAGGCCATGTCCATCGGCTTCCTGATCGATGTGGACACACCCATGGTCTGGCGCGGCCCCATGGTCACCCAGGCGCTGGAGCAATTGCTCAACAACACCAAGTGGGAAGAGCTGGATTACCTGGTGGTGGATCTGCCCCCGGGGACCGGCGATATCCAGCTGACCCTGGCCCAGCGCGTCCCGGTGACCGGGGCGGTGATCGTCACCACGCCCCAGGACATCGCCCTGATCGATGCCCGCAAGGGACTGAAGATGTTCGAAAAGGTGGGGGTGCCCATCCTGGGCGTGGTGGAGAACATGTCCCTGCACATCTGCTCCAACTGCGGCCATGAAGAGCGCATCTTCGGCGCGGGCGGTGGCGAGAAGATGTGCAAGGACTACGGGGCCGAATTCCTGGGCGGTCTGCCCCTGGACATCCGCATCCGGGAAGAGACCGATGCCGGCAAGCCCACCGTGGTGGCCGAGCCCGAATCTCGCATCGCGGAGATCTATCGCCAGATCGCCCGTCGTGTGGCGGTCAAGGTGGGCGATCTGGCCGTGGACCACAGCGCCAAGTTCCCCAGCATCGTGATCCAGAATACGTAAGCAGTGACAGCGTGACAGAGTGACAAAGTGACGAGTGACGAGTGACAATGCCCGCCTGTCACTTTGTCACCCGTCACTGGTAACTGTATGTCTATCAAATCCGATACGTGGATTCGGCGCATGGCGCAGGACCACGCCATGATCGATCCCTTCGAGCCCGGCCAGGTCAAGTCAGTGGACGGCCAGAAGATCGTGTCCTATGGCACTTCCAGCTACGGCTATGATGTCCGCTGTGCCAGCGATTTCAAGGTCTTCACCAACCTGAACCATACCCTGGTGGACCCCAAGCATTTCGACCCGGATTCCTTTGTGGAAATCAGCGGTTCGTCCTGCATCATTCCCCCCAATTCCTTTGCCCTGGCCAGGACGGTGGAGTATTTCCGCATTCCGCGCAATGTGCTGGTGGTGTGCCTGGGCAAGAGCACCTATGCCCGCTGCGGCATCATCGTCAATGTCACGCCCCTGGAGCCGGAATGGGAGGGACACGTCACGTTGGAATTTTCCAACACCACCCCGCTGCCGGCCCGAATCTATGCCAACGAAGGTGTGGCCCAGATGCTATTCTTTGAATCCGACGAGGTCTGCGAGACCTCGTACCGCGACCGGGGCGGCAAGTACCAGGGTCAAACCGGCGTCACCCTGCCCAGGATCTGAATCCACCGTAGGTTTCTTGTCTCGAGGGAGAACCAGCATGAAGCGTGCCTTGGCTGCATTGGCGTTGGCGGGTGTTGTGTGGGCTCATCCTGCCCTGGCGGGCAAGCGGATGCCGGATATCGATTTCGGCCAGTTGACCTGCGGTGAATTCCTCGAGGAAATCGCCACGGCCAGTGACGACGATGCCGCCGCCGTTCTGCTCTGGATCGACGGCTACCTGAGCGGCGTGTCCGGCGACACCATGCTGCGCTGGCGCAGCTTCGAAGCCTACACCGAGCGCCTGGCCGACTATTGCGTCAAGTATCCCAGGAAAAACCTGCTGGATTCCGCCCGCAAGATGGGCATCGAGCGCTAGACCATCCATATTTTCAGGGCCTGCACCCATGCGTTTCCATTTCCCGGTCATCATCATCGACGAGGACTTCCGTTCCGAAAACGTCTCCGGCCTGGGCATACGCGCCCTGGCCAAGGCCCTGGAAGAGGAAAGCATGGAGGTGCTGGGCGTCACCAGCTATGGTGACCTGTCCTCCTTCGCCCAACAGCAATCCCGAGCCTCGGCCTTCATCCTGTCCGTGGATGACGAGGAATTTGCCGGCAAGGAAATCGACAAGACCATTGCCGAGCTGCGTACCTTCGTCCAGGAGATCCGGCTGCGCAATGCCGACATCCCCATCTTCCTGTACGGCGAGACGCGTACTACCCGGCACATTCCCAACGACGTGCTCAGGGAACTGCACGGTTTCCTGCACATGTTCGAGGACACGCCGGAGTTCATGGCCCGTTACATCGTGCGCGAGGCCAAGGCCTACCTGGATTCCTTGCCGCCGCCCTTCTTCCGGGCGCTCACCCACTACGCCGCCGACGGTTCCTATTCCTGGCACTGCCCGGGCCATTCGGGCGGCGTCGCCTTCCTGAAGTCGCCGGTGGGCCAGATGTTCCACCAGTTCTTCGGCGAGAACATGCTTCGTGCCGACGTCTGCAACGCCGTGGAGGAACTCGGCCAGTTGCTGGATCACACCGGGCCGGTGGCCGCTTCCGAGCGCAACGCCGCCCGCATTTTCCATGCCGACCACCTGTTCTTCGTCACCAACGGCACCTCCACCTCCAACAAGATCGTCTGGCATTCCACCGTGGCGCCTGGTGACGTGGTGGTGGTGGACCGCAACTGCCACAAGTCGGTACTCCACGCCATCATTATGACCGGCGCCATCCCGGTCTTCCTGATGCCCACCCGCAACCATTACGGCATCATCGGGCCGATCCCCAAGTCCGAATTCGAATGGAAAAACATCAAGAAGAAGATCGCCAACCATCCCTTCGCCGACAAGAGCGCCAAGCCGCGCGTGCTGACCATCACCCAGTCCACCTATGACGGCATCCTCTACAACGTGGAGGAGATCAAGGACATGCTGGACGGCAAGATCGATACCCTGCATTTCGACGAGGCTTGGCTGCCCCACGCGGCCTTCCACGACTTCTACGGCGACTACCACGCCATCGGCGCCGACCGGCCGCGCTGCAAGGATTCCATGGTGTTCTCCACCCAGTCCACCCACAAGCTGCTGGCCGGCCTGTCCCAGGCGTCCCAGATACTGGTGCAGGACTCCCAGACCCGCAAGCTCGACCAGGACATCTTCAACGAAGCCTTCCTGATGCACACCTCCACATCGCCGCAATACGCCATCATCGCGTCCTGCGACGTGGCGGCAGCCATGATGGAGGAGCCGGGGGGGCGCGCCCTGGTGGAGGAATCCATCGCCGAGGCCCTGGATTTCCGCCGGGCCATGCGCAAGGTGGAGGCCGAACTGGGCAGCGAGTGGTGGTTCAAGGTATGGGGCCCCAAGGACTTGTCCGAAGAGGGCATCGAGGAACGGGCGGCCTGGACCCTGAAGACCGGCGACAAGTGGCATGGCTTCGGCAAGCTGGCGCCCGGTTTCAACCTCCTGGATCCCATCAAGGCCACCGTCATCACGCCCGGCCTGGATGTGGACGGGGACTTCGCCGATTCCGGCATCCCTGCGGCCGTGCTGACCAAGTACCTGGCCGAACACGGTGTCATCGTGGAAAAGACCGGGCTGTATTCCTTCTTCATCATGTTCACCATCGGCATCACCAAGGGGCGCTGGAACACCATGGTGACCGAGTTGCAGCAGTTCAAGGACGACTATGACCGCAACCAGCCCCTGTGGCGGATCATGCCGGACTTTGTGGCCAAGTTCCCCCGCTACGAGCGGGTTGGTCTGAAGGACCTGTGCTGCGAAATCCACCATGTCTATCGCCAGAACGACGTGGCCCGGCTGACCACCGAGATGTACCTGTCCGACATGGAGCCGGCCATGCGACCGGCGGATGCCTACGCCAAGATGGCCCATCGCCAGATCGAGCGGGTGGAGATCGACAAACTGGAGGGACGCATCACCTCCATCCTGCTGACGCCCTACCCCCCGGGCATCCCCCTGCTCATCCCCGGTGAGCGTTTCAATGCCACCATCGTGCGCTATCTGCGCTTTGCCCGGGAGTTCAACGAGAAGTTCCCCGGCTTTGAAACCGATGTCCATGGCCTGGTCAAGGATCGCAGCAACGGGGTCACCCGATATTACGTGGATTGCGTCGCCTGATCCTCAGGGACGTGCACCGTGCCACTCGCCGGTGTCCGTCATGATGGGCAGGCTGGATTGATATCCCCCTGATAATTCATTAGAATTGCCGGCTTTCTCAGGCTTGGGCAGCGGCCCGGCCTGGCAACCTTGCCCCACCGGTCGCGCGGGGGGCTTCATCCACAAGGAGTTTTAATGCGCCATTACGAGATTGTATTCATTGTCCATCCGGACCAGAGCGAGCAGGTGCCCGCCATGGTGGAACGCTACCGCAGCCTGATCACCGGCAACGGCGGCCACATCCATCGCCTGGAAGACTGGGGCCGTCGCCAGCTGGCCTACACCCTGCAAAAGATGCACAAGGCCCATTACGTGCTCATGAACATCGAATGCGACCAGCCCACCATGGATGAACTGGAGCATGGCTTCCGCTTCAACGACGCCATCCTGCGTCACCTGATCATCAAGCGGGACGAGGCCATCACCACGCCGTCCGTGATGATGAAGGAAGAAAAGTCGCGCAACATGCTGGCACCCCAGAGCGAAAGCCCGGCTGCCGAGACGAGCGAGGCCGCCGCCTGAGTGGGCGGTGCCGATGAGTGAGGGTTAACCGGGTCGAAATCGACGGTCGGATCGCCAGCCATCAAGGGCTGCGCCATACCCCGGCCGGCATGCCCAGCTTCCAGCTCCAGTTCCTTCATGCCTCCATGCAGTACGAGGCGGGCCGAGAGCGAAAAGTGGAGTGCGAGATCGAGGCCCTGGCGTTCGGAGAGGTGGCGGCCAACCTGGCCAGGCAGTCCCCCGAAAGCAACCTGACACTGATCGGATTCCTCGAACGCAAAGGCATGCGCAGTTCGATTCCGATATTGCACGTAACCGAATTCAAGATCATCAAGGAGTAACAACATGGCTTTTATCCGTCGCAAGCCCATGGACAAGCGCGGCAAACCGGGTGGCAGCGCCCTTTTCAAGCGCAAGAAGTTCTGCCGTTTCACCGTCGACAAGGTCAAGGAAATTGACTACATGGACGTGGATACCCTGAAGGACTTCGTCACCGAGCAGGGCAAGATCATCCCCGCCCGCATCACCGGTACCAAGGCCCATTACCAGCGGCAACTCTCCACGGCCATCAAGCGCGCCCGCTTCCTGGCCCTGTTGCCCTACACCGACCTGCACGAGTAAGAGGAGACCGACATGGAAATCATTCTGATGGACAAGGTCACCAACTTGGGCAACCTGGGTGACGTGGTCAAGGTCAAGCAGGGCTATGCCCGCAACTACCTGATTCCCCAGGGCATGGCCAAGCGTGCCACCAAGGCCAACATCGAGGAGTTCGCCCAGAAGAAGGCAGAACTCGAGCGCGTGGCTGCCGACAAGCTGGCTGCCGCCCAGGAGCGGGCCACAAAGCTGGAAGGCTACATGCTGGCCATGGTGCAGAAGGCCGGCGTGGATGGCCGTCTGTTCGGCTCCGTGGGCAACAGCGACATCGCTGCCGGCCTGCAGGCCAACGGCTTCGAAGTGAGCAAGTCCGAAGTGCGTCTGCCCGAAGGTCCCTTCAAGGCCATCGGCGAGTACGATGTCACCCTGGCATTGCACACGGACGTCACCGTCGACATCAAGATCACGATCAGCCCCGAGCAGTAATCGTCGCTTCGTGGAACATCAGGGCCGCCTCCGGGCGGCCTTTGTCGTTTATGGCGCGGGCGCTACAATGGGCGGCTTGAGCCAAACCCTCCAACCCCGCTTCCCTTCCCGCACGCCTCCTACAATGGATACCGACTATTCCGCGATCAAGATGCCGCCTCATTCCATGGAGGCCGAGCAGTCTGTGCTGGGCGGACTGTTGCTGGAAAACACCGCCTGGGAGCGGATTGCCGACCTGATCAATGAACAGGACTTCTACCGATCTGACCACCGGGCCATCTGGCATCAGATCGTGCGCCTGATCGAGGCCAACAAGCCCGCCGATGTCATCACCGTGGCCGAAGCCCTGGATTCCATGAACCAGTTGGCCGACATGGGGGGTCTGTCCTACCTGACTCTCCTTGCCCAGAACACGCCTTCAGCCGCCAACATCCGGCGCTATGCGGAAATCGTCCGGGAGCGGTCTGTGTTGCGCCACCTGGCCACGGTGGGCACCGAGATCGCGGAGGCCGCCTACAACCCCGAGGGTCGTGCCGCCGCCGAAATCCTTGATGCGGCCGAGGCCAAGGTGTTCGAAATCAAGGAGGCGGGTGCCAAGAGCAGTCAGGGCTTCCAGGAATTGCAGCCCCTGCTGGTGCAGGTGGTGAACCGTATCGACGAACTCTACAGTCGGGACAATGCCAGCGATGTCACCGGCGTGCCCACCAGCTTCAGTGACCTGGATGCCAAGACATCGGGCCTCCAGCCGGGCGACCTGATCATCGTGGCGGGCAGGCCCTCCATGGGCAAGACCGCGTTCAGCCTCAACATCGCCGAAAACGTCGCCCTGGATACCAACCTGCCGGTGGCCGTGTTCAGCATGGAAATGGCCGCCACCCAACTGGTCATGCGGATGCTGGGCTCTGTGGGGCGCCTGGACCAGCACAAGCTGCGTACCGGCAAGATCGCCGAGGATGACTGGCACAAGCTTACCCACGCCCTCGGCCGATTGAATGAGGCGCCGGTCTACATCGACGAATCCCCCGGGCTCACGGCCATGGAGGTTCGTGCCCGAGCCCGGCGGCTGGCCCGCCAAGCCAAGGATGGTCGCCTGGGCCTCATCGTCATTGACTATCTGCAACTCATGTCCGGCAGCGGCGGGGGCGAGAATCGGGCAACCGAGATTTCTGAAATTTCCCGCTCCCTGAAGGGGTTGGCCAAGGAACTCCATGTACCGGTGATCGCCCTCTCCCAGCTCAACCGCTCCCTGGAACAGCGGCCCAACAAACGCCCCGTGATGTCGGATTTGCGGGAATCGGGCGCCATCGAGCAGGATGCCGACGTGATCCTCTTCATCTACCGGGACGAGGTCTACAACCCGGACAGCCCGGACCGGGGCACCGCCGAGATCATCATCGGCAAGCAACGGAACGGTCCCATCGGCACCGTTCGCCTCACCTTCCTGGGTGAATACACCCGGTTTGAAAACTACGCCGGCATACCCCTCGCCTGATGCGCTGATGTCCCGACCCCTGGTTGCCCACATTGACCTGGCCGCCTTGGCCCACAACCTGTCCGTAGCCCGACGGCTGGCCGGCACGGCCCGCATCATGGCCGTCATCAAGGCCAACGGCTACGGCCATGGCATGCTCAGGGTGGCCCGGGGCCTGCGCAAGGCCGACGGATTTGCCGTGCTCGGGCTTGAAGAGGCGGCCGCGCTGCGTGCCGAAGGCTATACCCATCCCATCCTATTGCTGGAAGGTTTCTTCCATCCGGATGAATTGCCCGAAATTGCCAGGCGGCGGCTGATGCCGGTCATCCATCGTGAGGACCAGGTGGATGCCTTGTCCCGAGCCAAGCTTGACCACAAGGTGGATGTCTTCCTGAAAGTGAATACCGGCATGCATCGCCTGGGACTGCCCATGCCGCGATTCAGGGACGTGCTGTTCAAGCTGCGCGCCTTGCCCCAGGTGGGCGCCATCACGGTCATGTCGCATTTTGCCAGGGCCGATGAACCGGATATCGGCGTGGCCCATCAATTGGCGGCCTTTCGTCAAGCCACGGCCGGGCTGGACTTGCCCGTCAGCCTGGCCAATTCCGCAGCCTTGATGGGGTACCCGGAGACCCAGGGCGAGTGGGTCCGTCCAGGCATCATGCTCTATGGCGCGTCGCCCAGAGCGGGGGATACGGGCGAAGACGCGGGATTGTTGCCGGTCATGACCTTGACCAGCCGATTGATCGCCGTGCAGTTCGTGCGCAAGGGGGAAGGGGTGGGCTATGGCGCGGCCTTCGTGGCCTCCAGGGACATGCGGGTGGGCATCGTGGCCTGCGGCTATGCGGACGGCTACCCCCGTCATGCCGGCACCGGCACTCCGGTGCTCATCGACGGGCATCCTGGCCGCACCGTTGGACGGGTGTCCATGGACATGCTCCACGTGGACCTGAGCGACGCGCCCACCGCCCATGTGGGCAGTACGGTCACCTTGTGGGGGCCGGGTTTGCCTGTGGAGCACGTGGCCTCGGCAGCGGGCACCATCAGCTATGAACTTTTGACCGCCCTCGCGCCCCGGGTGCCGGTGCAGGAATATTGAATCATGGAGGCATGATGTCGGACATACTGGACAAGATACTGGCAGTGAAACGGGCAGAAGTGGACGCGGCCCGGCATGCGATACCCCTGGACCTGCTCCGGAAGCAGGCCGCCGACATGCCCCCGCCCCGGGATTTCGTGGGCGCATTGCGCAGCCGTCTGGCGGCAGGTCAACCGGCCGTGATTGCCGAGATCAAGAAGGCCAGCCCCAGCAAGGGGGTGATCCGGGACGATTTTCATCCGGCCGAGATTGCATCGGCCTATGCCGCCGCTGGAGCGGCCTGTCTCTCCGTATTGACCGATCGGGAGTTTTTTCAGGGCCGGACCGAATATCTCCTCCAGGCCAGAGCGGCTTGCGGCCTGCCGGTCCTGCGCAAGGATTTCATGATCGATCCCTACCAGGTCTACGAAGCCCGGGCCATGGGGGCAGACTGCATTCTGCTCATTGTCGCTGCTCTGTCCCTGGCGCAGATGCGTGAGCTGGAGAGCCTGGCCATGGACCTCGGCATGGCCGTGCTGGTGGAGTCCCACGATGGCGAGGAACTGGATTTGGCCTTGCAGTTGCGGACCCCGCTCATGGGGATCAACAACCGCAACCTGCGCACCTTCGAAACCCGCCTGGAAACCACCCTGGACCTGCTGCCCCGGATTCGACAACCGGAAGCGGATGCCGGACAAGAGGCGCGAATCGTCGTCACTGAAAGTGGTATCTTGACCCAAAATGATGTCAGCCTGATGCGTGCCAACCACGTCCATGCCTTCCTGGTGGGAGAGGCCTTCATGAGGGCGGAAAACCCCGGCCAAGCCCTGGGGCAACTTTTTTTCGACTGATGTGCCGTGTTCCCTCGATGTGGTCCGGATCGTGGGTTCCACCTGATGGAACCCGAACCCCGGCGGTCCCCGTCGGCCGGGGTGATACTTTAATGCCACACCCAAGCGTATCCTGGGTGCAATGCCCGCAGGAACGCTGGTCTTGATCCGGTCTGCAAAATTATAATGCGCGTGTCTGGACGGCTGGCTGTTGCAATTTAGCCACATGGCCGGATGTGCAAGATTCGATTCGAGGGAAACCACTTGGGAAACCGAGGGGGCTCTTGTAAAAATGTGTGTAACTTCTCGTGCGAGTAGCTGCTTGATCTCCCACCGTGGTAACGCTATGCGGGCTTGGGCTGGGGTGAGGGTTGCCGATCTCTCGCGGAGGGTTAAAGTTTCTTAACCTGTAAATAAATGGAGTGAAAGATGAAAAAATCCCTGATCGCTCTGGCTGTGGCTGGCGCTTTCGCTGCTCCCGCCTTCGCCGCTACTTCCAACGTTGATGTCTATGGTCACCTGAGCATTGCTGTTCAGGACACCGATGCCAGCGGCGTCGACCTGGACCTGGTGGACAACGTCAGCCGTATCGGCTTCAAGGGCGCTGAAGACCTGGGCGGTGGCCTGAAGGCTCTGTGGCAGATCGAGCAGCAAATCAATGCTACTTCCGCCAACAACACCGCTCTGGGCGGTTCCGGCCTGCGCAACACCTTCGTGGGTCTGGCTGGTGGTTTCGGTACCGTTGTCATGGGCCGTCACGACACCCCCTACAAGATGGCTACCGGCAAGTACGACATCTTCGGTGACACCATTGGTGATTACAACGCCGGCCGTCTGGATGGCGTTTCCCTGATCAACAACGTTCACGACGCTCGTGCGTCCAACGCCATCGCCTACATCGCTCCCGCCATGGGTGGCCTGACCCTGGCTGGCGCCATCGTCACCTCCATGGACCAACTGGACATGGGCGAGACGGTTGATGCCATCTCCCTGGCTGCCATGTACGGCAACGGCCCCCTGACCGTTGACTTCGCCTACCAGGATGTGGACAGCTTCAGCGCTGCCTGGAAGCTGGGCGCCGGCTACAAGTTCGGCGACACCAAGCTGGGCTTCGTGTACGAAGACTCCGACGATGCGCAAGATCAGCAAGGCTGGCTGATCAATGCCGCCCACGCCATGGGCCCCATCACCCTGAAGGCTCAGTATGGCCAAGTTGAAGTCGGCAACGCTGATCAGGACCAACTGGTTCTGGGCGCTGACTACTCCCTGTCCAAGCGCACCACCGCCTACTTCGTGTATGGCCAGGGCGACAACGATGCCGGTTCCGATGTTTCCGGCTGGAACCTGGGTGTCAAGCACGCTTTCTAATCTGACTTAACCGTCTGATTGAAGCCTGAACGGGCGCGATGAAAATCGCGCCCGTTCTGCTTTGGGGGTTAGGCAAGGCGCCGCTTAATCAACCGCATCGCGGCTGCCGCCGCTTCTACAAGTCATAGATTGTGTGGGAGCGGCGGCAGCCGCGATGGGGTGATGTCTGACTACATCAACGCCTCCCTGGCTTGATTGTGATTTGCAGGTGCGGCAAGTGGCGCGCTTGCGCGCCTTGACTTCCCATGGCCAAAAGGATGTCCAGCGCCCAGCCAAAGGCCGGTGAGTGACATCCGCTGGGGCAGCACTGAACAAGCCCACACATGCCAGTGGTTTATTTTGTGTGAGCAGCCTTATCAGCCATGCAACGGTGTGCGAATAGTGCGACGTTTCCTCCAGGCAGTTGCCATAATCCGATCCACGCATGAAAAATCTGAGTGAGTTATCCGCCCGGCTGCACGTGCTGCGCCAGGGCTCAAGACATAGGACTCGTCGGTTGCTGGACGGCGCCCAGGGGGTGCGTGTGGTTCTGGACGGTCGTCCCCTGCTGTCCTTCGCAAGCAACGATTACTTGGGTCTGGCAGCGCACCCTGCCCTCCAGGAAGCGGTCCGGGAGTCCTTGCTGTATGGTGTGGGCAGTGGTGCGTCCCATCTTCTGACCGGACATCACGCCCTGCATCACGGACTTGAGACCCAGTTGGCGGCGTTTGTGGGCTTGCCGGCTGCGCTCTTGTTTTCCACGGGCTACATGGCCAACCTGGCGGTGCTGACCAGCTTATTGGGCAGGCATGACACCGTGTTTTCGGATCGACTGAACCATGCCTCCCTGGTGGATGCGGCCCTGCTGTCACGGGCACGGCATCGACGCTACCGGCACGCAGACATGGCGCATTTGGCGTCCTTGCTGGCGGATGCGACTTCAGACACGAAACTGATCGCCACCGATGCGGTGTTCAGCATGGATGGCGATGTTGCACCGATTGAAGACTTGCTGGACTTGGCGGAACGCTACGACGCATGGCTGTACGTGGATGATGCCCATGGGTTTGGCGGCTTGGGAAATACGGGCCGGGGAGTGCTGGAAGGCTTGGCCCTGGCTTCCGATCGCCTGATCTACATGGCGACCCTGGGCAAGGCGGCCGGGGTGGCCGGGGCCTTCGTGGCGGGTCACCCGGTCCTGATGGATTGGTTGGTCAATGCCGGGCGCAGCTATATCTATACCACGGCCATGCCCCCTCTCATGGCGGCCGCGGTAGCGCGCAGCCTGGATGTGATGGCGCAGGAAGCCTGGCGACGGGATCGGCTGCGCGCCCACGTGGATCGGTTGAAGGCGGGCCTGGCCACCCTGCCCTGGCCCCTCATGCCCTCCAGCACCCCCATTCAACCATTGCTCGTGGGGGACAACCAGAAGGCCATGGCGGTCTCGTCAGACCTGCTGCAGCGGGGCATCCTGCTGCCGGCCATACGCCCGCCTACGGTGCCAGAGGGAACGGCGCGTCTCAGGATATCCCTCTCGGCCGCCCACGACAGCGAAGATATAGAAACCCTCATCCAGGCCCTGCATGAGGTGAGCGCTTGAAACCACCCCTGTTGTTCCTGCATGGTTGGGGACTCAATGGCCAGATCTGGAAAGATATCGTCCCCGCCTTGGCGGGTGAGCGCACCTGTCTCTGCCCGGAACTGCCGGGCTACGATGGCCTCCCTCCGCCGCAACCCTACCACCCGGAAACCCTGGCCGACAGGCTGATCTCTCAAGTCGACGCACCCTCCAGCATTGTATGCGGTTGGTCCATGGGGGGCATGGTGGCCCAGGCCTTGGCGGTCCGACACCCGGGGCGGGTAAGGGCCCTGGTGTTGGTGGGCACCACCCCTGCCTTCGTGAATCGCGCCGACTGGGCCCATGGCCTGGGTACGGACGTGGTGTCGGGCTTTGCCGACGACCTGACCCGGGATTACAGCGCTACGGTACGACGCTTCCTGGGGTTGCAGGCCCTGGGTGGCGCGTCTGCCCGCAGCGTGATCGGGCACCTCATGGCCTCCGTTGACGCAGGAGGTACGCCGTCGGTGGCTACATTGTCAGCAGGTATGGAACTGCTCCAGAATACGGATCTGAGGGCACTGGCTAGTCGCATCGACTGTCCAGTCCTGCTGCTCCATGGCGCCCGGGACCAGATCTGTCCACTGTCTGGCGCCCTCTGGCTGGGGCAGCATATCCCCGGTGCACGGCTGGCTATCCACGACAAGGCCGCCCATGCCCCATTTTTGTCCCACCCCGAGTGGTTCCTGCAGCAGCTAGTACACTTTCTGAATGACCTCGATGAATAAAATGGCGATCCGGCAGGCCTTCGAGCGTGCGGCCCCGGCCTACGACGCCGCCGCGTTCCTCCAGCAGGAGGTGGCTCGCCGCCTGGATGAACGCCTGGAATTGATGAAAATTCAGCCTTCCCTGGTGGTGGATGCCGGTTGCGGTACCGGTTACGCCTTGCCTGGACTGCATCGACGCTACCCTGACGCGCGTCTGCTGGGCCTGGATCTGGCCCATGCCATGACGCGCCTGGCCCGGGACCGGTTGCCCAAACCCACGGCCCTGGCGCGCATGACCCGTCGTTTGACGGGCGGGGGCGTCGGCCATGGGGTGGTGTGTGCGGATCTGGAGCGCCTGCCCATAACCCAGGACAGTACCGATCTGGTCTGGTCCAGTCTGACCTTGCAGTGGGTGGCGGACCTGGAGGCCACGTTCCGCCAGGTGCGGGGCATGCTGCGACCTGGTGGCCTGTTCATATTCAGCACCTTTGGTCCGGACACGCTCAAAGAGTTGCGCACAGCCTTCCAGGGCCTGGATGGCCATGACCACGTGAACCGATTTGCCGACATGCACGATATCGGCGATCAACTGGTCTACGCCGGTTTCCAGCATCCGGTCATGGAGATGGAGTGCCTGACCTTGACCTATGCGCATCTGAAGGATCTGCTGCATGAATTGAAGGCCATTGGTGCCCATACCGTCCTGGGACCTCGGCGCACCGGGTTGATGGGGCGCGAGGCCTGGGCACGCCTGGAACGCAATTACGAGGCGCTGCGTCATGAAGGCCGGCTGCCGGCCACCTATGAAATCGTCTATGGCCATGCCTGGGTCGGGCCCAAGGATCGGATGGCCGATGGCCGCAAGGTGATCCAGTTGAAAATGGAACGGCGCAAGGCAGGGCTGGAATCATGAGTGGTTTTTTTATTGCAGGGACCGATACGGGGGTTGGCAAGACCTTTGTCTCCTGCGCCCTGCTCACCGCATGGAACCACCTGGGTACCCGGGCCATGGGCTTCAAGCCCGTGGCGGCGGGGTGTGAAATGTTGCCGGAGGGCTGGATCAATGAGGATATCGCCAGGCTGCAGGCGGCTTCCTGGGAAACGCTGCCGGTCGACAAGATCAATACTTATCTGTTCCGGGAGGCGATCGCTCCGCACATAGCTGCGGAGCGCAAGGGGGTGGCCATGCGCATTCCGGCCATGGTGGAGGCCTACCAGGCCCTGGCCCAGGACTACGATCTCGTCCTGGTGGAGGGCGCCGGCGGCTTCCGGGTCCCCTTGGATGACGTCCATGACATGGCCGATCTGGCCATGGCCTTGAAGCTGCCCGTCATCCTGGTGGTAGGCATGCGGCTGGGCTGTCTGAACCATGCCTTGCTGACCGTGGAGTCCATGGCAGCCCGCGGGCTGACCTTGGCCGGCTGGGTGGCGAACCGGATAGACCCAGACATGGCGGTCTATGATGAAAACCTCGCCACCCTGGTTCGGCGCATTCCGGCGCCCCTGTTGCTGGAAATACCCTGGCTGGATCACGGGGACCATGCCCGGGCTGCCCGTTTGATCCCTGCCAAACGCCTGACCGGACTTCTCATGACAGGGAGATAAACCGGTCTGGCCTTCAAGGGGTCACTTCACCTGTGAATACACTCGGGATTTTTGGTACAATCCGAAAGTTATTCGATGGGCTTTCAGCCCATTTTTTGTTTCTGCGGCTTTGGCGGCAAACAGTGTGGTCGTCTGAATGGTCGCGCTGAATTGGTCGTACTGAATGGCCACACTGAAAGGACGGACGGGCGGACATGGAATTGCAAGCGTTGATCGAGCCTACCCTGACAGGCATGGGGTATGAACTGGTCACCCTGGAGCGGGTGGGCCGGGGCTTGCTGCGCGTGTACATCGATGCCCCGGACGGCATCGGCCTGGAGGATTGCGTCAAGGTCAGCAACCAGTTGACCCGCTTGTTTGCAGTCGAAAATGTGGATTACAGCCGGTTGGAAGTGTCGTCCCCGGGGCTGGATCGGCCATTGGTCAAGGCGGCGGATTTCATCCGCTTTGCCGGCCAGAAGGCCACCATCAAGCTCCGCCTCCCCCTGGAGGGGCGCAAGAAGTATGTGGGCACCCTGATGGGAGTGGAAGAGGGTGTGTTGGATCTGGAGACGGACGCTGGGCGGATTGCCATCCCCCTGGCCGACATGGAGTCGGCTCGTCTGGTACCGGATATTTGAATGCTAGGGTTTGCCCGGAGGGTCTGATGAGTCGGGAAGTATTGCTATTGGCTGATGCGCTGGCGCGCGAGAAAAATGTGGGTCTGGACGTGGTCTTCTCCGCTTTGGAGTCCGCCTTGGCCCACGCCACCAAGAAGCGTTTCGATGAGGACGTGGAAGTGCGGGTGCAGATAGACCGGCACAGTGGCGAATACGAGGCTTTCCGAGTCTGGGAAGTGTTGCCGGATGATGCCGAGATCGAATTCCCCGACCATCAGTTGACCGTCAGTGAGGCCCAGGAACGTGCGCCCGGGGTAGAGGCGGGGGGTGTCGTCGAGGCGCCTCTGGAAGCCGTCGAATTCGGGCGGATCGGGGCCCAGGCGGCCAAGCAGGTCATCCTCCAGAAAATCAGGGACGCCGAGCGGGAACAGGTGCTGAACGATTTCCTGGCCCGGGACGAGACCCTGGTGTCCGGCACCATCAAACGCATGGAACGGGGCAATGCCATCATCGAGTCGGGCCGCATCGAGGGCCTTCTGGCCAAGGACCAGATGATCGCCAAGGAGAACCTGCGCGTGGGTGATCGGGTGCGCGCATGCCTGATGCGGGTGGAAACGAGCGGGCGCGGCCCCCAGTTGATCCTGTCCCGTACGGCCAACGAGTTCATCAGCAAGCTGTTCGAACTGGAAGTGCCCGAGATTTCAGAAGGGCTGATCGAGATCAAGGCTGCCGCCCGGGACCCGGGCATCCGGGCCAAGATCGCCGTCAAGTCCAATGACCAGCGTATCGACCCCCAGGGTTCCTGCATCGGCGTGCGGGGTTCCCGGGTCACGGCGGTGACCAATGAGCTGAACGGGGAACGCGTGGACATCGTGCTCTGGTCCCCCGAGCCGGCCCAGTTTGTCATCAACGCCCTGGCCCCCGCCGAAATCTCCAGCATCGTGGTGGATGAAGAGCGGCGCAGCATGGACGTGGTGGTGGACGAAGACCAGTTGGCCAACGCCATCGGTCGCGGCGGCCAGAATGTCCGCCTCGCCTCCGAGCTGACCGGCTGGGAGCTGAACATCATGACCCAGTCCGAGGCGGAAGAGAAAAAAGAGGAAGAGGTCAACACGATCCGGCAGTTGTTCATCGACAAGCTGGATGTGGACGAAGATGTGGCCGACGTGCTGGTCCAGGAGGGGTTCTCCACCCTGGAAGAGGTGGCTTATGTGCCCATCCAGGAAATGCTGGAGATCGAAGCCTTCGATGAGGATAGCATCAACGAACTGCGGGCCCGGGCCCGGGATGCCCTCCTGACGGCCGCCATCGTGCGCGAGGAAAACGTGGAAAAGGCGGCCACCGACCTGATGAGTGTCGAGGGCATGGATGAAGAGACTGCGGCCACCCTCTCCGCCCAGGGAGTGGTCAATTCCGAAGACCTGGCCGACTTGGCCGTGGATGACCTCGTGGAATTGACGGGAATGGACGAAGAGCGTGCCAAACAGTTGATCATGACGGCGCGAGCCCCCTGGTTTGATTGAACAGGCTTTAACTCGGCGCACGGCGCCGTAATGGTAGTGGAGTAAGGAATCCGGATGAACGTCGAACAATTTGCCAAAGAACTGAAAGTCCCGCCCGAGCTGTTGGTAGAACAGCTCTCGGCGGCAGGCGTTTCGGTCAAGGGGGTCAAGGATCCCCTCACCGACCAGGATAAGGCGCGGCTTCTGGATTATCTGCGGGGCAAGCATGGCGCCAAGGAACCCAAGGGCAAGATTACCCTGACCCGCAAGGAGACTTCCCAGATCAAGACGGCGGATGGCAGCGGCAAGTCCCGCACCATTCCGGTGGAAGTGCGCAAGAAGCGTGTTCTGGTCAAGCGGGATACCCCTGCCCACGTGGAAGAGCCCACTCCCGTGGCGCCGCCCCCCGTGGTCGCGGCGGCCCCGACTCCGCCTCCACCTCCTGCTCCCGACAAACCGGCCCCGGCACCCTCGTCGATCCTGGATGAGCAGGAAGTGCGCCTGCGCCAGGAAGAAGAGCGCCGGCAAGCCGAGTTGCGCGCCATCCAGGAAGCCGAGCTGAAAGCCAAGCAAGAGCGTGAGGCTGCCCGCAAGGCCGAGGAGGCCAAGGCGGCCGAGGCCGCCCAGGCGGCGGCCCAGCCTGCCGCGCCCGAAGAGCCCAGGCCAGCGGTAAAGCCGGCAGTGAAGACGGGTGACGTCAAGCCCAGCGTGAAACCCAAGGCGGACAAGGGCGCTGTCAAGAAGACCAAGGAAGAGGAAGCCCACGGCAAGAAGGGCGGCCTGCGGGTGCGTGGAGCCACGGAGTCGGATAGCGGTTGGCGCTCCCGCAAGGGCAAGCACAAGTCGGATCATGGCCATGCCGTGGTCCAGCCCGTCGAGCCGGTCATCAAGGAGGTCTCTGTGCCGGAGACCATCACCGTGGCAGAACTGGCCCACAAGATGTCCATCAAGGCGGCTGAAGTCATCAAGGCCCTGATGAAGATGGGCTCCATGGTCACCATCAACCAGGTGCTGGACCAGGAAACCGCCATGATCGTGGTGGAGGAAATGGGCCATGTGGCCAAGCCTGCGGCCCTGGATACCCCCGAGTCCTACCTGGAAGAAACCACCGAGGCCAAGGAGGTGGAACTCCTGCCCCGCGCCCCCGTGGTGACCGTGATGGGCCACGTCGACCACGGCAAGACCTCCCTGCTGGACTACATCCGGCGTGCCCGGGTGGCGGCCGGGGAGGCGGGTGGCATCACCCAGCACATCGGTGCCTACCATGTGGAAACCCCCAAGGGCATGGTCACCTTCCTGGATACTCCCGGCCACGAGGCCTTCACGGCCATGCGCGCCCGGGGGGCCAAGGCCACCGACATCGTCATCCTGGTGGTGGCCGCCGACGACGGCGTCATGCCCCAGACCCGGGAAGCCATCCACCACGCCAAGGCCGGCAATGTGCCGGTGGTGGTGGCGGTGAACAAGATCGACAAGCCGGATGCCAATCCGGAAAAGATTCGCCAGGAAGTCTCCAACGAAGGCGTGGTGCCCGAGGAATGGGGTGGTGATGCCATGTTCGTGGACGTGTCCGCCAAGACCGGCAGCGGTATCGACAATCTGTTGGATGCCGTGCTGCTCCAGGCCGAAGTGCTGGAGCTGAAGTCCGCCGTGGACAGCCTGGCCAAGGGCGTGGTGGTGGAGTCCCGCCTGGACAAGGGCCGGGGCCCGGTGGCCACCATCCTGGTCCAGTCCGGCACCTTGAAGCGGGGCGACATGCTCCTGGCCGGGACCGCATTCGGCAAGGTGCGCGCCATGCTGGACGAGGACGGCAAGCAGGTTCAGGAGGCCGGTCCGTCCATTCCGGTGGAGATCCAGGGCCTGTCCGAAGTGCCTGCCGCGGGCGAGGATGTCATGGTCCTGCCCGACGAGCGCAAGGCCCGGGAAATCGCCCTGTTCCGCCAGGGCAAGTTCCGGGACGTGAAGCTGGCCAAGCAGCAGGCCGCCAAGCTGGAGACCATGTTCGAGCAGATGGGCGAGGGCGAGGTCAAATCCTTGCCCCTCATCATCAAGGCCGACGTGCAGGGTTCCTTCGAGGGCCTGGCCCATGCCTTGCAAAAGCTGTCCACCGACGAGGTCAAGGTCAACATCATCCATTCCGCCGTGGGGGCCATCTCCGAGTCCGATGTGAATCTGGCCATCGCCTCCAACGCCGTGATCATCGGCTTCAATGTGCGGGCCGATGCCCAGTCCCGCAAGCTGGCCGAGAATGCCGGCGTGGACCTGCGCTACTACAACATCATCTACGAGGCCGTGGATGACGTGAAGGCGGCCCTGGGTGGCCTTCTGTCCCCCGAGAAGAAGGAAAACATCACCGGCCTGGCCGAGATTCGTCAGGTCTTCCGCATCTCCAAGGTGGGCGCCGTGGCCGGCTGCATGGTCCTGGATGGCGTCATCAAGCGGAATGCCCAGGTGCGCGTCCTGCGTGACAACGTGGTCATCCACACCGGCGAACTGGAATCCCTCAAGCGCTTCAAGGACGATGTCAAGGAAGTCAAGGAAGGCTTCGAGTGCGGCCTGAATCTGCGCAACTTCAATGACATCCAGGAAGGTGACCAGCTGGAGTGCTTCGAAGTGGTCGAGGTGGCCCGGACGCTGTGATGAGATCCGGCCGACGTGGGCGTGACTAGTCTGGTCACGTCTGCGCCGGCCCGGTTTCGAGCCCCGCCGTCCCCAACATGCCGACATAGTCACGAATCATCATGAAAACTCCCCGTGCCCGCCGAGTCGGAGAACAGATCCGTCAGGAACTGGCGGATATTCTCTGGCGGGAAATGAAGGACCCCCGTGTCCATGGCGTGACCATCAATGCCGTGGATGTCACGTCCGACCTGGAGCATGCCAAGGTCTGGTATACCCTGCTGGCTGGCGAAGATGCCGAGATCAGCAAGGCTCTGACCCGGGCGGCAGGATTCCTGCGCACCGAGCTGTCCCACCGCATGCGCATGCGCGTGGTGCCCAAACTCACATTCCAGTACGACCGCTCCATCGAGCGGGGGGCCCATCTGAGCCAACTCATCGAACAGGCCCTGGAGGAAGACAAGCGCTTCCACAAGGACGATGAAGCGTAAGCTGGACGGCGTACTGCTGCTGGACAAGGTCGCCGGCATCACATCCAACGCCGCTCTACAGAAGGCGCGTTGGCTCATGCAGGCCAAGAAGGGCGGCCATACCGGCACCCTGGACCCCTTTGCCACCGGACTGCTGCCCCTGTGTTTTGGCGAAGCCACCAAGTTTTCCCAATATCTGCTGGATGCGGACAAGACCTACCTGGCGGTATTGCAGTTGGGTCAGCGCACCAGTACCGCAGACCCGGAAGGCGAGGTGCTGGAAACCCGTCCTGTCCATGTGACACGCCAGGACGTCCAGTCCCGGCTGGCGCCTTTCCTGGGGGAGGTCTACCAAGTACCGCCCATGCATTCGGCCCTGAAGCGGGATGGCCAGCCCTTGTACAAGCTGGCCCGGCAGGGCATCGAAGTGGAACGGGCGCCACGCCGGGTCTCGATACACGCGATCGATCTGGTGTCCCTGGAAGACACCCGGCTGACCCTGCGCGTCCATTGCGGCAAAGGGGTGTATGTGCGCACCCTGGCAGAAGACCTGGGCCAGGCCCTGGGCTGTGGAGCCCATCTTGCCGCCCTGCGCCGGGAGGCGGTCGGTCCGTTCAGCGTGGATCGGGCGATCACCCTGGCGGACCTGGAGGCCCTGGCGCCCGAACAGCGGGAAACGGTCCTCGCGGATACCGATACCCTGGTGGCAGGGCTGCCCCGTCTGGATCTGGACCTGGAATCCGCCTGGCAACTGATGCATGGCCAGTCGGTCTGGCGCTCGGGACTCAGCGTGGGGGATCGCTTCCGCCTGTATGGCCCTGACGGAGAATTTCTCGGCGTCGCCGAAGTGGACCTGGAGGGCAAGGCTGCGCCGAAACGGCTGTTGGCCACGGAATCCAGGCTAGGTGTATAACCATGAATTGCTTGAGAAAACGCACGTTTAACGGGTAAAATCCGCCCTTTTCATCGACCCTGATTCATATTTGGAGTAGCCCACATGTCCATCGAAACCGCGCAAAAGGCGCAGATCCTCAAAGACTATCAGCGTAGCGCGGCCGATACCGGCTCGCCCGAAGTGCAAGTCGCCCTGCTCACGGCCCGCATCAATGACCTGACCGGCCATTTCAAGACCCACAAGAAAGATCACCACTCCCGGCGCGGCCTGCTCAAGATGGTCAGCCGTCGCCGCCGTCTGCTGGACTACCTGAAGTCCCGCAATACCGACGCCTACCGTCAGCTCATCGAACGTCTGGGTCTGCGCAAGTAATATCCGTGCATTACCACCGGCCCTGGTGCCTTGCCGGGCCGGGGCGCCCATCCTGTCGGTGGGCCAGTCCTTCCGTCATAGCAAAGAATTGAGGTCAGCGTGAATCCCGTCAAGAAGACATTCCAGTACGGTCGCCATCAGGTGACACTAGAAACCGGGGAAATCGCCCGGCAGGCCACCGGCGCGGTGATGGTCAACGTGGACGACACTGTAGTCCTGGTGACCGTGGTGGCCAAGAATGAGGTCAAGCCCGGTCAGGATTTCTTCCCCCTGACGGTGGATTACCAGGAAAAGACCTACGCTGCCGGCCGCATCCCCGGCGGCTTCTTCAAGCGGGAGGGCAAGCCCAGCGAGAAGGAGACCCTGACCTCCCGGCTGATCGACCGGCCCATTCGTCCCCTGTTCCCGGATGGTTTTTTCAACGAAGTCCAGATCATTGCCACGGTGATGTCCTGCAATCCGGAAGTGGATCCGGACATTCCCGCCATGATCGGCGCTTCGGCTGCCCTGATGCTGTCGGGCGTACCCTTCAACGGTCCCATCGGTGGCGCCCGCGTGGGTTACATCAACGGTGAATACGTACTCAACCCCACCCAGTCGGAACTCAAGGAGTCGGCCCTGAACCTGGTGGTGGCGGGTACCGAGGATGCCGTCCTGATGGTGGAGTCCGAAGCCCATGTGCTGTCCGAGGAAGTCATGCTGGGGGCCGTGGTGTTCGGCCACGAGCAAATGAAGGCGGCCATCGACGCCATCAACGACCTGGCCGACGAGGCGGGCAACGAGCCCTGGGACTGGACCCCGCCGGAGGCCAACACCGCCATGGTGGACCAGATGAACGCCATCATCGGCGATGGCCTCACCAAGGCTTATTCCATCAAGCAGAAGCAGGCCCGCATGGCGGCCGTGGACGAGGTGCGCAATCGTGTGTTCGCCGACATGCTGAAGGAAGGCATGGACACCGTGGCCATCAACGAGGTCAAGGATCTGTTCCATGCCCTGGAAGCCAAGGTGGTGCGCTCCCGCATCCTGGCCGGCGAGCCCCGCATCGACGGCCGTGACACCCGCACCGTGCGGCCCATCACCATCCGCACCGGCGTGCTGCCCCGCACCC
>DYHB01000013.1 GCA_020724415.1 Thiobacillus sp.
TCGGCGGCGGCAACTCCGGCGTGGAAGCGGCCATCGACCTGGCCGGCATCGTCGGTCATGTCACCCTGCTGGAATTCGGCGACGCCCTGCGGGCCGACAAGGTGTTGCAGGACAAGCTCTACAGCCTGGCCAACGTCACGGTCATCAAGAGCGCCCAGACCACCGAAGTGACCGGCGCCGAGGGCAAGGTGAACGGCCTGGTCTATACCGACCGGGTGAGCGGCCAGTCCCAGACCCTCGCCCTGGAAGGCGTCTTCGTCCAGATCGGTCTGCTGCCCAACACCGATTGGCTGAAGGGTACCGTGGCCCTGTCAAAGTTCGGCGAGATCGAAGTGGACGCCAAGGGCCAGACCAGCGTGCCCGGCGTGTTCGCCGCCGGCGACTGCACCACCGTGCCCTACAAGCAGATCATCATCGCCATGGGGGACGGCGCCAAAGCCAGCCTGTCTGCCTTCGATCATTTGATCCGAAACTGACCGCCAGCACGCCCGCTCCACAGGCGCGGGCTATGTGGGGCCGGCTTCAGCCGGCCGGTTTTCTGTGCATGCAGCGTTGGCGGGCTGAAGCCCGCCCCACGGGGTGGGGTTGGTGGGGCTGGGTTCAGCCGGCCGGTTTTCTGTGCATGCAGCGTTGGCGGGCTGAAGCCCGCCCCACGGGGTGGGGGTTGGTGGGGCCGGGTTCAGCCGGCCGGTTTTCTGTGCATGCACCTTTGGCGGGCTGAAGCCCGCCCCACGGGGTGGGGGTTGGTAGGGCCGGGTTCAGCCGGCCGGTTTTCTGAGCATGCACCTTTGGCGGGCTGAAGCCCGCCCCACGGCCCTACATTTGCATTAGCCACAGTCCCACGATGATCAGGACTACCAGCGCCCAGCCGATGCGGTCGACGTAGCGTTGCAGGGTGGCTTCCATGCGTGCGCCGCCCCATTTCATGAGCCCGGCCACCAGGAAGAAGCGGGCGCCACGGCCGATGATGGAGGCCAGGGCGAAGGGCAGCAGGGCCATGGACAGGGCGCCGGCGGCAATGGTGAATACCTTGTAGGGAATGGGCGAGAAGCCGGCGATGAATACCGCCCAGAAGCCATAGTCGTTGAACCATTGGACGGCTGTCTGGTAGCTGGCCCAGTACTTGGTGGTCTGGAGCCAGGGGGAAATGGCTTCGAAGGCGAAGTAGCCGATGGCATACCCCAGCAAGCCGCCGGCCACGGAGGTGAGGGTGGTGAGCAGGGCGAAATGCCAGGCCCGGTCGGGCCGGGCCAGGCACATGGGGGCCAGCATCACGTCCGGGGGCACGGGGAAGAAGGAGGATTCGGCAAAGCTCAGGGCGCCCAGGTAGGCCGGTGCCCGCCGGTGCCGGGCCCACTGCATGGCCCGGGCGTAGATGGGGGAGAACAGGCGCATGGTCAGTCTTTATCCTGGGTGGCGTGGAGCATGTCGCCCAGATCCAGGCCGGTGAGGCCCTTCAGGCCCCGGACCAGGTAATAGAGGACGCCCAGCATGATCAGGGTGGCGGGCAGGGCGATCATGGGATAGCTGAGCAGGGTGAGCCGGCCCAGTTCTTCGTTGAAGGCCGCCGAGCCGGAAGGGCTGGTGACGATCCAGGTGGCGAGGACAAAGTTCATGAACGACGAGAAGCCGAAGGAGCCGGCCAGCATCAGGGTGGCGTTGCGCAGGCGGGTGTCGAAGGCTTCCCGATGGCCCCGTTCGGCCAGGATGCCGTCGATCCGCACGGTGTCCAGGATGGCGGGGTTGTAGAGCAGGATGCGCACCAGGGGCCGCCGGGTAAGGGCCGAGGCAGCCACCACCAGGCCGATGATGCCGGGCACGGCGGCTTCCTTGACCGCCAGCCACTGGGTGTCCAGTTGCAGCAGGCCGATGCCGCCCGTGAGCAGCAGGCTGACCACGCCGAGAATGGCGAACAGGCTGAAGGTGCGGCGGGTGACCAGTTCCCGCAGGCCCCAGAAGATGGGCAGGGACAGGGCCACCACCAGGGCAGTGACCGGTCCCAGCCGCTCCGGATCGGACATCTGCATCAGGATCAGGGACGGGATCAGCAGGGTGACCGTGATCTCCAGCAGCGGGGAACGGGCAGCCGCCTGGGGCCCAGGGGAAGGGGGGGAGTCTTGGGCAGGGGTGGGTTGCATGGTGTGTTGGGTAGCGATCTGGTGAGTCGGTGGCGCGAGCGGGTCAGGTGACACGGGGGTGATCGGAAACGTGTTGGCCCGCCTGCCCCTGCCTCCCTGTGACAAGTATCGGGATTATCCAGTTCCTGGTGCAGGTATGCCACCTGATCGGTGGGGTTCTTTGCCGGCCAGCACGTCTTGCCAGGACAACAACCCCGCCGGGCCCAGGGGTGAACGGTTTGTTCAAGCGACTAGAATAGCGCTTTCCGAGCGCCCCAGATCCACCATGTCCCACCACGACCTGACCGCCTGGCAGCACGACCACGATTACGGTACCGAGGCAGACCGGCACGCCGAGCGGCGCACCCGCTGGGTGGTGGTGTTGACCTTCGTTACCATGCTGGTGGAACTGGTGGCGGGCTGGCTGACCGGGTCCATGGCCCTGATGGCCGATGCCTGGCACATGGCCAGTCACGTGGGCGCCCTGGGCCTGGCGGCCTTCGCTTACAGCTTCGCCCGGCGCCATGCCGGAGATGCCCGTTATACCTTCGGTACCGGCAAGGTCAGTGCCCTGGCCGGCTACAGCAGTGCCCTCCTGCTGGCCGTGGTGGCCCTGTGGATGATCGTCGAGTCCGTGCAGCGCCTCTATCAGCCGGTGGCCATCCAATATCAGGAGGCCATGGCGGTGGCGGTCCTGGGCTTGCTGGTGAATCTGCTCAGTGCCTGGTTGCTGGGGCATGGTCACCACCACGGTCATGGGCATGACCACGACCATCACCACCACGACCATCACCACCACGATGCCCATGAGCACCTGCATGGCCAGGACCACGCCGAGGACCACGTGGACCACAACCTCAAGGCGGCGTATTTCCACGTTCTGGCAGACGCCCTGACGTCGCTCCTGGCCATCGTCGCCCTGGCGGGCGGCATGGTGTACGGCTGGGCTTTCCTGGACCCCTTGATGGGCCTGGTGGGGGCGGCCGTGATCAGCCGCTGGGCCTGGGGACTGGCCCGGGACAGCGCCGCCGTGTTGCTGGATGCCGAAGATCACAGCGCGGTGGCGTCGGAAGTGCGGCGCGTCATCGAGTCCGAACCCGATCATGAGGTGGCCGATCTGCACCTGTGGCGCATCGGGCTGGCCAGCCGCGCCTGCATCGTGTCCATCGTCAGCCATGCCCCGGGTCCCGTGGAGCACTATCGGGACCGCCTGGCCGGCATCGCCGGCCTGGACCACGTCACCGTGGAGATCCATCAATGCCGGGATGCCCGCTGCCTGGTGTCCGTATCGGAATGACCCGGCCCCATGCCCTGCTGGTGGTGGGCATCCACCGGGAGGAGCGGGCCTTTGGCGAGGCTGTGGCGGCCAGGCTGGACCGGACCCATCTGGATGTGCTGGTGGTGCCCGAGGGACTGTCCGGCAAACGTCCCCGGCAGGATCAGCGCTTTCACTTCGACCTCCTGCACAAGGCGCTCTATCGCCAGCTCACGGGTCACATGGAGGGGAAATACGCGCTGCTCATCGACCTGCACGCCGGTCAGGATGAGGCAGGCCTGGGCATGGAAATCTACAGCCGGGATGCCGAAGCACTCGGCCGAGGCCTGGCGGTGCACTACGATTTCACATCTCCACCCCTCCGACTGATTCGCCTGGGGCACAGGGTGGAGGGCAGTCAAGATGACATGCCTGCTGCCGCTGGCCAATCCGCCATACCCAGTGCGGCAACGCCCATTCCACGTGAGGTGTGGGACAACTTGGCCTTTCGCTACATCGGCCTGGAGGTCTTCCTGCCGCCGGCTGGGGGCGAAGATCCGGAACTGCTTGCCATCGTGGCCGGCTTGATCGAGCACATCGCCGCGATGGGCGAACACTGGTGACAGGGGATACGCCCATGTTGCAATCAATAATAAGAACGGTTATCATTATCGGATGTCGCGGATGTGCCTTGGAGCACATCAGGCACATTTCCTGACGTCAGCCAGCCGTTTAGCCAGCCAGCGTTTTTAGCCCTTACTGGATGCTGGCATGGTCTTTTCCCTGGACAGGTGGTTTTTGTTTGTGCGGCGCGCACCCATGGTGGCGTCCGGCGCAGCCGCATGTACGACAGACGCTGATTTCCCGTCCATCAAAAGTCACTCCGCGGCAGCCCTTCATGCCCTGAAGGCGCAACCCGCTTCGGTCATCCTCCCCATGTCATATCCCTCTCCCGTTTTACAGGGACGCGGCTTGGCCGTGGTCGTCCTGGGCCATATGGCCATCCTGGGTTCCTTGCTGCTGTTGCGCCCCCAGGTGCCGGCCACCGAGGAGGCAGCACCGCTGATGGCGACGCTGCTTCTGTCCGAGCCGACGCAGCCCGAGTCTCCGCCGGAACCGCCACCCCCTCAACCCGTGTTGCCCAAGCCCCAGCCAAAGATGACCGTGCAGCCGCCACCGCCGCCTCCTGAGGTGCCCGTGGTGCTGGCCAGGCAGGAAGCGGTTCAGGCGCCCAGTCCCGCCGTGCCGCCGCCACCGGTAGTCGCCATCCCCGAGCCCCCGGCGAAGGTGGAGCCTCCCCATCCCGCGCCCGATGTCCCGAAGGCCCCGCCCGTCACCCAGCCGCCGGTCCTGGCCGTCCCCGCCGTGACGCGTGTACCCCTCGCCAGCCCGCCTGCGGCCCCGGTTGTGCAGCGACCGGCACAGCCCTCGCCTGCCCAGACAGCAGATGAGATGCGGCGCTACCTGGCCCAGCTGATGGGGCAATTGAACCGGCACAAGCGTTATCCCGCTGCGCTCAAGAAAGCCAAGATCGAAGGCCGGGTGGTCCTGGAATTCACCCTGGACAAGTTCGGCCGATTGAAAGACTCCCGGGTCAAGCAGGGCTCCGGGCATCCGGAACTGGACCAGGCGGCCTTGAGCATGTTGGCCCGGGCCACGCCCCTGCCGGCCATTCCCGCCGCCATGAACAAGGAGGAACTCTCCATGTCGGTGCCCGTGGAGTACTCGCTGATCACTGATCGGTAATCGTTTTCCAACCCCCGACGGCGGCCAGGAATGGCCGGCTGTCTGATAGCCAAGGAGCATTGCCTGTGAATCACCTAAAAAAGAAAACCAAATTCCCCGCCAGTTTCCGCACGACAGGCACCGAGGGTAATGGGCATTTCGTCCGCAATACCCTGGCCCTGAGCATTTCCTCCGCCATGATGCTGCCCATGGCCGCCTGGGCCGCAGGGGAGGTGATCGATCTGGAAAAGCTGCAGATCGAGGAGCGCACCATCGACACCAATCCTTATGCCGAGCCGGGGGCGCCCTACAAGGCCAAGTTCTCGGGTGACGAGCGCATCAAGCGGCCCCTGGCCGAGACGCCCCACAACATCTCGGTGTTGACCAAGACCCAGATCGAGGATTCCGGTTATACCGACCTGCGCGAGATACTGGATGCCCAGCCCGGCATCACCCTGGGCACCGGCGAGAACGGCAATGCTTTTGGCGACCGCTACATCATCCGGGGCCAGGAAGCGCGTTCCGACGTGTTCGTGGACGGCATCCGCGACCCCGGCATGACCATCCGGGAAAGCTTTGCCACGGAACAGGTGGAAATTTCCAAGGGCCCCAATTCCAGCTTTGCCGGTCGGGGTACGGCGGGTGGGGCGGTCAATTCGGTTACCAAGCAGGCCAGTACCGAATATGACTTCACCAAACTGTCCACGGCCGTTGGCACGGACAAGCATGTGCGGTTGACCCTGGATACCAACCAGGTGGTGAGCGATACGGTGGCGCTGCGGGCAAACCTGCTCTACGGCTACGAGGATGTGCCGGGACGCGCCCCCACGGACCGCGATCGCCAGGGCCTGGCCCTGTCCGGTCATTGGCTGGCCAGCGACAAGCTGGACCTGACGGTGGACTACTACGGCATGAATGCCGAGGACAATCCGGACATGGGCGGTTTCCTGACCGGCACGGTGCCCAATCGCAAGCCGGCCCGGAACGTGCCGGTATACGCCCAGGAAGAGGATTTCCTGTCGTCTGATGTGGATATCGTCACGGCCCGTCTGAAATACCGCATCGATCCCAGCATGAAGCTGACCAACATCACCCGGGTGGGCACCGCCGACAATGGTTATGTGGTCACCGGCGCCCGGGGAGGTACCACGGACCCCGGCAGTGCCGGGGGCGCCTATGACACCATCACCCTGAGCACCCACAATGGCTGGCAGGAAGTGGAATACGTGGCCAACCAGACCAACCTGCACCTGGACACCGTCCTTGGGGGGCGGAAGCATGAGCTGATCTTCGGTCTGGAACTGGCCGACCAGAAGGTATTGAACGGCGTCTACAACATCGCCAATTCCGGGCAGAACTGCACCGTGCCTGGACGCAGTGGCACGGCCCCGGGTTTCTGCGCCACGGATGCCAACGGCAAGCCGGTCAACGGTCTCAACAGCCTGATGAACCGCCAGATCAGCAAGAATTCCTGGGACCAGGACTGGCAGGCCCAGTCGGCCTCCCTGTCGGTCATGGACACGGTGGACCTGGATGATGAGTGGACCTTGTTTGGCGGGTTGCGCTATGACCACACCCAGATCTCCCTCAAGACCCAGAACGCCAATACCAAGGCCATCACCGGCGATTACGACTATTCCGACGGCATGTGGAACGGTCATCTTGGGGCCACCTACAAATTCCGGCCCGATGCCAATGTCTATGTCAGCTATTCCACCGCGGCCGATCTGAACGGGGGCGAGTCTGACGTGGGGACCAGTGGCGGTTACGGCGGCCTGGTCACCTATCAGGGCGAGGCTGCGGGCGCCAAGCCGGAACGGACCCAGAACATCGAGCTGGGGACCAAGTGGAATGTGCTGGACGGCAAGATGCTGGCGTCGGCCGCCCTGTTCAACATTACCAAGTCCGACGTGATGGAGGGCGCCAACTACGATGCTGAAGGTACCTTCAACACCGGCAAGAACCGGGTCCAGGGCATGGAGTTCGGGCTGAGCGGCAACCTCACCGACAAGCTGTCTGCCCAGGCCGGTGTGGCCCTCATGAAGGCCAAGGTCATCAAGTCGGTCAACCCGGCCAACGAAGGCAAGACCCTGAGCAACTTTGCTGACAACACGGCTTTTGCCCAGCTCAAGTACCAGCTCACGCCGAACTTCTCCTTTGGCGGTGCGTTGAAATATGAGGGCAAGAAGTACGCCGGTCAGCCGGACAGCGCGCCCGGCCTGACTGCCGACGGCCAGTACAGCCAGCCGGTGCCCTCCTACAGCGTGCTGGATCTGTTCGCCAACTACCGGTTCAACCAGGATATGGACCTGCGGGTGAACATCGGCAACGTCATGGACGAGGATTACTACCTGGCGGGCTATCGGTCCGGTTCTTTCCTGTACAAGGGGGATGCCCGCAATGTGCGTGTGACCCTGAACTACGACTTCTAAACCTGAAACCCGGCCCCGGGCAGCAGTGCCCGGGGCCGTCCAGTCATAGCCCTGATGTGCAACCTTATGTCGTCTGAATTGCTGTCCCCCCTGAGCGAGATTCCTGCGGGTATCCACTCGGCCCGGGACTACGAATACCTGGCCCGGCGCTTCATCGCCGGACCTGACCTGGCCTATATCGATGGTGGGAGCGCCGAGGGCGTGACCCTGGCAGCCAACCTGAAGGCCTTCCAGCGCTGGGCAGTATGTCCGCGCCTGCTGGGCGATGTCCGCCACGGCACTTCACGCGGGTCCATGGCCGGTGTCGACCGGCCCACGCCCATCCTGCTGGCCCCGGTGGCCTACCAGACCCTCGCCCATCCCCTGGGTGAGTTGGAAACGGCCCGGGGCGCAGCCGCCATGGGGGTTCCCATGGTGGTGAGCACCCTGTCCAGCCATCCCCTGGAGGCCATCTCCGGTGCAGCCAAGGGGGAAAAATGGTTCCAGTTGTACTTCCTGGCCCGGCGGGAAGACACCCTGGCGTTGGTCGGCCGGGCCGAGCAGGCGGGATATTCCGCCCTCATGGTCACCCTGGATGCCACCATCCAAGTGCCCAGCCACTCTGCCCTCAGGGCCGGATTCCGTCTGCCGGCCCATTGCCAACCGGCCAATCTGGCGGGCCAGACTCCCGTCCCGGCGCCGTCCACGACACCCGGACAGAGCCGTGTCTTTCGGGGCCTGATGGCAACTGCGCCCACCTGGGCCGATCTGGCCTGGCTCCAGGAACACACCCGGCTGCCCGTGTGGGTCAAGGGGGTGTTGCATGAGGAGGATGCCACACGTTTGCAGGCTGCCGGGGTGACCGGCCTGGTGGTGTCGAATCACGGTGGCCGAACCCTGGATCATGCCCCGGCCAGCCTGGGCCGCCTGCCGGGCATACGCCAGGCCGTGGGGGAGCGGTTTCCCCTCCTGCTGGACAGTGGCCTGCGCTCGGGTACGGATATCTACAAGGCCCTGGCCCTGGGGGCCGACGCTGTTCTGGTGGGGCGCCTTCAGGTCTACGCCCTGGCGGTGGCCGGTGCACTGGGCGTGGCGCACATGCTGCGCCTTCTGCAGGAGGAACTGGAGGTGTGCATGGCCATGACGGGCTGTGCCAGTGTCGCTGATATCCGCTCCAACGCATCTCGAAACATGATCAAGAGTGATTTATAGAATGTTGATTCCAATATATAAAGTCCTTGAAAAAGATGAGGTTCGCCAATTCCGGGAGCATCTGGACCGGGCCACGTGGCAGGATGGCCTGAAGACTGCCGGTACCCTGGCCAGCGCGGTGAAACGCAACCTGCAACTGGAGGACGGCACCGAACCGGCCCTGAGCCTGGGCCAGCATATCCTGCGGAAATTGGCGGCCAACCCGGCTTTTGTGTCTGCGGCCCTGCCCAACAGGATCTACCCGCCCAAATTCAATCGCTATCAGGATGGGGGCACCTATGGGGCCCATGTGGACAGCGCCCTGATGCAGGTGCCGGGGACCCATGTCACGGTGCGGAGCGATCTGTCCGCCACCCTGTTCCTGGCCGAGCCGGAGGAATACGACGGCGGGGAACTGGAGATCGAGGGCCCTTTCGGCATCCAGACGGCCAAACTGGAGGCGGGCGACATGGTCCTGTATCCCTCCAGCAGCCTGCATCGGGTCACGCCGGTCACCCGGGGAGCCCGGGTGGCTTCCTTTTTCTGGATCCAGAGCCTGGTCCAGGACGAAGCGCCGCGCACCCTGTTGTTCGATCTGGATCAGGCCATCCAGAGTCTGACCCCCCGTGTCCCGGCCGATGATCCCGCCTTGCTGAAGCTGACCGGGGTCTATCACAACCTGCTGCGCCACTGGGCCATTACCTGACGCCTGCCACCACCACACGCTCATATCGGAGTCCACATGCAAACCGTTCCGGGATTTACCCACTTTCTGGCCCAGGCCGACGCCGTCGGGCATTTCATTCTGCTGCTGCTGTTGGTGATGTCCGTGGCCACCTGGTACCTCATCGTTACCAAGACGCTGGCCAATCGAAAGATGCGTCGTGCCGCGGCTGACTTCCAGGCATTTTTCTGGAATGCCGGCGAGATGGCCTCGGTGTCCGACTACATTCGCAAGCACGGCGTCAACGATCCCTTTACCCACCTGACTCACCACGGCTTGAGGGCAGTGGAGCAGTACCTGGAGCGCAGTGGCAGCCGTCTGATCGAATCCGGCAGCGCCGACGAATTTCTCACCCGGGCCTTGCGCCGGGCCATCGACCAGGATACGGCGCGCATGGAGTACGGTCACACGGTGCTGGCCTCGGTGGCGTCATCTGCCCCCTTTGTCGGACTGTTCGGCACGGTCTGGGGGATCTACCACGCCTTGCTGGCCATCGGCATCTCGGGTTCCGGAACCCTGGACAAGGTGGCCGGTCCGGTGGGCGAGGCTTTGATCATGACCGCCCTGGGCTTGGCCGTGGCCATACCGGCCGTGTTGGCCTACAACGCGTTCAGTCGTTTCAACCGGGTCATGCTGGCCGAGGTGGATGGCTTCGCCCATGACCTGTTCGCTTTCATGTCCACTGGCAGCCGCAGCCAGGCACCGGAGTCGGCTCCCAGGTCCGGCGTCCTGCGTGCCGTGTCGGGAGTAGCGTGATGGCCTTCGGTGGACTGTCCCGGAACACGGCCGCCCAGCCCATGGCCGAGATCAACATGATTCCCCTCATTGACGTGATGCTGGTGTTGCTGGTTATTTTCATCGTCACGGCACCCCTGTTGACCCATGCGGTCAAGATCGACCTGCCCAAGGCTTCCAGTCAGGTGAACGTGGTGAAGAAGGAGAACATTCACCTGTCCATCGACAGTTCCGGCACGGTGTACTGGAACGGTGAGCGCTTGGAGGAGGGGGCCTGGCCGGAACGGATGGCCAGCGCCGCACGCCTGGAGCCCCAGCCCGAACTGCATATCCGGGCCGATGGCGAGATCGCCTACAAGCAGGTGGTGGCCGTCATGTCCGATGCCGCCCGGGCCGGCCTCATCCGGATCGGCTTTGTCACCGATCCCCGGACGAATCCATGATCATCAAGTCATTTACGCCGTGAATCCGGAGGTTCGCGGCAACCCTGCGATCAGGGGCTGACCCGTTTCGGCTCCTTCTTTGGGCAAGCCACCCAGGCCTTCGGGCCAAGGCAGCCAGCCATTTTTTCTTCACAGAAGCGATTTACGGTCATTCAAGTTTTCAGCGACCATGTCGATAGTGATATATCCCACGTTCTATAGCGGGGGCCCATGGCCCGTGGGCATCATTCAAATATCTATCGGACGCCGTCGACATGAAGACACCCATATTCAAGCCAAGCGCTCTGGCGTTGGCCCTGCTCCTTGCATGCCCCATGGCCACCGGTGCGGCGGACTCGGGCGAGACCGACCTGATGATGCTGTTGCCCCTCAGCCTGGAGGAGCTCATCAACGTGCCCGTGGTGACGGCCTCCCGGCAGCAGGAGACCCGGGACCATACCCCGGCCCACATCGTGGTGGTGACCCGCAGGCAGATCCAGGAGCGGCGCTACAAGAACCTGGCCGACCTGCTGGAAGACCTGCCCGGGGTGGATTTCATGCGCGGCACCAAGTCATCCAGTTACAACAACTTCACGGTCCAGGGCTACAACAGCAACAACAAGCTGCTGATCATGCTGGACGGGGTGCGCATCGACCATCCCTCCGGGGGCAAGATTCCGGTGGCGGAGAATTTCGCACTCCATGTCGCCCGCCAGGTGGAAATTCTGTACGGCCCCGCAGCCGCCCTGTACGGTGCCGATGCGGTGGCGGGGGTGGTCAACATCATCACCGACCGGGCCGGGCGGGGGAGCGAGCACTGGGTATCCGCCGGCCTGGGCAACTTCGGCAGCCGGGAGGTCAGCTTCATGACCGGGACCCGCACGGACGGCAACGTCGCCTTCAGCCTGGGCGGTCACTGGCAGCAATCCGACCGTGCCCCCCTGGATGAGTATTATCCGGACGCCTTTCCCAAGGTGGATGCCCGCACCTTCTCCGGCCGGGTGGCGGTCCCGGCGGCGGAGCGGGAGGACTATGTGGGCGGTATCGGCAGTCATAGCCTGCACGTGCGCCTGGACGTGGGCGAAGACTGGACCCTGGGTTACTACCGGAATTATTTCGAGAGCCTGACCAGCACCGGGGACCGCCCGGCGTCGGCCCTGTACCTGGACGATGCCCGCTGGATGACCACCACCGACAACCTGTATGGCAAGTACCGGTTCCGTCTGGGCGCCGACGTGACCGGGGAACTGGTGCTGGACTATGCCCACCAGGAGGTGGACCCCAAGTCCCGGTATGTGAACCTGTTCACCGATTTTGACGATCACGGCTACGACTATGTGAAGGCCCGCCGCCTGGCCATCGAGCAGAACCTGAACTGGCGCCTGGATGACGTGCACCGGGTTCAGGCCGGCCTGGGCTACCAGGATTATTACGCCCTGGAAACGCCGGACCTGCCCGCCCCCTATGACACGGACCGCAAGCCGGACGCCCAGGGTTACACCTACCCGAACACGGACCTGCCCATCCGGATCTTCGATGCCCGCTTCTACAACCAGTCCGTCTATGCCCAGCTCCAGTCGGATTGGAACGAACGCTTCACCACCATGGCGGGCATGCGCTATGACCACCATTCCTATTACGGGGGCAGCCTGAATCCCCGCCTGGGCATGGTCTGGCGCCCCTCGTCCGGGCATGCCCTGAAACTGCTCTATGGCGAGGCCTTCCGGGCGCCTTCGGCGGAGGAGGGGCTGAGCGCCTTCGGCAGCTTCTCCGGGGCCCGGGACGCCCAGGGCAACTATCTGGGCTCAGGCTTCCGGGTACCCAACTATGACCTGGAACCGGAAGAGGCCCGCACCCTCAGCCTGACCTGGGACTGGCGGCCCAGGCCGAGCCTCAACCTGGTGGCCAACCTGTACCGGTCCGAGATCAAGAACCTGATCGTGACCCAGGATGAAGCCGTGCCCACCCAGTACATCCCCGGCGCCGTATTGAGCCGGACCTCCATCAAGGGCAATGCGGGGGACGAGAACCACACCGGCCTGGACATCCTGGGCCAATGGCGTTTCCGGCTGGGCGAACGCTGGAGCGGCGACCTGTGGGGCAGCTACAGTTTCGTCGAGGGTTGCATCCGGGAGGGCCTGAACGGGGCCGTCTTCGACATTCCCTACGTGGCCGAGGACAAGATCAAGCTGGGGGCCACTTTCCGCTATCGGGACCGGGTCAGCATCACTCCCCGCCTGCTCTGGACCGGCGACGTGGCCAACGGCCGCAAGGACAATGCCCGCCCCGGCCAGCGCCTGATGACCCCGGGCTATACCGTGGCCAGCCTCCATGTGGGCTGGCATGGCCTGCTGGACGGCCACGCCACCCTGTGGCTGGATGTCTACAACCTGTTCGATGCGCGCTACGAGGCGGCCCATGGCTCTGCCAGCAGCACCTTCTTCGACATGCCCCAGCAGCCCCGGAGCTGGATGGCCAGTCTTGAATACCGCTTCTGAGACCGGGGCATGGGGTCTGGCATGAGGGCAAGCGCAAGGGCACGGACATGACCGGTCCTCGTCCCCTCCGATGGCTGGCCCTGGTCCTGGGGCTGTGCTGCGCGCCCCTGGCCGGGCCGGCTTCGGCCCAGGAGCCGACGGTGTCCGAATATGCCTTGAAGGCCGTGCTGTTCCTGAAGCTGCCCCAATTCATCTATGGCCTGGAGGACGTTCCGTCCGAGACCACCTTGTGTGTCCTGGGCCGCACGCCCCTGACCGCTCCCCTGGAACGCCTGATCCGGGCCCCCGGTTCGACCCGGTCCTTCCGTTTGCTGAGCCTGGCCGGCCGGGCGGATGCCAGTGCCTGCCAGATGTTGTTCATCGGGTCTTCGGAGGCCGATGACCTGGACCTGATCCTGCCGCGCTTTGCCCGCAGGCCTGTGGTCACGGTCTCGGATATCGACGGCTTCGCCAGTGCGGGCGGCATGGTGGAGCTGGCCATGAACGAGACCCGTTCTGGAGTGGCCCTGCGTCTCAACCGCCGGGCCGCCCAGGAGGCCGGCCTGGACTTCAACGCCAAGCTGCTCCGGCTGGCCCGGAGCGTCAAGCCATGAACCCGTTCTGGCAGCGTCTGAACTCCCGTTTCCACACCAGTACCATCCGGGGCAAGCTCATATTGTTCAGTACCGGCACCCTGGTCCTGGCCGGCATACTCATCTACGTGCTGCTGGCCTATCAGCAGCAACGCCTGTTGCGCGATGAATGGGTCGAGTCCCTCAGTGCCCAGGCCCGGCTGGTGGCCACCGATGCCCAGGCGGCCGTGGCGTTCCAGGATCGGCGCGAGGGGGAGCGGCTGCTGGAGGCCGTGAGCGGCAATGTCTACATCCTCCAGGCCCGGTTGCTGGGGCGGGACGGTCATCTGTTCGCCAGTTATCAGCGCAGCCCGGGACCGGTGGCCCCGATCCTGGCGCATCAGGACGGCAAGGCCGGTCACCGTTTCACCGAGAGTACCCTGCATGTCTGGGCGCCGGTCATGGGGGACAACCTGCACGAGGCCACCGTGGAACTGGTGTCGTCCCTGGAACCCCTGCGGCGGGAATTCAGGCGTGCTGCCCTGGAGACCGGCATGGTGCTCCTGATGGTGCTGGCCATATCCCTGTGGGGCTCCACCCTGGTGGTGCGCCGGCTCAGTGCGCCGGTGGAGGAGCTGAACCGGGTCATGCAGGAAATCGCCGAAGATACCGCTTCCCCGGCCCGGGCAAGTGTGGAGGGTCATGACGAGATCGCCGGCCTGGGTCGGGGCCTGAATGCCCTCATCGACCGCCTCCAGGCCCGGGACCGGGAGTTGGAGGCGTATCGCGGCAACCTGGAACATCTGGTGGCCCTGCGGACCCGGGAGCTCAGCCTGGCCACGGACGAGGCCCGTCGGGCCAACCAGGCCAAGTCGGATTTCCTGGCCCGGATGAGCCACGAGATCCGCACGCCCATGAACGCCATCGTGGGCCTGGGGCGCTTGATGCTGGGCACCCGCCTGGACAGCCGGCAGCGGGATTACCAGGAAAAGGTGCTGCTGTCCGCCGATGTGCTGCTGGAAGTGATCAACGACGTGCTGGACTATTCCCGCATCGAGGCCGGCAAGCTGACCCTGGAACAGATTCCCTTCGACTTGAACCAGGTGGTGCGCAAGGTGGCGGGAGTGGTGGCCCTGAAGGCCCAGGAAAAAGGCATCGAGCTCCTGTTCCAGATCGACCGCGACGTGCCGCGCTGGGCCCTGGGCGATCCCTCCAGGCTGGCCCAGGTGCTGGTCAACCTGGCCAACAATGCCATCAAGTTCACCCAGGCGGGGGAGGTCATCATCCGGGTATCGGTGAAAGACCGTACCGATGAGCGCGCGGTGTTCTGGTTCAGCGTGCGGGATACCGGCATCGGCATTGCCGCCTCCCGCCTGGGAGAGTTGTTCACGCCCTTCACCCAGGGGGACGAGACGATTACCCGGCGCTTTGGCGGTACCGGCCTGGGCTTGTCCATCTGCAAGCAACTGGTGGGCCTGATGGGGGGCTTCATCGCCGTGGAGAGCCAGCCCGGGCAGGGCAGCCACTTCTATTTCACCACGGTATTCGGCCTGGCCGGCCAACGCCCGGCGGAGCCCCCGAGCCCGATGCATCTCCAGGGCAAGCGGGTGCTGGTGGTGGATGACAACGCCAGTGCCCGGGACGTGCTCAAGCAGATGGTGGCGTATTTCGACATGGAGGTGGAGGTCTGTGCCAGCGGGGAGGCGGCCCTCCTGCATCTCAAGTCGGCCCAGTCCGCCGGACGGCCCTATCACCTGGTCCTGCTGGATTGGCTGATGCCCGGGCTGGACGGCCTGGAAACCGCCCAGCGTATCCATGCCATGACTGCCGAGGCCGGCCAGGTGCCGGCCATCCTCATGGTGACGGCAGGCGGCTACGAGGCCATCGCCGACAAGATGACCGGGGCCGGCCTCAGTCATGTCCTGACCAAGCCCGTGAGCGAGTCGTCCCTGCACGATGCCATGCTGGAGGTCCTGGTGGGCGGGGGCCTGACCCGGGTATACCGCCAGCAGCGGATCAGCGCCCTGGCCACCCGTCGGGATTTTTCCGGGATTCGCGGTGCCCGGGTCCTGCTGGTGGACGATGTATCCCTGAATCGCGAAGTGGCCCGGGAATTCCTGCGCCAGGCCGGCCTGCGGGTGGACATCGCCGTCAATGGCCGGGAAGCGGTGGACAAGGTCAACCAGGAGCACTATGCCCTGGTGTTGATGGACATCCAGATGCCCGAGCTGGATGGCTTGAGCGCCACCCGGGAAATTCGCGCCAATCCCCGTCACGCCGGCTTGCCCATCCTGGCCATGACCGCCCACGCCATGACCGGCGACCGGGACATCAGCCTGGCCGCCGGCATGAATGATCACCTGAACAAGCCCCTGGACCCGGACGCCCTGTTTGACGCCCTGTTGCGCTGGATCCCCCGGCAGGATGTCCAGGATCGGCCGCCCGGACCCGAAGCGGATCCAGAGCCCCCGGAAGAGTCATTGCCCATCCCCGTGTTGCCGGGCATCGATACCGACCGGGGCCTGATCAACCACATGCGCCGGCGGAGCCTGTATCTGCGCATGCTCGGCCAGTTCGGGACGGAGTTCGGCCGGGCCGGGGAAGACATGCAGCAGGCCCTGGCCCGGGGCGATCATGAGAAAGCGCGTCGCCTGGCCCATTCCCTGAAATCCGCCGCGGCCACCCTGGGGGCCGAAAGTCTGGCCGGGCTGGCCCGGAATCTGGAATACCGCTTTGCCGCCGGCAAGGGCGAGCCGGTCGACGTGGCACCCCTGGCCTCGGCCCTGAAGGCGATCATCCAGACACTGGAGCCCCTGGCCCGGACGCCCGAGCCCAAGCCGGTGGCCCAGGACCGGGCAGCCCTGCACGAACGGATGGCGCGCCTGGAAGCGGCCCTGAAGCGGGATGATGCCGCCGCCATGGCCCTGGCCGAGGAACTGTCGGGCGTCCTGGCCGGTCCGGACTGGCAGGAGGATGTTCAGTTGTTGCGGGATCTGGTGGATGATGTGGAGTATGAAGCTGCCCTGCAAGTGCTGACCCGAATGATGCGGCTGATCGAGAGCCCGAAACCATGAGCGCACCTTTTTCCGTCCTCATCGTGGACGACGAAAAACAGAACCGATCCCTGCTGACGGCGTTGCTGCAGGACGACTACCGCTTGGTACTGGCCAAGAACGGCGTCCAGGCCCTGGAAAAGGCCCGGGCCCACGAGCCGGACCTGATCCTGATGGATGTGCTGATGCCGGACATGGATGGCTATGAAGTCCTCAAGCGCCTCAAGAACGATGACCTGACCCGGGATATACCGGTGATCTTCATCACCGCCATGGATGCCGCCGGGGACGAGGAGCGCGGCCTGGACCTGGGCGCCGTGGACTACATCACCAAGCCTTTCCATCCCTCCATTGTCCGGGTGCGCATCCGCAATCACCTGCAATCGGTGCACCAGCGCCGCCTCCTGGAGGAATTGGCCATGCTGGACAGCCTGACCGGCATACCCAACAGGCGCCGCTTCAACGAGGTCTATGAGCGGGAATGGCGGCGCTGCATGCGCAGCCGGCTGCCCATCTCGCTGGTAGTGCTGGATGTGGACCAGTTCAAGCATTACAACGACAGCTTCGGCCATGCGGCCGGTGATGAAGTCCTGCGCCGGGTGGCCCGGGCCCTGCAGGCCTCCCTGCGCCGGCCGGCAGATTTCGTCGCCCGCTATGGCGGGGAGGAATTCGTGATGCTGCTGCCCGAGATCGATCAGGCGGGAGCCCAGAGCCTGGCCGAGGCCGTGCGTTTGGGTGTCGAACAGCTCCATATCCCCCACGCCCGGGACGCGGGGGTGCCCTGGATCACCATCAGCCTGGGGGGTGTCACCGTGGTGCCGACCCAGGAAGGCCCGGACCCCGGCCTGTTCACGGTGGCGGACGATTTCCTCTACCGGGCCAAGCACCTGGGACGCAACCGGGTGGAGTGGGCGCCCCGGGACTGACTGAATCTGCAGGGCGCGCGATTGCATCTGTAGGGCGGGCGATTGCATCTGTAGGGCGTGCCATTGCATCTGTAGGGCGGGCTTCAGCCCGCCAGGCCGTGTCCATGGGCCCATCCCGCCAGTGCGGGCATACGGCACCATCGGCCGGCTGAAGCCGGCCCCACGGGGCCAGGTCGTACAGATTGGTTTGGGTGAGGACTGTAGGGCGGGCTTCAGCCCGCCAGGCTGAGTCCATGGGCCCATTCCGCCAGCGTGGGCAGGAGGGAACCATCGGCCGGCTGAAGCCGGCCCCACGGGGCTGGGCCGTACAGATTGACGTGAGTGAGGACTGTAGGGCGGGCTTCAGCCCGCCAGACCGTGTCCGTGGGCCCATCCCGCCAGTGCGGGCAGACGGCACCATCGGCCGGCTGAAGCCGGCCCCACGGGGCCAGGTCGTACAGATTGGTTTGGGTGAGGACTGTAGGGCGGGCTTCAGCCCGCCAGGCTGAGTCCATGGGCCCATTCCGCCAGCGTGGGCAGGAGGGAACCATCGGCCGGCTGAAGCCGGCCCCACGGGGCTGGGCCGTACAGATTGACGTGAGTGAGGACTGTAGGGCGGGCTTCAGCCCGCCAGACCGTGTCCGTGGGCCCATCCCGCCAGCGCGGGCAGGAGGGAACCATCGGCCGGCTGAAGCCGGCCCTTACGAGGCTGAGCCGGCGGCGCTTTGCAGGTAATTCTGCAAACCCATCTGCTCGATCAGGCCCAACTGGGTTTCCAGGTAATCGATGTGCTCCTCGGTGTCCGTCAGGATGCCGTCCAGGATCTCCCGGCTGACGTAGTCCTTTACGCTCTCGCAATGGGCGATGGCTTCCACGTAGAGCTCCCGGCCTCCCAGTTCCAGCTTCAGGTCGCCCGAGATGCATTCGGGCACGTTTTCGCCGATGTGCAGCTTGTTCAGGGTTTGCAGGTTGGGCAGCCCTTCCAGGAACAGGATGCGTTCGATGAGCTTGTCGGCGTGGTGCATCTCTTCGATGGATTCGTCGTACTCGTGCTTGCCCAGGGCGGTGAGGCCCCAGTTCTTGTACATCCGGGCATGGAGGAAATACTGGTTGATGGCGGTCAGTTCGACGGCCAGTGCCTTGTTGAGTAACTGAATGACCTTCTTGTCGCCTTTCATGTCTGGCTCCTGTCTCTGTGGGTAGTAGGGGAAAAGGAACGCCGGCGAGCGACGAGCCGTTGGCTACTCGGTGTTGGCTAGTAGGCCGGCGGCCGGTGTGGCTGCCATCTTACGACGATCCGGGAAGTCGGGGGAAGGGCAGGGCGGCGGGTTCAGGCCATGCAGGTGTCAGGCAGCACAGGCTTCGGCGCCCTGGCCTTCCGGGCATTGGCGGCATTCCCTGATGATGCCCTGGGCGCAGCGGGCACACTTGCCACATTCAGCGGCCACCCCGAGCTCATCCTTCAAGGCGCGCACGGTATGCATGCCCTGTTGGACGGCTTCCCTGACTTGACGCTCCGTGATGGCTTGGCAGATGCACACGTACATGGCGATATCCGGATGAAGGTGACTGCTGCGCAGTATTCAATTAATGAGAATGATTGTCAATATGTTCCTGTCGGGTGGCCATCCTCCCCGGGCATCCCGGTGACCCGATCAAGGCAAGGGGTGCAGTCGGGCCAGGGGTCCCGGTGGCAACCAGGGGGTTGGACCCGATCCAGGTTCTGGCCTACTGCAGTCGCACATGGCCAGTCGATAGGCGAGATCAATGCCATGTCGATGCAGGAAGGCCAGCTTGGATGGGGCATCTGGCAGTCCAGCCAACACGGGGCCTAGGTTCTGGCATTCCGTGGCGGTCAACAGGCTCGGGCAGCCCGTGGCCGGGTTGACCCAGTCCAGGAGCCCCAGGTGCGTGGGCTCGGCCCAGGTTCCAGGGCTGACCAGGCAGCCCAGGGCAATGCCGATCGGGAACCAGGCTCGGTGTGGTGGTGGGTGCATGGTGCCTCCGGGGGCGAGGTGGTGAGGATGTTCCCTGCACCGCAATATCCATACCAACATTGCTATTGACAGGGGTATTCCATGCCAGGCCCCAGGGGACGCCCCTTCGGTAGCCAGCACCGGCCGGGCTATGCCGGATGCTGGTGCATGGAGCACAATCCCGGTGCATGACGGGTACCCCTGGCCGGACCGTCATCCCAGCCACTTGCCCCAGGATCAACAGGACCCCCCATGGACGCCCGCCTGACAGAAATCGAGATCAAGCTGAGTTATGCCGAGGATCTGATCGAGACCCTCAACCTCACCGTCTACCGCCAGCAGGAACAGATCGAGCGCCTGGAACGGCGCATGGAAGCCTTGCTCCAGCTGGTCAAGGAGTGGGCCCCGGACGAATCCAGGACTCCGGCCGAGGAACGCCCGCCCCACTATTGAATCCCCGTTGCACGGCCTGGTTCAGGGGATTGGTTTTACCCTCCCTGACCGGATAAGCTATATCCGACGAATCAATACGGGTTTCCTCATGTCCGCCCATTGGAAAGACAGTGTGTATTACCAGCGGGAAAAGCTGGCCAAGCTGCTCCATGATCCCTTGTCGACCCTGGCCCAGGGCTGTGCGCCGGCCTGGGGTGATCGGGAGGCCTTGAATCGGGTGTTGCAGGCGGGCTTTGACGGCATTCCCCACTGCACATATTTATATTGCGTGGATACGGATGCCCGGCAGATATCGGACAACTTCGGGCCCGATGGCCTGGTGCCGGGACATTTCGGGCGCGACCGGTCCCAGCGGCCCTACATGCGGGAGGCGGTGCCCATCTGGGGGTTCCTGTTGTCCGATGCCTACATCAGCCTGCAAAAGCAGCGTCCCTCCCTGACCGCCCTGCAGATCGTGCGCGGGGCGGATGCCCGGCCCCTGGGCTACCTGGGGGCGGATTTCGATCTGCGCAACCTGCCGGCAACCCCGGATCTGTACGAGGAGTCGGCCCAGTGGCGCCAGATCAAGGGAGATCCGGCCATCCGGGGCAACGTGTTCGCCCAATGCCGGGTGGAGAGCTACCTGGACCAGCACCTGGACCCGGCCCTGTCCATCATGGAAGAACTCCTGACCCAGCGCGGGGTGTTCCAGTGCCAGATCCACTTTTCCAGCAGTCAGGCCACCATTTGGACCCTGCAGGATCCCTTCCGTTACCGGATCCTGGACCAGGAAGCCCTCAGCGACCCGGACATTTGCCTGGTGTATCCCTATCAGACCTATCCGGCCACGGCGGCCATGCCCATGGAGAATGTGGGACGGGTACTGGCGGCCTTGAAGGATCTGCGCATGGCGGACGAAAACATCTACCTGCGCATGTCCTCCATCAACATCTTCAATGGCATGGTCAGCCTGACCTTCTCCTGCGACGGGACCCACTACCTGAGCCATGAGGAGTTCCTGGGCAGCAGCGGTCCTTTCTGGCTCGGCGGCGCGTCCTGATCCGGCCTCAAGTTTTGCCGGGGCCTGCCGTTATGTGGATGTTGATTGACAATTTCCCATCCTCCACCGAGTAGAGCCATGCCCCTCCAGTCCCTGATGAACCGCTTGGCTAGCCTGTTCATGGCCCTGATCCTGGCCGGAGTGCCCACCGCCCAGGCGGCCTCCAATGAAATGCTGATCTATTGCGGCATCACCATGATCCGTCCCATGACCGAGATCGCCCGGGCCTTCGAACAGAAGGAAAAAGTCCGGATAACCCTGTCCCAGGGCGGCTCGGAGGACCTTTACCAAAGCCTGAAGCGCAGCCGGTTGGGCGATCTGTATCTGCCCGGCGAGCCCACCTATCGCAGCAAGTACCTGGCCGAGGGTTTACTGGAGGATGTGGTCACCGTGGGGCACAACCAGTTGGCCATCATGGTGCGCAAGGGTAACCCCAAGGCCGTGAAGGGGGATGCCCGGGAACTGCTGCGCAAGGACCTGGCGGTGATCATCGGCAATGCCGAGTCCGGCAGCGTGGGCAAGGAATCCAGAGATGTCCTGGGCGCCCTGGGCATTTATGAGCAGGTGGTGGATGCCAGCGTGTTCCTGGCCTCGGATTCCAGAGGGTTGATGCATGCCATGAAGAACGGTGAGGCCGATGCCATCCTGAACTGGCGGGCGGTGGGCTTCTTCCCGGACAACGCCAAGGCCGTGGATGTGGTGGACCTGGACCCCAAACTGGCCAAGCCCCAGGCACTGCTGCTCAATCTCCTGGCCTTCTCCAAGCAGAAGGAGATGGCCCGGCGCTTCATGAAGTTCGCCTCGGGCCCCAAGGGACGCGCCATATTCAAGCAATACGGTTTCCTGTAGTTCCCGGGGATGACGTTCAGCCGATTCGTGGCATCCATTGTCCACTTCGTCCGAGCCATGGGCGGAGGGGACCGGCAGGGACGGCGTTTCCTGGGCTTGATCGCGATCTTCCTGGCCAGTTTGGTCCTGGTGGTGGGCCTGAAGCAGTTCTTTTCCCACCTGTACGACGAACTGGGTGAGCAAAGCGCCAACGAGCGTGCCCGCCTGTTCATCGGCGAGCAGATCGTCAAGCACATCCTGGAGGTGGAAAAGCACACCTACCACATGGCCACCCTGAACAATCACCATGCCCAGGCCAAGGCGGAACGGGACATCCTCTTCCATCTGACGGCCTTGAGGGATGACCTGACGGTGCTGGAACGGGGCGGGGCGGTGCGACAGGTTGCCTCGCTGAACATGGACGGGCTGGAAGAAATGGTGCGCCAGGTCCATTACCAGCCCGACCAGGCGCGGGATGGCTATGTGCTCGAGTTGATCGAGCTGATTCCCCAACTGGACCTGATCGAGGGCAAGACGGCCGACCTGCGTCGCCTGCTGGAGCGTCGGGCGGAAACCCGTTCCCGGGAGGACCGGGCCGGCTACTACGCCGTGGAACAGGAAATCGGCCTTTTCCTGAAGCACATGCCGCCCGTGTTCCACCGCCTGAACGAAAATGCCAACCGCTTGTTCTATGACAGCAACAATCGGCTCAATGCCCTGGAGGCGGAGCTGGCCGACCAGCGTTCCAGGTTCAAGCATGCCGAATGGCTGCTGATCATGCTCATCATCATGGTGGCCTCCCTGTCTGGGCTGTTCTTCGTGCGCCAGATCAGCCAGGCCAACCGCAAGATGGCCGCTGCCCTGGAAGAGATGCGCCAGGCCAAGGAACAGGCGGAGCGGGCCAGCCGGGCCAAGTCCGAGTTCGTCTCCCGCATGAGCCATGAGTTGCGCACCCCCATGAATGCCATCCTGGGCTTTGCCCAATTGCTGGAAGATGAAAAAGGCCTGACCCCCGAGCATCAGGACTATGTCCGCGAGATCAACCAGGCCGGCAACCACCTGCTGGGGCTGATCAACCAGGTACTGGACCTGGCCAAGATCGAAGCCGAGAAAATGACCCTGGAAAACATCGAGTTCGATCTGCTCCTGATCCTGGAGGAGGTGGCCGGCCTGGTGTCGGAGCGGGCAGCGCGCAAGGGCCTGCAGCTCCGTTTCTTTGCCTCGCCGGATCTGCCGTCCCGGGTGGTGGGCGATCCGACCCGCCTGCGCCAGGTGCTCATCAACCTGGTGGGCAATGCGGAGAAATTCACCCAGCAGGGCAGCATCGAAATCCGGGTCGAACGCCTGTTCGTCAACGCCGAACCGGATCATCCCGATCGCATCAAGTTCAGCGTCCAGGACACGGGTATCGGCATGGACCCGGCCACTCTGGCCAGGCTGTTCACGCCGTTCTCCCAGGCGGATGAATCCATGACCCGGCGCTTCGGCGGGACTGGCCTGGGCCTGACCATTTCCCAGGATCTGATCCAGGCCATGGGCGGCGAGATCAAGGTAGAGAGTCAATTGGGGCAGGGCACCCGATTCTGGTTCACCCTGCCGACCCGGGCCGTGCCGGGGGCACCGGCAAGACCGGTGCCCTTGTCCGGGTATCAGGCTTACCTGGCCTGTACGGAGCCCCACCAGGTGGAAGTGCTGACCGCGTATCTGCAAGCCCTGGGCGCCCAAGTGCGCGGGGCCGGACCGGGCCTGCTGCCCCCTGGCTCAGGGGAGGATCAGTACCTGGCCGCACCCGACCCCGGTCCCTGGCTGCTGGTCGGACGGGGAGAATGCCTGGACGCCCTGCTGGGGACGCTCCAGAGTCCGCCTGGACTGGCAGCGCCACTTCTGATCCAGCTGGCCGGTCCAGGCCCCCACGATGCCCCCCCGCCTGGCCGGGTCTTGTTGACGGAGCCCGTCACCTACAGCCGCCTATTGGCCGTGGTGGAGTCCTTGCTGGTGCATCCCGGGGCGGATTCCCCGGTCTCCCGTGCCAAGGTTCCGGCCATGGAGCCGGCACCCAGGTCTTCGTCGCCATGCCTGTTGCTGGTGGAGGACAATCCCATCAACCAGTTGGTGGCCCGGCGCATGCTGGAAAAACATGGCCTTGCCTGCCAGGTGGCCGCCAATGGGGCGGAAGCGGTGAGGCTGGCCCGGGACACCGCCTATGACCTGATCTTCATGGATATGGAAATGCCTGAAATGGGGGGCCTGGAAGCGACGGAGACGATTCGTCGGGAAGAACTGGCCCAGGCACGCAACAGAGCGCCCATCATCGCCATGACCGCCAATGCCATGAACGAGGATCGGGCCCGGTGCCTGGCGGCGGGCATGGATGACCACCTGCCCAAGCCTCTGGACGCCGCCGCCCTGGCCGCCATCCTGGTCCGGTGGCTGCAATGGCCGGAGCGAAGCACGGGCGCCTGATCCCCGGCATCAACTGGGGCGATCATCCTCCATTCCGGCAGCATCTGCTTGATCCTGCCGCGAACCCCTGGCCAATGATGCCAGCAGATTCAAATCCGGTCCGATGGGCTGGGTCCGGGGTGTGCACCGGCGGTGGCTGAAGGTCCGTCCAGCGCCAGGAAGGCTTCCAGCAGCGGTCTACGTGATTCCCATGGGGCCTGCGGCAGGCTCCTAGCCCGATTCCGGAACGAAAAAAATGGCCCCGCGAGGGGCCATGAATGATGGCGCAGGAATCCGGGTTCAGCGCGGTGCCATGTTGGCGTAGTAATCCGCAATGACGCTGATGTCGGCATCGGTCAGGGGCATGCCCATGGCGTGCATGGCAGACTGCTCCCGCTTGCCGTCCCGGTAGGCTTTCAGGGCGTACTCGATGTAGGCCGCTTGTTGTCCTTCGATGACGGGTACGACCATGGCCGGATTGTCGTTCTTGGCGCTGTGACACTTGTCGCAGCGGTCAGCCCAGTCCTTGGCGCTCATGACCTTGGCCGCCACATCGGCATTGGGCGGCTGGACGGCGTAGAAGGCCGCCACATGCTGGATATCCTGATCCTTCATCCCCGCGACCATGGATTTCATGACCGCGTTGTCCCGGCTGCCGTCGGCATAGGCCTTGATGGCCTTGACCAGATAGGCATAGTCCTGGCCCGCCAGGTTGGGATAGTCGGGATTGCTGGAGTGACCCTTGCCGCCGTGGCAGGCCCCACATTTGCCTGACAGGGGTTCCCCGGCAACCGGATCACCGCCCGTGGGCTGGCCACGCCCCTGGGCAGTCTGGCTGCTGTAGTAATTGGCCAGGGCTTCCATGGCCGGGGTGTCGAGCCGTGCCACCTGGCCGGCCATGCTGGCATCCTTTCGGGTTCCGGACTTGTAGGCCTGCAGGCTGGCCAGGAGATAGGGCGCGTGCTGGCCGGCCAAGGTCGGATAGCCCGCCATGGTGGCGTTGCCGTCGACGCCATGGCAGGCAGTGCAGGTGGCGGCGGTCTGCTGGATCTTGCTTGCCGCTTCCGCTGCGCTTGCCGCACCGGCGGGCACGATGCGCGGCAGGCCGGCGTAATAGGCAGCGATGTCTGCCAGTTCCTTGCCGGTCAGTTCCTTGCCCAACTGCTGCAGGGCAGCGTGGGCCCGCTTGCCGTTGATGTATTCCTGCATGGCATGTTCCATGTAGGCCGCTTTCTGCCCGGCCAGATGGGGGATGTCCCCCGTGCTGCCACGACCGTCGAGGCCATGGCAACTGGCGCATTTCGCTTCTGCCAGCACTTTTCCGGCAGCGCTGTCACCCTGGGCATCGGGAGCGGCGGCTTCGGTCTGGGCCTGGTCAGGTGCCTTGGAGCAGGCGCCCAGGGCCAATGCGAGCAGGAGTGCGGAAAGGGAGAGTCGAGTCATGATGAGTTCCATAGTCAAGTCAAACAAATGGGCATTCCATGGCTTGCCTGGCCTCATCCGGGCAAGCCGGCCCAGCCGGCGGTAAAACTGCGTGCACATGCCTCGGGAACGACCAAGGCTGCCCACTGGCAAAACATATGGCTACGGTGGGTATCCAGGGGAGATCTGGCCGGCACTGCCATGGCATGGACTTGATTTCCATGCCATGGCAGTGCCGACACCGGCTCCCCTTGCCGCATGTATCCATGGGTCGGTTATCGGCGTTGCCATTCCTTTCTTTAGGGGTATTTCAGATTTTTCTAATTTAGTGGCCGGACCAGGGAGCGCCAAGGCGTGTTTTGGGCGATGCCCCATGGCAATCAATGGGTATGGCACCTTTGGTAGATAAAATATATTCATCTTCATCCGCTGACTGCCGTTAAACGAGGCATCTGGTCCGGCTGGATACTGGCCAATCGGCACTCTGGGCCGGACCGACGCACTGGCCACGGGCCAGCATGACACCCATCCGCATTGCCGGATACCGATAGAGAGGTGGTCATTGGGTGGATTAATCTGGTCTGATTTGCGCGGATCATGGCTTCGGCGCCTGGCTCAGGGGCTCCTGACGGGCACGTGGGTCATCCTGCTCCTGGTTCCCCAGGCGGCTGCGCACTCGGACCGCCATGCCGGGGCAGGGACCGAGGCCGCTGCGGCCGGACCGGTCCTGCGCATCGGTGTGCTCGCCTTTCGTCCCAATCCGGTGACCCTGGCTCGCTGGCAGCCTTTGGCCGACTACCTGGGCCATGCGATCCCAGGCCTTGTCTTCCGCATAGAGCCCTATCCGTATGCGGAGCTGGAGGCCGCCGTGGTCAACGGCAAGGTGGATTTCATCCTGACCCAACCGTCCCATTACATCGCCCTCAGTCATCGGGCCGGCCTTTCATCCCCCTTGGCCACCCTGGTCAACAGGGAAGGGCCGGTTTCCCTGGACCGGTTCGGAGGCGTCATCTTCACCACGGTGGATCGGGGAGACATCAACGCCCTGGCAGACTTGCGTGGCCGTCGCATTGCCGTCAGTACGCGCAGTTCCCTGGGCAGCTACCAGATGCAGGCCTATGAACTGTCCAGGGCCGGGGTGGCCATGCCCCAGGATGTGCTGCTTCAGGAGACCGGGACGCCCCAGGACAAGGCCGTGAGCGATGTCCTGGCCGGGAAGGCGGATGCGGGCTTCGTGCGCACCGGTGTCCTGGAGGCCATGGCGCGGGAGGGCAAGGTGGACATCGCCCGGCTTAAGATCGTCAACCTACGTCGTGAAAGCGGATTTCCCTTCCTGCTTTCCACCCGCCTGTATCCGGAGTGGCCGTTCGTGGCCATGCCGGTGAGTGATCCGGATATTTCGCGCCAGGTCATGGCCGCCTTGCTGTCCTTGCCCCACGACAGCGAGGCGGCCCGGGCCATGCAGATCCAGGGGTTTGCCATACCGGGCGACTACCGCCCCGTGGACGAATTGCTCAGGGAACTCCACCTGCCCCCCTTTGACCGCTTGCCGGACCTGACCCTGGCGGACATCTGGCAACGACACCAAGGGGGGATTGCCGCGACGGCCCTGGCCGCCAGCCTCCTGCTCATCATGGCCATCCTGTTCCTGGTGCGGATGAACGGACGCCTGAGCCTGGAACGGGCCCGGGTGCGGGAAAGCGAGCAGCATTACCGCGTCCTGGCCAATTCCGGCTCGGTACTCATCTGGACCTCGGGTGTGGACATGCTGTGCGATTACTTCAATGAGGGCTGGCTGCGATTTACGGGCCGGACCCTGGCCCAGGAACTTGGACAGGGCTGGCTGGAGGGGGTCCACCCGGAAGACATGGATCGCTGCCTGGAGATTTATACCCGCGCCTTCGCGCAGCGGGAGTCCTTCACGATGGATTACCGACTGCGCCGGGCCGACGGCGAGTACCGCTGGATCACCGACGAGGGCGTGCCGCGCTATGACAGCCAGGGTGCGTTCGCAGGCTACATCGGCTATTGCATGGACATCAGTCAGCGCAAGGAGGCCGAGACGAACCTGCGCCTGGCGGCCAGCGTGTTCACCAGTGCCCATGAAGGCATCATGATCACCGATGTGGACGGGATCATCGTGGACATCAATCAGGCCTTCAGTCGCATCACCGGCTACGAGCGGAACGATGTTCTGGGCAAGACGCCGGCCATGCTGAAATCCGGCCGCCATGGCCCGGACTTCTATGCCGGGATGTGGCAGACCCTGGAACGGGAGGGGCATTGGCAGGGCGAGGTCTGGAACCGGCACCGGGATGGGGCCATCTATGCGGCCCTGCTGACAGTCAGTACGGTCTACGACGAGCAGGGCATCAAGCGCCATTATGTGTCGCTGTTCAGCGACATCACGGCCTTGAAGGAACACCAGCGGCAGCTTGAACTGATGGCCCACTACGATGGCCTGACCGGGCTTCCCAACCGGATCTTGCTGGCCGACCGCCTGCATCAGGCCATGGTCCATGCCCGACGCCGCAACCAGTTGCTGGCGGTGGCTTACATCGACCTGGATGGTTTCAAGGTCATCAATGACACGCATGGCCATGAGGCCGGGGATCAACTCCTCATGACCATTGCCCGGCGCATGAAGAGTTGTCTGAGGGAAGGGGATACCATCGCCCGTCTGGGCGGGGATGAATTCGTCGCCGTGATCATCGACCTGGAAGACATGCAGTCCAGCCATCTGTTGTTGCAGCGGCTCCAGGCGGCCCTGGCCCTCCCTGTGCAGTTGGAGTCGGTCAGCCTGTCCGTTTCGGGCAGCATCGGCATCACCTATTACCCCCAGGCGGAGGAGGTGGATGCGGACCAGATGCTGCGCCAGGCCGACCAGGCCATGTACCAGGCCAAGCTGGCCGGCAAGAATCGCTATCATCTGTTCGATACGGAGCAGGACCGTCACGTGCGGGACCACCACGAGAGCGTCGAGCACATCCGCCAGGCCCTGGAACGTTCCGAACTGGTGCTCCACTACCAGCCCAAGGTCAATCTCCGCACCGGCCGCATCATCGGTGCAGAGGCCCTGATACGCTGGCAGCACCCGGTGCGGGGATTGTTGCCCCCGGGTCTGTTCCTGCCGGAAGTGGAAGGCCATGCCCTGGGCGTGGAGATCGGGGAGTGGGTCATGGAAACGGCCCTGACCCAGATGGAGGCCTGGCAGGCCCAGGGCCTGGACATCCCCGTGAGTGTGAACGTCTCCGCCCATCACCTGCAGCAGCCGAATTTCGTCAGCCGCCTCCAGAGCCTGGTGGCGGGCCATCCCGGCTTGAAGCCCTGGCACCTGGAACTGGAGGTCCTTGAGACCAGCGCCCTGGGGGACATCATGCATGTGTCCCAGGTCATCCAGGCATGCGCTGATCTGAGCGTGGGATTCGCCCTGGACGATTTCGGCACCGGCTATGCGTCACTGACCTATCTGAAGCGCTTGCCGGTACAGATGCTCAAGGTGGACCAGAGCTTCGTCCGGGACATGCTGGATGATCCGGATGACATGGCCATCCTGGATGGCGTACTGGGCCTGGCGGCCTCTTTCAACAGGCACGTCATCGCGGAGGGCGTGGAGACCTGCGAGCATGCCCGCTTCCTGATGCGGATGGGCTGCGAACTGGTGCAGGGCTACGGCATCGCCCGGCCCATGCCTGCCGAACAACTGGCCCGCTGGCATGGGGCCTGGAGCCCTGAGGCTACCTGGTCGAATACCCAGCGCCTCGGGCGCGGTGATCTGGATATCCTGTTTGCCAGGGTGGAACATTCGGCCTGGGTAAGGGGTGTGGTGGATTGCCTCCATGGCCGGCGCCTGAGTGTGCCGGCCATGGACCACCAGGAATGCCGGTTTGGTCGCTGGCTGCAACGGGTGAGTCCGGCCCGGCGCCACCGCCTCGCCCCGCTGTTCCAGAATATCGAGCGCCTTCACCAGGGAATTCACACCCTGGCCGACGAACTTCTGACCAGCCAGGAGTATGGCCAGTACTTCGAACCCCTGGCCCGTATCGACGAATTGACCGAGATGCGGGATCGGATGTTCGACTTGCTGGAGGACCTGATGCTGGAGGCAGAGCGGGAAGTGGGGGAAATCCACATGGGGGAATCCAGGGCCATGCACTGAAGCCGCTCACGGGTTCGCCCGGGGTGATGCTGTCAAGGTCGGGTCCGGCTGCTGCTCAGGCGGCCTTGACCGCCTTGATCTTGCGCGGGCGCACCTGTCCCAGGAGCGTTGCCATGCGTGCCAGTCCCTGGGGGATATGGACCCCCAGGGGCATCGCTCCGATCCCCTCGATGGCCGTTTCGGCCTGGAGGGAGAAGTGACTGCCGACGAATACCGGAACCGGGGTGGCGCCCAGCAACCATTCGATCTCGGCGACCATGGAATCCGGCTCGCTCTGGGTCCTGCCCGCCAGCACGATCGCCTGGGCGTGGGTTTTTTCGGCCACCAGGGGCAACTGCCGCAGAGGCAGGTTGGCACCCATGTAGACGACCCGGTGTCCCATGTGGAGTGTGCCCAGGGCAAACAGCAGCAGGCCGATCTCGTGGTGGTCATTCGGCAGGGTGGCCATCAGGATCGGCTTGCCCTTGGGCAGGCTGCTGGCATGGTGGAGCCTGGCGCCCAACTTGTTGCGCAGCCAGGCCGTAAAGAAGTGCTCCTCGGCGATGCCTGAAGGCCGTTCCTCCCATTGCCGGCCAATCTGTTCCAGGACCGGGATGAGGAGATTCTGGGTCAGGAGATCAATGGGATAGATGGCGCAGGCCTCGTTATAGATGGCATCCAGCCGCTCGACACTGAAATCATCCAGGGCGCGCAGGGTTTCGTGGATGTATGCCTGCCAGCCGGCACCCCCGGGGGGCTGCGTGTCCGGGACGGGGATGGTCTCGGCGACATGACCTCCCGCCAGGTCTTCCTGCTCCAGGTGCAGCGCGATTTCGTTCAGGCCCAGACCTTGTACAAGTAATTCCTGTACGCGCCTCACTCTGTGTACATCCCGTTCACTGTACAGGCGGTGGCCGGAAGGCGCCCGGGCGGGACGGATCAGGCCGTGTCGGTGTTCCCAGGCACGCAGGGTGGAGGCGTTGACCCCGGTCCTGCGTACCAGCTCGCGCATGGGGAAGTGGGTTGTCTTGATCATCATGGTTTGCTAATTATTACACAAGAATGCCTAAAATACTTGTGCATGTACAAAATAAGATTATACTAATATGGCCTTCCAAGCACGGCTGTACAGATGGACACCCAAGGAATGTCCCGTCCTGCGCTGGTCTTGGAGCAATACGCGTCAGTACTGGCGGCCGGCCCCCAGGAGGAGAACCTGAAGACCGGCCTGAACAGCATCATTCATCTAGTGGAGAAAAAATCATGAATCGTCCCGCCCTCGCTGCCCTGTCACTCGTCCTGACCCTGGCTTCCGCTACCGCCCTGGCCGGGGATCCCGTGGTCGGCAAGGAAAAGGCCACCGCCTGCATCGCCTGTCATGGCAGCGAAAGCTATCCCGGCATTTTCTATACGCTGCAGCTGGCGGGCCGGAATGCAGACAAGCTGCATATCAAGACCATGAAGTACAAGACCGGCAAGATCCTGCATCCCATGATGAATCTGGCGGTGGCCTTCTTCAACGAGAAGGAGATCGAAGATATCGCAGCTTACTACCAGTCCCTGGGCAAGCCGGCCTTCGTGCCTCCGTTCCTGAAGATCAAGGGGGATGATGACGAGGCCCAGGCCCCCGTGGCCGTGCCCTATGCCTTCCCGGTCATGCCCGTCTACCCCGTGGCACCGGCCAGATAACTGGCTGGGTAGTGAACTCCGCACTTCCAGGTGCGGAGCCTCCCTGACATGACAGGGTGGAGGAGCAGATAAAAAACGGCCTTCGTATGAAGGCCGTTTTACATGCGACTGCCGGGCGGTCCGGCGCCCGATTACTCGAAGGGAGTCGGACGGGGCGTGGCGTTGGTGGAAGGCGGCAGGATGGGCAGCTTGAAGTCGGGCTGCTTGCCGGTCAGGGTCTTCAGGAAGGCGACGATGTCGGCGATCTCGGCCTTGCTGTACTCACGACCCAGTTGCAGCCGGCCCATGATGTCCACGGCCTCTTCCAAGGTCCAGACGGCGCCGTCGTGGAAGTAGGGGTAGGTCATTTCCACGTTGCGCAGGGTGGGCACCTTGAACTTCATGCGGTCGGCATCCTTGCCGGTCAGGCCGGCCACGCCTTCCACCTTGCTCTTGGTGTCATATTCGGCCACCAGGCCCATCTTCTGGAAGGACTGGCCGCCCATGGCCGGCCCATAGTGACAGGCGGTACAGCCGCTGTCCTTGAACAGCTTGTAGCCGTTCACTTCCTGCTTGGTCATGGCCTTCTTGTTGCCTTTCAGCCACTGGTCGAAGCGGGAGTCGGGGGTGACCAGGGTTTCCTCGAAGGCGGCAATGGCGTCGGTGACCCGGTCGATGTTGATCTCGTTGGTGCCGAAGGCAGTCTTGAACATGGTGCCGTACTGGGGAATGGACTTCAGGACGTCCACGGCCAGTTCATGGGTGAAGGCCATTTCGCCCGGGTTGGCGATGGGGCCGCCTGCCTGTTCTTTCAGGTCGGCGGCACGACCGTCCCAGAACTGGGCCATGTTCATGCTGGAATTGAGCACGGTGGGCGCATTGATGGGGCCCTGTTGCCAGTTATGGCCGATGGAGGTGGACAGGTTGTCGGTGCCGCCCATGGACAGGTTGTGGCAGGAATTGCAAGAAATGAAACCGGATTTGGACAAGCGGGGATCGAAGTACAGGGCCTTGCCCAGCTCCACCAGCTTGGGGTTCTTGGGTTTGTGGGCCTTGATGGGTTCGATGGGCTCTGCGGCAATGCCCTGGGACATGGGGAGGGCGGCGACCAGCAGGGCGGCAAGCAGCGACTTGATCTTCATGGTAGGACTCCTGGCAATTGGACAATGGATGACTGCACCGGGATGAGCGGGCTTAACAGTTATCCGGATGCGAGTATCCGTTTTTAACTTGAGCTATATCAATAATGTAAAAGCTATCACCTCAATAGGGGTTTTCTATGGCGATGAATAGGTAATGTCTATGGAAACGATTGATATATTTAACTACCGATTTTGATAGACCGAATCTATGCTTTGTCCAGCCTGGCAACCGCCAGGTGATTTTTCCATCTTGTTGGGAGACATCCATGCAACTGAAAGGCTCCAAAACCGAGCAGCATCTGAAAGACGCCTTTGCCGGCGAATCCCAGGCCAACCGCCGCTATCTGTACTTCGCAGCCAAGGCCGACGTGGAAGGTTACAACGATGTGGCTGCCCTGTTCCGCTCCACGGCGGAAGGCGAGACCGGCCATGCCCACGGCCACCTGGAATACTTGGAGCAGTGCGGTGACCCGGCCACCGGCCTGCCGTTCGGTGCTACCTCCGACAACCTGAAGACCGCCGTGGCCGGCGAGACCCACGAGTACACCGACATGTACCCGGGCATGGCCAAGGACGCCCGTGACGAAGGTTTCGACGAGATCGCCGACTGGTTCGAGACGCTGGCCAAGGCCGAGCGCTCCCACGCCAACCGTTACCAGAAGGCCCTGGACGAGCTGGCTGCCTGATCCATTGCCCGGCGCCTGCGCCGGGTCTCAGGTGTACGTTTCAAGACCCTCGGTTGCGGGGGTCTTGGGAAAGACACTTCGATACATCATTCCACACACCAATATCGCAAGGGGACTTGACTATGGCCACGCCCGTGAAAGAAGGCAATCTGGAGGCGCCCACCCGCCATGCACTGGACTGGCGCAATCCGGATTTCTACAACGAGGAATCCCTGTTCAAGGAAATGGAGCGCGTGTTCGACATCTGCCACGGGTGTCGTCGCTGCGTCAGCCTGTGCCAATCCTTTCCCACCCTGTTCGATCTGGTGGACGAATCCGAATCCATGGAAGTGGACGGGGTCAAGAAGGCGGATTACTGGAAGGTGGTGGAACACTGCTACCTGTGTGACCTCTGCTACATGACCAAATGTCCCTACGTGCCGCCCCATGAATGGAACCTGGATTTCCCCCACCTGATGCTGCGGGCCAAGGCCTGGTACTTCAAGAACCGGGACACCAAGCTGCGCGACAAGGTGCTCACCAGCACGGATACCGTGGGTCGCCTGGCCGGCATTCCCGTGGTGGCCCAGGTGGTCAATGGCGTCAATAAAATCGGACCTGCCCGCAAGGCCCTGGAAGCCGTGGCCGGCATCCACGCCGATGCCTGGTTGCCGGAATTCACCAGCAAGCCCCTGCGCAGTCGTCTGGGCCACCTGCCCGCCAACACGCCGGGCGAACCGGTGGGCCGGACCCGGGGCAAGGTGGCCTTGTTTGCCACCTGCTACATGAACCGCAATGAGCCCGGGCCCGGTGAGGACCTGGTGGCGGTGTTCGAGCACAACGGCATTCCCGTGACCCTGGCCGAGAAGGAACGCTGCTGCGGCATGCCCAAGCTGGAACTGGGCGACCTGCAGTCCGTCCTGGAAGCCAAGGAGGCCAACATCCCCGTGCTGGCCCGGATGGTGGACGAGGGCTGGGACCTGACCGCGCTCATTCCTTCCTGTGTCCTGATGTTCAAGCAGGAACTGCCCTTGATGTTTCCAGACGATCCCGACGTGCAGAAGGTCAAGAATGCCTTCTTCGACCCCTTCGAATACCTCATGTTGCGTCACAAGGAAGGCAAGCTGAAGACTGATTTCAAACAGAATCTTGGCAAGGTAGCCTACCATGTGGCCTGCCACCAGAGGGTCCAGAACATCGGTCCCAAGACCAAGGAACTGCTGTCCCTGATCCCGGGCACCGAGGTGGATACCATAGAGCGCTGCTCGGGCCATGACGGTACCTACGCGGTGAAACAGGAGTTCCACCAGTACGCCATGAAGATCGTCAAGCCGGTGGTCAATCGCGTCAACCAGGCCAAGCCTGATCATTACGGCAGCGACTGCGCCATGGCTGGGCACCACATCAGCCATGCCCGGGGTGACGGTTCCGCGCCGGAACATCCCATGACCCTGATCCGGAAGGCCTATGGCCTGTGAACAGGGAGCCTGCGCCTTCCGACTTCATTCAGCCCTATCGTGAGGAAATCAAGATGCCCGCTCTGACCCATGACACGCTCTACAGCCTGGAGCAATACGCCCGCATCCGCCCCGAGTTCCGCGCCCGGGTGATGGCGCACAAGAAGACCCGTCGCCTGGCCCTGGGCGATCATGCCGCCCTGTATTTCGAAGACGCCTTGACCATGCAATATCAGGTCCAGGAGATGCTGCGCCTGGAACGCATGTTCGAGCCTGAGCTGATCCAGGAAGAACTGGACGTCTACAACCCGCTCATTCCCGATGGCAGCAACTGGAAGGCCACCTTCATGATCGAATATCCCGATGTGGAGGAGCGTCGCCAGGCCCTGGCCCGGCTGGTGGGGGTGGAGAACAGGGTGTGGCTCCAGGTGAAGGGCTTCGACAAGGTGTACCCCATCGCCAACGAAGACCTGGAGCGCAGTACCGATGACAAGACTGCCTCGGTCCACTTCATGCGCTTCGAGCTGAGTCCTGCCATGTGTGGTGCGGTCAAGGAGGGCGCCACCCTCCTGGCCGGCATCGACCACCCGGCCCTGAGTCTGGACCTGACGGTGCCCGAGGAGGTGCGCGCCTCCCTGGCGGCCGACCTGGCCTGACTGAGGCGATCCGGATGACCCTGACCGAACTCAAGTATGTCCTGGCCGTGGCCCGGGAACGCCACTTCGGCCGTGCCGCCGAGGCCTGCTACGTGGCCCAGCCCACCCTCTCCGTCGCCATCAAGAAGCTGGAAGAGGAACTGGGCGTGATGCTGTTCGAGCGGGGAGGCGGAGGCGAAGTCAGCATCACCCCCGCCGGAGAACGAGTGGTGGAGCAGTCCTCCCGGATTTTCGAACTGGTGGACGGCATCAAGGACATGGCCATGGCGGCCAAGGATGAGTTGGCCGGGCCCTTGCGCCTGGGGGTCATCTACACCATCGCCCCCTATCTCTTGCCCAGCCTCATACCCGAATTGCACCGTGCGGTTCCCCAGATGCCACTGCTGCTGGAAGAGAACTACACCCGGGTCCTGACCGAAAAGCTGCGCAAGGGCGAAATCGATGCCATGCTCATCGCCACCCCGGTGGAAGACCCCGGCTTGGTGGCCTTGCCCCTGTATGACGAACCGTTTCTGGTGGCCCTGCCGGCCGGCCACCCCTGGCGCAAGCGCAAAAGCGTCAAGAACGCTGATCTGGACAGTGAAAACATGTTGCTGCTGGGCAGCGGCCATTGTTTCCGGGACCAGGTACTGCAAGCCTGTCCGGCCCTGAACCGCACGGCCAGCGGAGGCCTGGCCAAGACCCTGGAAAGCTCGTCCCTGGAAACCATACGCCACATGGTGGCCAGCGGCGTGGGCATCACGGTGCTGCCCTGCACGGCCACGCGGATGAACAACATCGGGGATGATCTGCTGTCCTTGCGCCCGTTCGCGGACAAGCCGCCCTACAGAACGGTATCCATCGCCTGGCGCAAGAGCTTTCCGCGCCCCCAGGCTATCGAGGCGGTTCGCCAGGGGGTGTTGGGCTCAGAACTGGGGTGCGTCCACAAATTCATGCCGGGCCAGCGCACCCCCGGCTGAGCCGGACTTATTCCAGGCCGGTGGAAGGCAGGATGCGCCGGGCGCCATCAAAGCGCCTGGCCCAGTAGCCATCCTTGAGGTTGGATACGGTCACACTACCCGTCCGGGAACTGGCGGCATGCACGAATTGGTTGTTGCCGGTATAGATGCCCACATGGGAAAAGGACTTGCGCATGGTGTTGAAAAACACCAAGTCCCCGGGCTTCAGGTTTTCCGGTGCCACCTCGTCGCCCCGGGTGCTGATCTGGCGGGCGCTGCGGGGCAGTTCGATGTCTGCCGTCTGCTTGTACACATGGCGAACATAACCGCTGCAATCCACCCCGGTTTCTGGATCTTCGCCGCCAAACTTGTAGGGTGCACCAATCAGGTCCAGGGCATAACTGAGCAGGGGTTCGGCCGCATTTATCAGAGATTCGCGCAGGCTGTTTTCGTCAGCACGCACGGGCAGGGCGGTGCCGGTCAATGCCAGCGCAATGGCCAAGCCCACAAGTGATGATCGAGATGGCAAGATCCATGGCACGAGAAACGGCACTAACATGTCTCCATATTTGATTGATTTTTCACGGCATTAAGCCAGCTTGTCCCGGATTTGTCTACAGGGCGCACAGACGGGCTCCATATTTTCTCCGGGCCTGGGCCCAGGTCCGGAACTTCTGGCAGTCTGCGCTACTATTGGAATATGCAAGGCACTCAAAGAAGGAGCATGACCATGACCGACCAGAACGATGTACGCATTCCTGTCAGCGAAGCGGCCAGTGACGGAGGCGACCTCCGGGAGCGGGTGCGCCGCATCGTGGTGGATGCCCTGTTGAGGCGGGAAACGGATCCGGCCGCCATCAAGTCCGTGATGCGGGATACGGTGGAAGGCCTGGGCGATGGCCTCGGGCCCCAGGCAGCCCAGGCGGGGGATAGCCTGCGCAGTGACATGCACGGCATGGACGATGCCCTCAGCAAGGCCCTGTTCGCCATGAAGCTCGCCATGGATGAGTCCTGGCAGGCGGGACGGCGATTTGCCGAAGAAGACCTGAAGACTGCCTACGATGCCGTCAAGGGGCTGGACGATGACATGGTGGCCACCCTCAAGGCCACCGGGGAACGAAGCCAGGGAGTCCTCAAGGACGAATTCGCCCGGGTCTATGAGCATCTCAGCAGATCCGGCACCGATACGGCGGCCCAGACCCGGTCGGTGCTGGAAGCCCTGACCCGGCAGATGTCCGCCGTGGCAGGGGATTCAGGCAAGGAGGCCGTGCGCAATGCACAGCTGGCGGGCGAACGGCTGAGCGCGGTGACTTCCGGCATCCTGCGCGGCTTGGCCGACAGCCTGGACAGGAAGGCGGACTGAGCCGGCGTGTGCCGGAACACGCCCCGGGTCGGGGGATGATGCCGCCCGGCTCCGTCGGGCTTGACCCGGGCCCAGACAAACCGGTCTGCGTCCCGGATTCTTTCTTGAATGGAATGCGCGCCTGATGTTGCGTGAAACCTTCTCCATGGTGCGGGATCTGCCCCGCCTGCACGAGATCGCCTCGGTCCTGATCCATTATGGCTGGGGCGACGTGGTGCGCGTCATCGGCATCGAAAAACTGCTGGAGAAGGCCGGGCGCCTGCTGCATCGTCAGGCATCGAGCCAGGTGGAACACCTGGAACTGCCGGTGCGCATCCGCCTGGCCCTGACCGACCTGGGGCCCACCTTCGTGAAGCTTGGCCAAGTGCTGGCCAGCCGGGTGGATGTCTTCCCGCCGTCCTGGATCGCGGAATTCGAGCAACTGCACAACCGCGTTCCGCCGGTCCCCTTCGAGACCCTGAAGCCTCAATTGGAGGCCCATTTCCAACGCCCCCTGGAGGCCGTGTTCGACCATTTCGAACCGGAAGCCTTCGCCGCCGCCTCCATAGCCCAGGTGCATCGGGCCCGCCTGAAGGACGGCACGGCGGTGGTGGTGAAGGTGCGCCGCCCGGGCATCGTGGCCAAGGTGGAGGCGGATTTGCGCATCCTGCACCATGTGGCCCGGCTGATGGACCTGGAATTGCCGGAGATCCGCCGGTATCGGCCGATCCAGATCGTCAGCCAGTTGCGCCGTTCCCTCATGAGCGAGCTGGACCTGGTCAGGGAAGCCCGCAATATCGATGTCTTCGCCCGCCACTTCGCCGATGATGCGAATATCCACATCCCCAAGGTCTATTGGGAATTCTGCGGCGAGACGGTGAATGTCCAGGAGGAACTGGTGGGCATCGCGGGGACCGACATGGAATCGGCCCGGGCGGCCGCCATGGACCTCCCCCTGCTGGCGGCCCGGGGCGCGGATGCCGTGCTGAAGATGATCCTGGTCCACGGCCACTATCACGCCGATCCCCATCCGGGCAACGTGATCTACCTGCCCGGCAACCGCATCGGCATGCTGGATTTCGGCATGGTGGGGCGCCTGACCGATGTGCGCAGGGCCCAGATCACCGATTTCCTTTCGGCCCTGATCCGCAAGAACGAGCAGGACATGCTCAACGTGCTCACCCTCTGGGCCGGGGATGCCGACGTGGACGAGGACAAGCTGGCCTATGACCTGTCCGAGATCATGTTCGCCTACGACGACCTGCCCCTGAAGGAAATCCGTTTCGGGCCCCTGTTGTCGGACCTCACCGCCATCCTGCGGGAAAACAACCTGTCCCTGCCGGCCGACCTGACCCTGCTGTTCAAGGCCCTGATCACCCTGGAGGGCCTGGGCCACCAGCTCAATCCGGATTTCCACATGGTGGACCATCTGGAACCCTTCGTGCTCCAGGTGATTGCCGGGCGCTACGCCCCGGATGCCTTGGTCAAACGGGCCCGGCATGGCATGAAGGAAGTCAGCGATGTCCTGCTGGGCCTGCCCCGGGACCTGGCCCGCCTGTTCCGCCAGGCCCGGCGCGGCCGCCTGCGCATCGACCTGGACGTGAAGCGGCTGGATCATTTCGGCCAGCAGCTCAACCATGCCGCCAACCGCCTGACCATGGGGGTGCTGACGGCAGCCCTGGTCATCGGGTC
>DYHB01000135.1 GCA_020724415.1 Thiobacillus sp.
CCTGGCTGCCGGAAAACCTCAGCGGCAGCATCCGCGGCAGCGCCCCCTACCAAGCCGTGGTCTCCCTGCGTCCCAAGCACACCACGCTGCAGATCCGGTCCGACCTCAACGGCATCGCAGTGAATCTGCCCCCGCCCTTCAGCAAGCCCGCTGGCCAGATCGTACCCCTGACGGTCAGCAACAGCGATTCCGAGGACAGCAGCCAGACATTCAGGATCAATTACGGCCGCATCCTGGCCCTGAAATTCAAGCCGGGAGACCAGGAAGGCACGCGCATGGCCGTGCACTTCGGGCCTGGCCAGGAGCCCGAGTTGCCCAACGCACCCGGCATCCGCGCCAGCGGGAATCTGCGCAAGCTGGACCTGGATGCGTGGCGCACCTGGTTGCCGGATGACGGCGCCAACCAGCCGGAACCCGGACCCACGCTGCTGGGCCTGGACCTGACCGTGGCCGAGTTGACCCTGCTGGACCGGGACTTTCACACTGCCCGGGTCAAGGCCCAGCCCATCCATAAGGGCTGGGAGGTGGACATCCAGAGCAAGGAAGTCACAGGCCAGGTGTTGTACACCGACGCGGGCGGCCTGCCGGGCAAGCGTCTGGCCGGGCATTTCCAGAAGCTGGCCTGGCCGTCCCCCAGCGGCCGGGCCAGTGGCGGGGGCAAGGCCATGGACCCGGCTGAACTGCCCCGCATCCTGGAGCTCAACATCCAGAACCTGAGTCTGGGTGAGCTGGAACTGGGCCAGGTGAATACCTACATGGAAGCCGAGCGCACGGGACTGCGAACCCGAAGTCTCGTCCTGAGCAATCCCGATGGCCGTCTGGAAGGCAGCGGCTGGCTCTCGGCCTCCCACCGGCAGACCACCGAACTGGCTATCCGGGTGGGCTCCGACAACATCGGCAAGCTCCTGCGCCGCCTGGGCCTGACCGAAGGCCTGAAGAACGGCAACGGCCTGCTCTCCGGCACGATCCGTTGGCAAGGCAGGCCGGAAGACTTCAAGCTGGAGGCCCTGGGCGGCAGCCTCAAGCTGAAGATGAAAAGCGGCCAGTTCACCCGGCTCGATCCCGGCGCAGGCCGCCTGCTCGGCATTCTCAGCCTGCAGGCCCTGCCACGGCGCATCGTGCTGGACTTCAGGGATGTATTCAGCGAGGGCTTTGCCTTCGACAGCATCGAAGGCGACATCCACATCGAACGGGGCGTGGCCTACCTGCCCGATTTGCGCATCAAGGGCCCGGCGGCCACCGTCCAGATGAAGGGCCAGATACACCTGGCCCAGGAAACCCAGGATCTCAGGGTGGGGATCGAGCCCCGCATCGACGAAAGTCTGGCCGTGGCTGGCGCCCTGCTGGGTGGCCCGGCAGTGGGCGTGGGCGCCCTGGTGGCGGGCAAGCTCCTGCAAAACCCGGTGGGCAAGGCCAGTGCATTCGAATATCTGATCACCGGAAGCTGGACCGATCCCCAGGTGAGAAAGCTGCCCCGCACGCGCCCCCAGGAGACCGGCTTACCATGACCGTTGGCACCCGACTTGCCCAGGTGTAATGCAATGTGTAACTTTCGACTCTGACCTAACCGATGGGACATCGCCCGTGACGAGTAAATCCGGCTCCAGTTTCGCCAAGCCCCGTGGCCGCACCACGGCAAAGACCAGCCATGAACCCTCCGGCATCATCCGGGTAGCCGCCATCCAGATGGCTTCCGGTCCCAACGTGCCCGCCAATCTGGCCGAGGCGGAACGGCTGATCCAGATCGCTGTCGCCTCGGGCGCCAAGCTGGTGGCACTGCCGGAATATTTCGCCATCATGGGCCTCAAGGACTCGGACAAGGTGGCCGCCCGGGAAGAGCCGGGCAAGGGGCCGATCCAGAAATTCCTCGCCGCCCAGGCCAAGAAGCACCGCATCTGGCTGGTGGGCGGTTCGGTGCCCCTGGAATGCGGCAGCGCCCGCAAGGTGTACAACAGTTGCCTGGTCTACGACGACAAGGGGCGCCAGGTGGCCCGCTATGACAAGATCCATCTGTTCGGCCTGGACCTGGGCAATGAACACTACCGGGAGGAAAACACCATCAAGCCCGGCCAAAGCGTGGTGGTGGTGGACAGTCCCTTTGGCCGACTGGGCCTGTCCATATGCTACGACCTGCGCTTTCCGGAACTCTACCGGGCCATGGGCGACGTGGACATCATCCTCATCCCAGCCGCCTTCACGGCCACCACCGGCAAGGCCCACTTTGAAACCCTGGTCCGGGCCCGGGCCATCGAGAATCTGGCCTACGTCATCGCACCCGCCCAGGGCGGCTATCACCTGTCTGGCCGGGAAACCCACGGCGACAGCATGATCGTCGACCCCTGGGGCAATGTCCTGGACCGCCTGCCCAGGGGCTCCGGCGTGGTGGTGGCCGGCATCAACCGGGCCTACCAGGACAGCCTGCGCACCAGCCTGCCGGCCCTGAAACACCGCTCGCTGGACTGCACCAGCCGGATCGAACTCACCGTTTTCGAAGGTACGCCATGAACGCGCCCGAACAACTGCTGGGGACGGCAGAAGCCCTGCTGCTGACCCCCAACGAACTCCACCCGCCAGCCCTCGGCAACGTCTTCGGACTGCTCTCCGCCCATCGTCTGGATGATGCCGACCTCTATTTCCAGTACAGCCGTTCCGAGGCCTGGAGCCTGGAAGAGGGCCAGGTCAAGTCGGGCAGCTTCAACATCGACCAGGGCGTGGGAGTGCGCGCCGTGGTGGGCGACAAGACCGCCTTCGCCTATTCCGACGACATCTCCCTGGCGGCCATCCGCCAGGCGGCCGGCACGGTGCGATCCATCGCCCAGGCCGGCCAATCGGCCATCGTGGCCCAGACCCGGGCCGTCCAGTCCCGCAGCCTGTATGCCCAGGTCGACCCCCTGGCCTCCCTGGACGAAGCCGCCAAGGTGGCCCTCCTGCATCGCCTGGAAGCCTACGCACGGGCTCTGGATCCTCGCGTGAGCCAGGTCATGGCCAGCCTGGCCAGCGAGTACGAGGTGATCTACATCGCCCGCCTGGATGGCCGGGTCGCCGCCGATGTGCGGCCCTTGGTGCGGGTATCCCTCCAGGTCATCGTCGAAGACCAGGGCCGCCGGGAACAAGGCAGTGCCGGGGGAGGCGGCCGGTTCGACTATGGCTACTTCAGCGACGCCCTGCTCAAGGATTATGCAGAAAAGGCCGTCCACCAGGCCCTCACCAACCTGGATGCCCGCCCCGCCCCTGCGGGGACCATGACCGTGGTCCTGGGTTCCGGCTGGCCCGGCATCCTGCTCCACGAAGCCATTGGGCATGGCCTGGAGGGCGACTTCAACCGCAAGGGCAGTTCCGCCTTCTCGGGCCGTATCGGCCAGCGGGTCGCCGCCCCCGGCGTCACCGTGGTGGACGACGGCACCCTGCCCGATCGGCGCGGCTCCCTCAACGTGGACGACGAAGGCAACCCCACCCAGTGCACCACCCTGATCGAGGACGGCATCCTCAAGGGCTACATGCAGGACAGCATGAACGCCCGCCTGATGGGCATGGCTCCCACCGGCAACGGCCGGCGCGAATCCTTCGCCCACCTGCCCATGCCACGCATGACCAATACCTACATGCTGGCCGGCCAGGGTGACCAGGGTCGGGATCCCGAAGAGATCATCGCCTCGGTCAAGAACGGACTCTATGCCGTCAACTTCGGCGGCGGCCGGGTGGACCTCACCAGTGGCAAGTTCGTGTTCTCCGCCGCCGAGGCCTGGATGATCGAGGATGGCAAGCTCACCTATCCGGTCAAGGGCGCCACCCTGATAGGCAACGGTCCGGACGTGCTGACCCGGGTCTCCATGATCGGCAATGACATGAACCTGGACCCGGGTGTGGGCACCTGCGGCAAGGATGGCCAAAGCGTTCCCGTGGGCGTCGGCCAGCCCACCCTGAAGATCGACGGGCTCACCGTGGGCGGCACCCAATAACAACAGCGCCCATCCTCCCGGCCCCGGGAGGGTGGCGTGGCCCGTTCCCCTATTGGCGACAGGGTGGAATTCAGGAAGAGCGGCCTCACCTTCCGTCATGGACCCCTCTATTGACCCGAAAGGCCCAGGCCGCCCATGACCACCGCCACCCCCGACAGCCCCACGCCCCACCGGGCGATCCCCTTTGACAACAGTTATGTCCGAGACCTGGCGGGATTCTATGCCCATTGCCCGCCCGCCACCGTGCCCGCGCCCCAGTTGCTCTACTTCAACCCCGATCTGGCTGTGCAGCTGCGCCTGGATCTGGACCCGCTCGACACCCCCCGCCTGGCAGACATGTTTTCCGGAAACACCCTGCCCGAGGGGGCCCAGCCCATCGCCCAGGCCTACGCCGGCCATCAGTTTGGCCAATTCAACCCCCAGATGGGCGATGGCCGCGCCCTGCTCATCGGCGAGGTGATCGACGTCCATGGCCAGCGCCGGGACATCGCCCTTAAAGGATCGGGGCGCACGCCCTTTTCCCGCCGGGGCGACGGCAAGGCCGCCGTGGGCCCCATGCTGCGGGAGGTGCTGATCGGCGAGGCCATGCATGCCCTGGGCATACCCACCACCCGGGCCTTGGCGGTGGTGGCCACGGGGGAGCCGGTATTCCGTGAACGCACCCTGCCCGGAGCCATCCTCACCCGCATCGCCGACAGCCATCTGCGGGTGGGCACCTTCCAGTATTTTGCCGCCCACGGCCACCTGGACCAGATACGCCAGCTGGCCGACTACGCCATCGACCGCCACTATCCGGAATTGACCGACGGCGCAGACCGCTACCTGGCCTTCCTGCGTGCCGTGTCCGAACGCCAGGCCGCCCTCATCGCCCAATGGGTCCACGTGGGCTTCATCCACGGCGTGATGAATACCGACAACATGGCCATCTCCGGCGAGACCATCGACTTCGGACCCTGTGCCTTCATGGAGGCCTACGACCCTCGGGCGGCATTCAGCTCCATCGACGAAATGGGCCGCTACGCCTATGAGGCCCAGCCCCGCATCGCCTTGTGGAATCTGGCCCGACTGGCCGAGACGCTGCTGCCCCTGTTCTCCGACGATGAAGGCCGGGCCATTGATCTGGCCACCGAGGTCATCGATGCCTTTCCGGCCCGCTACCAGCACCACTGGCTGACCCGTTTGCGCGCCAAACTGGGATTGTCCGGTGGTCCGGGTCATGAGGACCATGGCGATACAGCCCTGGGCGAAGCCTGGCTGGACCTGCTGCATGCCCAGCAGGTGGACTACACGCTGGCCTGGCGCCGGCTGGCCGATGCGGCGGAAGGCAACGAGTCCGGCCTGCGCGCCCTGTTCCCGGGCCAGCCGGGCCTGGAGCGCTGGCTGGAGCGCTGGCGGGCCCGCTGGGCGACCGAAGCCATGACCCCGACGGACCGCGCCGAGGCCATGAGACAGGCCAACCCCTGGCTGATTCCGCGCAACCATCGGGTGGAGGAAGCCCTGGCAGCCGCCAGCGACGATGGCGACCTGAGGCCTT
>DYHB01000014.1 GCA_020724415.1 Thiobacillus sp.
CCCGAAGGAGCCGTCATCACCGGCAGTTACAACTTTACCCGCGCCGCCCAGTTCAGGAATTCCGAAAACCTGCTTATCCTGACCGGCATCCCCGGATTAACCCGGGCCTACACGGAAAACTGGCAGCGTCACCTGCTTCACTCAACCCCCTACAGACCATGAACGCCTCCCCTCCCGCACCGGTACACACCCTTCTGGATGCCCTGCTGAGCGACTTGTCCAGCTCAGTGATCCTGACCCAGGCCAGCCTCATCGTGGCCGCTGTGGTCCTGAGCTGGTTCGCGATCCGTCATTTCGTACAGCGCCTGGCCCCTCAGAGCCAGACTGACTGGCATGCCCACGAATGGAAATTTTTCCTGGTGCCCCTGGGCGCATTGATCCTGATCCTGGTGGGACGTCCCGTACTGGCCCTATGGCAAAGCGTGCACTTGCTCAACCTGGCCCAGCCGCTGCTGCTTTCCATGTTCCTGATCCAGATGACCTTCTTCTTCCTGCGCACGGTCTTCCAGCCCGGGGCCTTGTTGCGTAGCGTGGAGCGCACGGTCTCCTGGCTGGTCTGGGGTGCCGTGGCATTGCATATCACCGGGTTCCTGACACCCTTGGTCGAGGCCATGGATGGGATCGGCTTCCAACTGGGCAAGCAACACATCTCCATCTATACCGCCAGCATCGGGCTGCTGACCGTGGCAGGCACGGTGGTGGCGGCCCTCTCCCTGGGCACGCTGATCGAAAACCGCTTGATTGCGGGCATGGCCTGGACCCCCAACATCAAGGTGGCCTTCAGCAAGATCATTCGGACGATATTGCTTGTTCTGGCCGTGTTGATCACGCTCCCCCTGGTCGGGATCGACCTGACAGCCCTGACGGTATTCGGTGGAGCCCTGGGCGTGGGCCTGGGCCTGGGCCTGCAAAAGATCGCCAGCAATTACTTCTCGGGCTTCACCCTGCTGCTGGAACAGTCCATACGGATCGGGGACATGGTGACCGTGGACGGCCGATTCGGCGAGGTGAAGGAAATCGCCACACGCTACACCGTCATCCGGAGCCGGGACGGCACCGAGTACATTCTGCCCAACGAGACCCTGATCACGCATCCCGTGGTCAACCATACCCTGGCAGACAGCCAGAACCGGGTCGGCATACCTGTCCAAGTGGCCTATAGCGCGGATCTGGATCGAGCCCGGGCCATCATGCTGGCGGCCTCGGTGCACCCTCGCGTACTGGAAGATCCGGAGCCCCGGGTACTCCTGGCAGGGTTTGGCGACAACGGCATCAACCTGGAGCTCCGGGTCTGGATTACCGACCCGGAGGAAGGATTGATGCGCCTGAAGTCGGACATTAACTGGGCCATCTGGGAGGGCTTCCAGATGGAAGGCATCGAAATTCCCTACCCCCAGAGGGTCATACACCTGGCCCAGCCGGCCAGCCCCCCCCTGGGCTGAGCAAGGAGCGTCAGTCTTGTCCGGGCTTGAGTTCAGGCTCGGCGCGACGGGACTTGATGGTCTGGGGAGACTCAAGAAGGGGCACAGCCGCCTCCCGGCTTTGGCCAAAGAACTTGCCGCCGGGCTCGATGGTGAGTTCGCGCACCTCGGCGGTACCGGTCACTGAACCGTTGTTCAGTATTTCCAGCTTGTCGCAGGTGACGGTGCCTTCGGTGCGACCGCTGACGATCACTTGCCGGGCCCGCATTTCACCCTTGAAATACCCATTGGTCCCTATAGAGACTTCAGAGGTGGAATCCAGCTCACCCTCTACCACGCCATCAATGAGCAGCAACGCGTCCAGTTCCAGTCGCCCCACGATGCGGGTGCCCTTGGCAATGACCGTCTTCTCTGTTTTTTCACCTACCGAGTTGGGGATTCGAGCAAAGAGACCCATTGGGCACTCCTGGGTTCGTTGGTAAAGGGAGCCGGCGCTGGCTCCATCGCCACGTAAGGATACGGATTCAGGGGCTTGCCCTGATAAATGATCTCGTAATGGAGATGCGGCCCGGTGGAAATGCCACTATTCCCAGTCAGCCCCAGCACATCCCCTTTGCGCACCACCTGGCCCGGCTCCACATGGATCTCCTCCAGGTGTGCATAGGCCGTCCGGAACTGGTGGGCATGACGCAGGGTAATCAGCCGCCCATAGCCGCCACGCGTGTCCCTGGCAAATTCCACCACCCCGTCCGCCGTGGCTTGAATCGGCGTGCCCACAGGGGTATCGAAGTCCATGCCGTAATGGAAAAAGCGCCGCTGGTGTATGGGATGGATACGACTGCCAAAACCGCTGGACACCTCCATTCCGGGAACCGGCGAACCGGAAGGAATGGCGCGGGCAAACAACCGGGCATCGGAATCGGAAAGCGACGTGCGTTGAGTGAAGCGGGGGATGGAAAAACTGACCTTGGCCGGGCGGGCCTCGGCCACTTGGCTGATGATCTGCAACTCTTCCCGCTTTTCCTCAATCATGCGATTGAGTTTTTCCATTTCAGCCTCGGCAGCATCCCTCAGCCTGTCCTTGCGCGCCGCCTCGGCTTCATACGCGGCGGCCAGGGAATCCTTGGCAAACTTGATGGCATCATATTGATGGGCCATCCAACCCAGTCCGATCAATCCTGCCACGAACAGCAAGGTGTGCCCGGAAAGAACGTACACCAATACCTTGCCCACCAACCGGTTGACAGCGAATTGACGGACGTTGCGCTCATCCGAAATGGTGATAAAAAGACGCTCGCGCATGGTGGGCCATATTAAACGGGACCATGAGTGTCCCATCCTATGCCCATCGAATCAACCTTTTGGGCATGCTTGGCCATCACCGACCGCAGACCATAAAACAAAAAAGCCCTGTGAAAACAGGGCTTTTTCAAAGACCACCAAAGAACCTACTTGAGCTTCGTTTCCTTGTAGTCCACATGCTTTCGTGCGACCGGATCAAATTTCTTGATCAACATCTTCTCCGGCATGGTCTTCTTGTTCTTGGTGGTGGTATAGAAATGGCCGGTACCCGCCGTGGATTCCAGCTTGATCTTCTCGCGTCCGCCTTTAGCCATGGTTCACTCTCCTTACACGCGTTCGCCACGACCGCGCAGGTCGGCCAGGACGGCATCGATGCCTACCTTGTCGATCAGACGCAGGGCAGCGTTGGTGACGCGCATGCGTACCCAACGGTTCTCGCTCTCGACCCAGAACCGGCGGGACTGCAGGTTGGGCAGGAAACGACGCTTGGTCTTGTTATTGGCGTGGGACACATTGTTACCCACCATCGGCTTCTTGCCGGTTACTTTACATACACGGGCCATGGGGCACCCCTGATCAATCCGGTTGCAGAGAAAGACGAGAGTTATACCACAGTTATTTGAAGATCGTCAAAGCAAACCCCGTTCTGCAAAGGAAAGACTGCCCGACCCGGCGATGATGAAATGATCCAGCACACGCACATCCACCAAGGCCAGTGCCTGCTTGAGCTGGTCTGTCAGCCAGCGGTCCGCCTGGGAGGGTTCCGCCACGCCTGAGGGATGGTTATGGGCCAGGATGATGCCCGCCGCGTTGTGGGCCAGGGCACGCTTGACCACTTCCCTGGGGTACACGCTGGTCTGGGTCAGTGTGCCCCGGAACAGTTCCTCGGCCTCAAGAACCCGGTTCTGGGAATCCACGAACACGGCCATGAACACCTCATGCCCCAGGCCGGCCATGCGCAGACGCAAGTAATCACGCACCGCCTGGGGTGACCCAAGGACATCACCCTGTTGCAAGGTTTCACCCAGGGCACGCCGAGCCATTTCCAGGACCGCCTGCAATTGGGCATATTTGGCGTCGCCCAACCCGGGCATCGCCACGCATTCCTGGCGACTGGCAAAAAACAAGCGGGTCAAGCCACCGAAATGGCTTACCAGATCCCTGGCCAGATCCACGGCACTTTTCCCCCGGACGCCGACCCGCAGGAATATGGCCAGCAGCTCTGCGTCCGACAGGGCCTGGGGTCCCCGTGCCAACAATTTTTCCCGAGGACGATCCCCCTCCGGCCAATCCGTGATAGCCATGGTCACCTCCCGTTTGTTGATTTTTTGGGATTTTCATTAAAACAAATAAATCATGAGCACGCAGTTATTCCAGGCGCATCCCTGGCCTGGATGAATGGTGTTTGTACTCCTCACGGCCGCCTTCCCTCCTCTCGTTCACGGCATGTCGACAAAATTGCCACACCCGATGACCACATCCTCATGCCACCCGATCCTTGACCTTGCAGCGCACCATTGCCCTCTGATAGCATCCGATTCATGTACTTCCGCAATGCGTTCTTCTTTTTTGGCTTTTATCCCACGCCCCTGGCGGTCGGGAGAGATTGACGCGAGACGGATCGCAGATTCCCCGAAAACCGCCAGGCCCCTGGCGGTTTTTTCGTTTTGGGGCGGGCAAACTCAAGGAGCAAGACTATGGCCGGTTACCGTACCGATGACACCCGCATCGAGCAGAGCGACGAACTGCTGGCCCCCATGCAGATCATGCGCGAGCTCAAGGCAAGCGAGCCGGCCCTGAAGACCACTTTCGATGCCCGAAACGGCATCCACGACGTGTTGCGCGGTGCCGATGACCGATTGGTCGTGGTGGTCGGACCATGCTCGATCCACGATCCGGCAGCGGCCCTGGATTACGCACGACGACTGAAGCCTCTGGTTGAGGAACTGAGACACGACCTGGTCATCATCATGCGCGTCTACTTCGAGAAGCCCCGCACCACCGTGGGCTGGAAGGGACTGATCAACGACCCCCATCTGAACGACAGTTTCGACATCAACGAGGGCCTGCGCCTGGCCCGCAAGCTGCTGCTGGAACTGAACGAACTGGGGCTGCCCTGCGGCACCGAGTTCCTGGACCTGATCTCGCCCCAGTACATCGCCGACCTGATTGCCTGGGGCGCCATCGGCGCCCGGACCACCGAATCCCAGTCCCACCGCCAGCTGGCATCCGGCCTGTCCTGCCCGGTAGGTTTCAAGAACGGCACCGATGGCAACCTGAAGATTGCGGTGGATGCCATCAAGGCGGCGGCGGCGCGCCATCATTTCGTCTCGGTGACGAAATCCGGCCATGTGGCGGTATTCAAGACGGCAGGCAACGAGGATTGCCATGTCATCCTGCGCGGCGGGAAAAAGCCCAATTACGATGCCGAAAGCGTGCATGCCGCCTGCACCGAGCTCGCCGGCGCCGGCCTGCGCCAGCAAGTCATGATCGACCTGTCCCACGCCAACTCCAGCAAGCAGTATCAGCGTCAGATCACGGTTGGCCAGGACGTGATGCAGCAGATCGCCGCCGGTGACCAGCGCATCATGGGCATCATGATCGAAAGTCACCTGACCGAAGGCCGGCAAGACCTGTGCCCGGGCAAACCTCTGGTGTACGGCCAGTCCATCACGGACGCCTGCATCGGCTGGGACGATACCGACACGTTGTTGCGCGGCCTTGCGGAATCGGTACGGGCCCGTCGGCTGTCACGTCCAATGGACGATCAGTAAGTTCCTGATCTGGGGTAAAATGCACCGTGGCGGGTCTCCCCGCATGGCTATGCTGTGAACCTGGTCAGGTCCGGAAGGAAGCAGCCACAGCAGCAGATGCCAGTGCCGGGGGTTAGGCTCGCCACCCTTTTTCCCAAGCCCGGATTTCACCCATGAGCCATCAGGTCCTCGCACGCAAATGGCGTCCCCGCAGTTTTGAACAGCTGGTGGGGCAGGAGCACGTGGTCCGGGCCCTCAGCAACGCCCTGACCCAGGGGCGTCTGCACCATGCCTATCTGTTCACCGGCACCCGGGGTTGCGGCAAGACGACCCTGGCACGCATCCTGGCCAAGTGCCTGAACTGCGAGACCGGGATCACGGCCACCCCCTGCGGCACCTGCCCGGCCTGCCAGCAGATCGAGGCCGGCCGGTTCGTGGACTTGATCGAGATCGACGCCGCCTCCTACACCGGTGTGGACAACATGCGGGAGGTGCTGGAAAACGCCCAGTACGCGCCCACCGCAGGCCGCTACAAGATCTACATCATCGACGAAGTGCACATGCTCTCCAAGAGTGCCTTCAACGCCATGTTGAAGACGCTGGAAGAGCCACCGGCCCACGTCATCTTCATCCTGGCCACCACGGACCCCCAGAAAGTCCCCGTCACGGTCCTGTCCCGCTGCCTTCAATTCAACCTCAAGCAGATGCCGCCGGGACGGGTGGCCGAACACCTGAGCCATGTCCTGAAGGGAGAAAGCGTACCTTTTGAGGCCGGCGCCCTGAATCTCCTGGCCCGGGCCGCTGCAGGCAGCATGCGGGACGCCCTCTCGCTCACCGACCAGGCCATCGCCTATGGCAGCGGCCAGATTCGGGAGGCCGACACCCGGGACATGCTGGGCACCGTGGACCAGGCCTACCTGTTTCCGCTGCTGGAAGCGCTGGCAACCCAGGATGGCGCTCGCCTGATGCAGGAAGCCGAGGCCATCTCCGAGCGCAGCCTGTCCTTCGACGCCGCGTTGCAGGATCTGGCCCTGTTGCTGCAACAGGCCGCCCTGGCCCAGGCCGTGCCCGATGCCATCCCCACCGATTTCCCCGACCGGGAGCGGCTATTTTCCCTGGCGGGCATCGTGGACCCGGAGACCATCCAACTGCATTACCAGATCGCCACCCTTGGGCGCCGGGATCTGGAATGGGCACCGGACGAATTCGCCGGTTTCACCATGACCTTGCTGCGCATGCTGGCCTTCGTTCCCGACACGACGATACCTGACCGCACGTCCATGCTCACGCCCGGCACAGGCGATGCCCGCCCGTCTGGCAGTGCGCCCATGCAGGCCCGGCCCAACCCGCCACGCGGGTTCGATGCACCCGCGCCAGATGACCGCCCCCCCAACTCCCTGCCAGCGCCCGAGCCCGGGATGAGCCCCACACCACCCGCCACGGGCGCCTTCGATGGCGACTGGTTTGGCATCACCCGACGGCTCCAGGGCGGCGTCAAGCAATTGTCGGCATTGTGCGAACTGGTGGAGCATGATGCACGGCGCCTCGTACTGCGGTTGCCACAAGACAAGAAAAGCCTGCTCGACAGCCTGGGCGAGAAGTTACGACTTGCCCTGGTTGATCTGCTGGGCCCGCAGATGAAGGTGGAATTCCAGTTTGGCGCCACCGGAGGCGGCGCTCCCGCAGAAATCGTGGCCCGGCAGCGGGCGGTGCGCCAGGAAGAAGCGGAAGCGGCCATCTACGGAGACCCCTTCGTACAGGCCATGATGGCTGAAGGCCAGGCCACCGTGACAGACATTCAACCCTTGGACAGGACGACAACATGATCAAAGGCGGCATCGGAAACCTCATGAAACAGGCCCAGCAAATGCAGGAAAACCTGCAGAAAGCCCAGGCTGAAATCGCTGACATGGAAGTGGAAGGCCAGGCCGGTGCAGGCATGGTCAAGATACTGATGACCGGAAAGCATGACGTGAAGCGCGTCAGCATCGACGACAGCCTGATGGGCGACGACAAGGAGATGCTCGAAGACCTGATCGCCGCAGCCGTGAATGACGCAGTACGCCGGGTGGAAACCGCCAGCCAGGAAAAAATGTCGGGCGTCACGGCTGGCATGCCCCTGCCACCGGGAATGAAATTCCCGTTTTGACAACCGGTGACAGAGCGACGCGTGACAACAGGCCCCCACGGCCATGCCGCCCAGGCACGCTTAACTCGTAACCCGTAACACGTCACACGTCACTCGTCACTCGTCACTACCATACCCATGACCCCTTCGGCCCTCGCCAACCTGATCGACGCACTGCGGGTATTGCCCGGGGTCGGCCCCAAGTCCGCTGCCCGCATGGCCTACCACCTGCTGCAGAGGGATCGAAGCGGTGCCGCCCGACTGGCCCAAGCCATGGGCATGGCCCTGGAAAAGCTGCGTCCATGCGAACGATGCAACAGCTATAGCGAAACTCCGGTCTGCGATTTGTGCGCCAGCCCGAAGCGAGACCCCCGGCTCCTGTGCGTCGTGGAAATGCCGGTGGACATGAACCGAATGGAGGAAACCCACGCCTATCCCGGGCTCTATTTCGTGCTCATGGGCCGACTCTCTCCCCTGGATGGCCTGGGCCCCCGGGAGATAGGGCTGGAGCGGTTGCTGAAACGGGCCCGGGACGGGGTGACGGAGGAGATCATCCTGGCCACCAACTTCACCGTGGAAGGTGAGGCCACCGCCCATTACATCGGGGAACGCCTCAAGGCCCAGGGACTCAAGGTCAGCCGCATCGCCCGTGGCCTGCCGGCCGGTGGCGAACTCGAACACGTGGACGCCATGACCGTTGCCCAGGCCTACATGGACAGGCGGCCGGCCTGAGCTTGCCCGGACGACACCGTGACTGACGCCATGACCGTCACCGAAACCCAGGAAGTCCAGGAGCTGCTGCGGGACTTGAGCAAGACCCGGGACTTCCCGGCCTTGTCCCAGGTGATCTCCCAGGTAAGCCGGGTGGCCAGCTCGGAAAGCAGCCATACCGATGATCTGACCGACATCATCCTGCGCGACGTATCCCTGACCAACAAGTTGCTGCGCATCGTCAATTCGGCCCATTTCGGCCATTTCGGTGGCCAGCCCATCAACACCATCTCCCGGGCCATCGTGATCCTGGGCTACGACACCATTCGGGATACGGCCCTGTCCCTGATGCTGTTCGAACACCTCAACAACAGCGCCCAGGCCCAGGAACTCAAGGGCGAGGCGGTGGAAAGCTTCTTTTCCGGCATCCTGGGCCGCACCCTGGCCGGTCAGGCTCATGTGCGCGACCGGGAAGAGGTCTTCATCTGCACCCTGTTCAGGAACATGGGCCGCATGATGGCCAGGTTGCATTTCTATGAACGGACCAAGACCGTGGAGGAACTGATGTCCGAGGAGGGCCTGGCCGAGGATCAGGCAGCCCGGCGAGTCCTGGGCGTCACCTACGACGAATTCGGCCAGGCCCTGGCCCGCCACTGGCACCTGCCCCCCGCCCTGGCCCAGGGCATGCAACCCCTGCCGCCAGGCCCGGTCAAGGCCCCGGCCAACGAAGCCGGCAGGACCCAGATCCTGGTCAACATGGCCCACGAACTCTACCTGCGCACCCGGGATGCTGCCCCCGAGGACATCCACCTGGCCATTGCCGAAGTCGGCAAGAAGTATGGCGAGGCCATCGCCATACCGGCCGAGCATCTCGCAGAAGCGGTCTACAGCTCTGGCAAGGCCATGGAAAAAGAAGGGCGCCTGCTCCAGGTGGACCCCCGTGCCAGCCCGCTGGTCAAGCATCTGCTGGAAGGCCGCATATCCAGCAAGCCCACGGACAGGGAACAGCCCGAGGAGAACCGCGACGTGGCCGGGGAGGCTCGCGAAGAGCTCCCCACCGACGATGCCAACGGCATCCTGATCACGGGACTTCAGGATCTGACCGCCATGTTGCTGGACAACAGCCGGCTTACGGATATCCTGCACGTGGCCACGGAACTCCTCTTCCGCGCCCATTGTTTCGACAACGTGGTCATCTGCGCCATCGCCCCCGGCGGCAAGGAATTGCGCGGCCGCATCGGCATGGGCCCCCAGGCCGAACAGATCAAGAGTGCCCTGCACATCCCCCTCAGTTTCACGCCCGATGCGTTTCATGCCGCCATCTCCAAAGGGGCCGACCTGCTCATCCAGGATGCGGAAGCCGACAACATTCGTAGCCGCATCCCCGACTGGTACCGTGCCCATGTGGGTGCGAAATCCTTCCTGCTGCTGCCCATCCTGAACACAGGCCGCCCGGTAGGCCTGGTATATGGTGACCGCGCCCACTTCCCGCTACAGATACCTGCCCCGACCCTGGGACTGCTGAAATCGGTCCGCAACCAGATCAACCTGGCCCTGCGCCAGCAAAACCACCACTGAGGATGCACCATGGAACTCAATTCCCTCACCGCACTTTCGCCCCTGGATGGCCGCTACCGACGCTCGGGTGGCAAGCTATCGCCCTATTTCAGCGAATACGGCCTGATCCGCTACCGGGTACGGGTCGAGATCGAGTGGCTCAAGGCCCTGGCGGCGGAAAAAGGGATCAAGGAAGTCCCGACCTTTTCTCCTGCCACCGTGAAGGCCCTGGACCGCATCACGAATGAGTTCTCCCTGGCGGATGCCGAAGCCGTCAAGGCCCACGAGAAGGTGACCAACCACGACGTGAAGGCGGTGGAATACTTCCTCAAGGACAAGACCGCCGGCATGGCAGAAGTGGCCAAGGTGGCCGAGTTCATCCACTTTGCCTGCACCTCCGAGGACATCAACAACCTGTCCCACGCCCTCATGCTCCGGGATGCCAGGGCCGAGGTGATCCTGCCGGCCCTGAAGCAGGTGGAGCGCAAGCTCACCGAACTCGCTGTCGAACTGTCCGATTTGCCCATGCTGTCCCGCACCCACGGCCAACCCGCAACCCCCACTACCCTGGGCAAGGAAATGGCCAACGTGGTCTACCGCCTGCGCCGGGCCATGCAGCGCCTGGCCGAAGTGGAATGCCTGGGCAAGATCAACGGTGCCGTGGGCAACTACAACGCCCACCTGGCGGCCTACCCCCGGCTCAACTGGGAGGGTTTCGCCGAGCGCTTCGTGACCGGGCTGGGCCTGACCTTCAACCCCTACACCATCCAGATCGAGCCCCACGACTACATGGCCGAACTCTACGATGCCGTGGCCCGCACCAACACCCTGCTCATGGACCTGGACCGAGACGTCTGGACCTACATCTCCCTGGGCTATTTCAAGCAAAAGACCAAGGAAGGCGAGGTGGGCTCCTCCACCATGCCCCACAAGGTCAATCCCATCGACTTCGAGAACTCCGAGGGCAATCTTGGGCTGGCCAATGCCCTGCTGCGCCACCTGTCCGAGAAGCTGCCCATCTCCCGCATGCAGCGGGACCTGACCGACTCCACCGTGCTGCGCAACATGGGCAGCGCCCTGGGCTACGCCCTGCTGGGCTACGAAAGCCTGCTGCGCGGACTGAACAAGCTGGAGGCCAATCCGGCCGCCCTGGCCGCGGACCTGGATGCCAACTGGGAAGTCCTGGCCGAGCCCATCCAGACCGTCATGCGACGCTACGGCCTGGAAAAACCCTACGAGCAACTGAAAAAGCTCACCCGGGGCAAGCGCATCACGGCGGCCCGACTGGCCAAGTTCATCGATGGCCTGGCCATCCCGGAAGATGCCCGGAACGAATTGCGTGCCCTGACCCCCGCCGCCTACACCGGATTGGCAGCCAAGCTGGCCAAGCGCATCGGGAAGGGCTGAGCCCATACCGCCACCGGCCTTGAATAGTGGCAGGGAGCACCCATCTGCAAGGGATGCTCCCCCACATTCCCCACCCATCAAGTCAGGACGATTGAAATGAACCCATTCTCTTTTGACGTGGATGCCGGCAACTTCCAGCAGATCGTATTGGAAGGCTCCATGAAAGCCCCCGTTCTGGTGGATTTCTGGGCCGAATGGTGCGGCCCCTGCAAGATGCTCAAGCCGGTTCTGGAAAAGCTGGCCGAGGAATACCAGGGCAAATTCATCCTGGCCAAGGTCAACACCGAGCTCCATCAGGAACTGGCCAGCCAGTTCGGCATCCGGGGCATACCCAACGTCAAGGCCTTCTATCGAGGCCAGTTGGTGGATGAGTTCTCAGGGGCCCTGCCCGAGGCATCGGTCCGTGAGTTCCTCGACCGCATCATCCCTTCCCCGGCCGACGATCTGCGCGTCCAGGCCGCCCAACAGCGGGACAATGGCGACCTCGCCGCCGCCCTTCAAACCCTGGCCGAGGCCTCCCGGCTCGATGCCGGCAACGAAGATGTCCGGCTGGATGCCGCCGAAATCCTGACTGAGCTGAACGATCTGGATGAGGCCCAGCGGCTCCTGGACAGTCTGTCCCCCCTCAAGCGCATGGATGACCGCGCCCAGCAACTGGAGGCCCGGCTCAATTTTGCCCGGGGCGGTAAGACAGGCGACGACCTGGCGGCCCTGGAACAGGCGATCCAGGCCAACCCCGACGACATGGACAGCCGCCTGAATCTGGCCAACGCCCTGATCGCACGGGGCCAATATGCCCCCGGCATGGATGCTCTGCTGGACATGATCCAGCGCGACAGGACCTGGAACGAGGAAGCGGCCCGCAAGACCCTGTTGTCCGTCTTCAGTCTGCTGGGAAGCGATCCCCTGGTCAGTCAATACCGACGCAAGCTGGCCTCGGCCTTGAATGCATGACCGCCAAGGCAGCCCCCTGGCACTGGCCTTTGGTACAGTTACATTGCACCCACTTTTCATCTAAAGTTATATTGCCCTGGGTTTGTCCAAGGGCTACCGAACATTGACTAGCGAAAGGACTCCCATGAAACACGTCAGCATTCTATTGGCCACGCTGCTGGCCTTTTCCGCCCCGGCTTTTGCCGCCAGCCCCTCCTCGGCCCTGGCCAAGGCCGGCAAGAACCCCAGTGGCTATTCCACCATCTACGAGGCCATCAGCGAAGAGGGCGTGGAATGGGACGGAGGCACTGTGGAAGGTGACTGGACCCGGGATAACGGCCAGCATGAAGGCTGGTGCAAGGGCCAAGGCCATCTGGATGGTCACCCCGGCACCCAGGGTTCCGGCCATCGGAACCACTGGAGTTGCGAGAACCCCTCCTAAGCCCGGCAATCCCCCCTTTGGCCCACCCCCTATCGGGTGGGCCGTTTCATTCCTGCACCGCAATTGCATATCCCTGCTAGAGTGATACTGCATGACACGTGCAAGATCATAGTTGCATTCGTAGCACACTTAGGGGGAGTTATCTGGTTCATGGTCAGGCCTGTTCAGCACCAACTACATTCCGGATTCACTTTGGTGGAACTGATGATCGCCTTGGTGGTGGTCGGGACTCTGGCGGCGATCGCCATCCCTTCCTACATCTCCTACATCGAGGGCATGAAGAACAAGACGGCCATCAAGGATATCGCCGAGCTATCCATGGCCATCGAGCGCCACCGCACGGCCCAGTCCAGCTACCCGGCCAACCTGGCGGCCTTGGGCGGCAACCTGCCCGGCACCGATCCCTGGGGCAATGCCTACGCCTACCTGCCCATCGATTTCGACCCGCCGGCAAATACCGGAGATGTACGGCGTGATAAAAACCTGAACCCCCTCAACAGCGATTTCGACCTGTACAGCAAGGGCCCGGACGGCCTCACCGCCAAGCAATTGACAGCTGCCAATGCCGTGGATGATATCGTCCGGGCCGGCAACGGCGGTTTCATCGGCATCGCCTCGGAGCACTAGGGTGCTGCAGGCCCACCTGAAGAGCCGGGTCGGGCGCCGCTTGTTCCTGCGTTTCGTCCTGGCCGCCCTGATCCCGGTGGCCGGCTTGGCGTGGTTCGCCTACGCCCATGTCAGCCAGTTGCTGACGGACAATGAATATCGACGCCTCAAGCAGGACAGCAAGGCCTACGGCATGACCCTGGTGGAAGGCCTGAACTGGCGGGCACAGGAACTGGAGCGCCTGGCGGACCGGCTGATGCCCGAGGATTCCGTCGGCAACCGCGCCTTGACCGGGTTCGTCAGCCTGGAACTGTGGCCCAACGATACCCTGGCCGGATTAGCCGAAGCCCAGCGTCACCACCTGGCCCAGGGACGCCCCATCGTCCGTCTTCCCCCGTTCTTGCCCGGCCTGATGGTCGTCCAGGGGGCACAGGGCCATGTGCTCGCAGGCGCCATGGACCCGGGCGCCATCTGGGCCAATGATGCCTCCCCGGAACGCTATTGCATCTTGGACACCGATTTCGAGGCCCTGTATTGCAGCCCGGGGTTCCAGGCACCCGATCCCGACGTTTACGCCCGCCTTGAAGAGGGCACCAACAGTGCCATCCTGCCCTGGCGCTCGGATGGCACCGAATACCTTGGCGCCTACTGGCATGCCCGCATCAACGCCGCCTATGCCCACCCGGGATTCATCGTGCTGGTGGGGTCCCGCAAGGAAGATGCCCTGGAGGCCCTGGCCAGTTTTCGCCTGTTCTTTCCGGCCATCGTCATCCTGGGCCTGGCGCTGGCCGCCATGCTGGCCAGCAATCAGATACGGCGCCAGATGAAACCCCTGGACCGGCTCACCGAAGGCACCCAGCAACTGGCTCAGGGCAATTTCGAGGTGCAATTGCGTGCGGACGCGGATGACGAACTGGGCCATCTGGCCCTGGCCTTCAACCGCATGTCGGGCAGCCTGCGCTACAAATTCCACATGCTGGACATGCTGGCCGAGCTGGACCGGGCCATTCTCAGCGCGTCCGAAATGGATTATGTCGTGCGCGCAGTACTGGGACACATCCGGCAGGCCATTCCCTGCGACAGCGCGGGCATCATCAATCTGGAAGACGGCAGTGACCCCACATTGCAAGTCGTGGGGGACGCTTCAGGCCTGTCCACGCGTCGATGCCCGAATTTCCACCAGATCGAGACCCTTGACCTGTCTACCCCCTGGCAAAGCCTGAATCTGGACGAGACCTGTCCGGAGTGCCTGAAAGACCTGGACGGCCGACCGGTCACCCACGCCCTCCTGTTCCCGGTGCGGGTGAATGAACGCTTGAACCGGGTTCTGGTCCTGGCCTTCGCCACCCCACCCAACCCACCGGATGAAATCCTGCAATCCGGACGCCTGCTAGCGGATCGCCTGGCCGTGGCGGCATCCAACATTGCCTGGGAGGAAAAGCTCTACCACCAGGCCCACTACGACGCCCTGACCGATCTGCCCAACCGTGTCCTGCTGCGAGACCGGGTGGAGCAGGCCTTGTTGCGCGCCGAACGGGAGAACACTTCCCTCGCGGCCATGTTGATCGACCTGGACAATTTCAAGCAGATCAATGACACCCTGGGCCATACGGCCGGGGACTCCATGCTGGTGGAGTGCGCCAGGCGATTGCGCACCCTTGCCCGGCGCAGCGATACCGTGGCCCGTCTTGGGGGAGACGAATTCATTTTCCTGGTACCTGACCTGGCCCGCGAATCCGCCGGCACGGTGCTGACCGAAATGGCGCGTTTCTTGAACACCGCCCTGGCCAAGCCCTTCCAGGTCGAGGAACGCATGGTCACCATGCCGGCCAGCATCGGCATCGCCATGGCGCCGGAAAACGCCGGCAACTTTGAAGATCTGCTCAAGATGGCGGACGCGGCCATGTATGACGCAAAGCGCAATCAGGGCGACCGTTTCAGTTTCTATTCCGAGCAGATGAATGCGGAAGTCAGGGCACGGTTCGAATTGACCCAGGAACTGCGCGCCGCCATCGAGAACGATGAACTCCTGCTGTTCTACCAACCCAAGGTGGAAGCCTTCAGCTACCGGATCGTGGGTGCCGAGGCATTGTTGCGCTGGAAATCCCCATCCCGGGGCCTGGTATCTCCGGGCGTCTTCCTGCCCTTGCTGAATGAAATCGGCCTGGGGGAATGGCTCGGCAAGTGGGTGCTGCGCACGGCCTGTACCCAGATACGGGATTGGCGTGCCCAGGGGCTTCCCGACATCGGCATTTCCATCAACGTGTCGCCGGATCAGTTGATACAGCCGGACTTTCTCGAACAGGTAACCCTCGCCCAGGAGGAATTCAGCCTCAAGCCCGGCCAGCTGGAACTGGAGCTGCTGGAAGAAATGGCGGTCAAGTCCACCCAGGAGGGCAACGACATCCTGGGCCGCCTGCGCGCACGAGACATCAACATCGCCCTGGACGACTTCGGCACCGGCTATTCATCCCTGGTGTACCTGAGCCAGATTCCGGCCAATGTGCTCAAGATCGACCGGGCCTTTGTGCGCGACCTGCTCACCAACCCCCGCCAGAAGACCCTGCTCATGCACATCGTGGCCATGGCCAAGATCCTGGGCTACACCGTGGTGGCCGAGGGCGTGGAAGAACCACGCCAGGTGGGTATGCTCCAGGTCATGGGCTGCGATCTCATCCAGGGCTACCTGTTCAGCCGCCCCGTGCCGGCCGAGACCATGGCCGAACTCATGCGCCACGGCATGATCGAACCGGCGGCCTGAATTCCCCACCGATAGTGGTTTCGGCCCGGACAGGGCCCAGCGTGCCCACTCTGCACTCTGGAAAATCCCGGCTTCGCCCCGACTATAATGCCTGTTGCCACCCTACCTGCCCATGACCATGACCGACGCCTTGAACCCCCTGCTCGACTTTTCCGGCCTGCCCCGGTTCACCGATATCCGCCCAGACCATGTCACGCCCGCCGTGGACCGGCTCCTCACGGACAACCGTGCCCTGGTGGAATCCTTGGTCGCCGGGGTCGGCACCCCGACCTGGGACACCTTCGTGGCCCCCCTGGAAGACGCCAATGAGCGACTGTCCCGGGCCTGGGGCCAGGTCTCCCACCTGCATTCCGTCGCCGACAGCCCCGAGTTTCGCGAGGTCTACAACGCCAACCTGCCCAAGATCACCCAGTATTACGCCGAGCTGGGTCAGCATGAAGGCTTGTTCCGTCATTTCAAGGCACTCCGCGCCAGTCGTGATTTCCCCTCCCTGTCGGATGCTCGACGCAAGGTGGTGGAGAATGAACTGAGGGATTTCCGCCTGGGCGGCGCGGAACTCCCCGAATCCCAAAAGGCCCGGTTCATGGAATTGCAGGAGTCCCTGGCCAAGCTGGGGGCGAAGTTCGAGGAAAACCTGCTGGATGCCACCAATGCCTGGAGCAAGATCATCGCCGACTCCGCCGAACTGGCCGGGCTGCCGTCCGATGTGATGGCCATGTTCCGGGAAGCCGCCGAAGCCGACGGTACGCCCGGCTACAAATTGACCCTGCGCGCCCCTTCCTTCCTGCCGGTCATGCAATATTGCGACAACCGGAATCTGCGCGAGGAGGTCTACCGGGCCTATTCCACCCGGGCCTCGGAATTCGGCTCTCCCGAGCTGGACAACACGGACATCATTGCCCGGATCGTGGCGTTGCGCCAGGAGGCGGCCCGGCTGCTGGGCTTCGAGAACTATGCCGAAGTCTCGCTGGAACCGAAGATGGCCCGCAGCCCGGCCGAAGTGCTGGATTTTCTGGAAACCCTGGCGCGCCGGGCCAAGCCCTATGCCGAGCAGGACATGGCCGAACTGCGGGATTACGCCGCCCGGGAACTGAACCTGCCGGACCTCCAGGCCTGGGATGTGGCTTACGCGTCGGAAAAACTGCGCGAAGACCGCTATGCGTTTTCGGAACAGGAAGTGAAGGCCTACTTCCAGGAACCCCGGGTCATGGCAGGTCTGTTCCGCCTCATCGAGACCCTGTATGGGCTGCGCATCGAAGCTGCCCCCGCGCCGGTCTGGCATGAGGACGTGCGCTTTTACACCCTGAGCGATCAGGCGGGCCAGCCCGTGGGCCAGTTCTACCTGGATCTCTACGCCCGGGAAAGCAAGCGGGGCGGAGCCTGGATGGACGATGCCATCACCCGTCGGCGCAAGGGCGAGGGAGCCCAAAGCCGCATCCAGACCCCGGTGGCCTACCTCAATTGCAACTTCTCCCGCCCGGTAGCGGGCAAGCCGGCCCAGTTCACCCACGACGAGGTCATCACCCTGTTCCACGAGTTTGGCCATGGCCTGCATCACCTGCTGACCAAGGTGGAGGATCTGGGCGTGTCGGGCATCAACGGCGTGGAGTGGGACGCGGTGGAACTGCCGTCCCAGTTCATGGAGAACTTCTGCTGGGAGTGGGACGTGCTCAAGCACATGACGGCCCACGGGGACACCGGCGAGCCCCTGCCCAGAACCCTGTTCGACAAGATGCTGGCTGCCAAGAACTTCCAGTCCGGCATGCAGACCCTGCGCCAGATCGAGTTCGCCCTGTTCGACATGCACTTGCATCATGACTTCGACCCCGGTGCCGGCCAGACCGCCCTAGACCTGCTCAGGGACATCCGCCGGCGTGTGGCCGTGGTTCATCCCCCCGAGTACAACCGGTTTCCCAACAACTTTTCCCACATCTTCGCCGGCGGTTACGCGGCAGGCTACTACAGCTACAAATGGGCCGAAGTGCTGTCTGCCGACGCCTATGCCCTGTTCGAGGAAAACGCCCAGTTGGGAAGCGTCCTCAACCCGGAAATCGGCCAGCGGTTCTGGAGCGAGATACTGGGCGTGGGTGGCAGCCGGGATGCCATCAAGTCCTTCGTGGCCTTCCGGGGTCGGGAGCCCACCATCGATGCCCTGCTGAGGCATAATGGCATGGCCTGAAACACCCTGACCGGAGTGCCGCCATGACTTTCCGCCATCTCGTCCTGTCCGTCCTGTGTCTGGCCCTGGCCGCCCCGGCCTCGGCCCAGATTTACCGCTGGGTGGACAGCAAGGGCAAGGTGCACTTCTCCGACTCGCCGCCGCCCGACACCAAGCGCCTCCAGGCCGTGAAGGCGCCGTCCCGGCCGGTGGACGGGCAATCCGCCCAGATGAAGGAGGCCGTGGCCAAGGCCCCGGTCACCCTGTACATCACCGACTGCGGCCCGGCATGCAGCCAGTCGGTCGCGCTGCTGCAATCCCGGGGCATCCCCCATTCGGCCCTGCGGGTGGATCAGGACCCGGAGGCGGCCAAGCGGCTCAAGCAGGTCGCCGGTGTGCTCCAGGTACCGGTCATGACGGTGGGCGGCACCGTCCAGAAGGGCTTCCAGGCCGAGCTATGGCACAAGCTTCTGGATGTGGCCGGCTATCCCAAAGCCGACACGACCGCCGGAAAAGAGCCGCAATGAGCGACCGCGCCGGCGAGCTCCTGGAATTGTCCGAGGCCGTGCGCGCCTTTGGCCGGGAACGGGACTGGCATCTGTACCACTCCCCCAAGAATCTGGCCTCGGCCCTCATCGTGGAGGCGGCCGAACTGCTGGAGCCCTTCCAGTGGCTGACCCAGGAGGAAAGCCGTACCCTGTCCCCGGCCAAACGGGAGGCCGTGCGTCAGGAAATGGCGGACGTGTTCATCTACCTCATCAGCCTGGCCAACTGCCTGGAGGTGGACCTGGCCCAGGCCGCCCGGGACAAGCTGGCCATCAACGCGGCCAAGTACCCCGTGGCCAAGGCCCGGGGAAACGCCGCCAAGTACAACGAACTCGACTGAAGCCGACCACCGTCATGAGCCATTTCAAGCACCATCTTTTTTTCTGCCTCAACCAGCGGGAGGACGGCGGCGCCTGCTGCGCCGACCACGATGCCGAGGCAATGTTCGAATACGCCAAGAAAAAGGCCAAGAAACTGGGTCTGCATGGCAAGGAAGGCCAATGCCGGGTCAACCGGGCGGGGTGTTTCGACCGCTGCGACCGGGGTCCGGTGTGCGTCGTCTATCCGGACGCGGTGTGGTACACCTATGTGGACCAGGCGGATATCGACGAAATCATCGAATCCCACCTCAAGAACGACGTGCCGGTCGCCCGGCTGAAACTGGATTGACCGCCGAGCAACGCCAGATCACCACCCCCGGGGCGAGCATCGATACCCTGGTGGAAACTCCTCCCGGGCCGATCCATGGCCTGGCCCTGATCGCCCACCCCCACCCCCTGCACGGCGGCACCCGGGACAACAAGGTGGCCCACACCCTGGCCCGGGCTGCCCTGGGCTGCGGCCTGGTGGCCGTGCGTCCCAATTTCCGGGGCGTCGGCGCCAGCAGCGGAGCCTACGACCATGGCGTCGGGGAAGCCGAGGACCTGCTCGCCATTGCCCGGATATTGGGCACCGAGCTGGCCGCCGAGTGGGGGCCCCTGCCCTGGACCCTGATGGGCTTCTCCTTCGGCTGTTATGTCCAGCACCGGGTATCCCGGGATCTGGCAGCCGAGCGCCTGATCATGGTGGGGCCCGCCGTCAGCATGTATGCCTTTGGCCCACCCGACCTGCCCACCGTCATCTTCCATGGCGACCAGGATGAGTTGATCCCGGTGTCCGCCGTCCAAGCCTATGCCCAGTCCCACGACATCCCCCTGGAAGTCATCCCGGGCGCCAGCCATTTTTTTCACGGCAAGCTGGTGGACCTGCGCCAGCGGGTGGAGGCCCTGTGCCAGCCTCACCTCTGACCCTGAAAGGCCTGACCAAGCGCTACGGCGGCACTGCCGTGGTGGACGGCCTGGACCTGGAGATCGCCCCCGGCCGATGCCATGGCCTGCTGGGCCCCAACGGCGCCGGCAAGACCACCACCCTGCGCCTGGCCCTGGGCCTGGTGACCCCGGATGCGGGCGAGATCCAGCTGCTGGGTCATCCCCTGCCTGCGAAAGCGGCACCGGCCCGGGCCCGGGTAGGTGTGGTACCCCAGGCGGACAGTCTGGACCCGGATTTCACGGTCCAGGAAAACCTCCTGGCCTATGGCCGCTATTTCGGGCTCTCCCAAAGCGAGATCCAGGCCCGGATACCGGATCTGCTGGACTTCGCCGGTCTGTCCGGCAAGGCGGACGCCCGGGTGCCCAGCCTGTCGGGGGGCATGAAACGCCGGCTCACCCTGGCACGGGCCCTGATCAACGACCCGGACCTGATCATCCTGGATGAACCCACCACCGGACTGGATCCCCAGGCCAGGCACCGGGTCTGGCAGGGCCTGCGCCAACTCACCGCCCGGGGCAAGACCCTGCTCCTCACCACCCATTTCATGGAAGAAGCCGAGCGCCTGTGCGATCGCATCAGCATCATCGATCGGGGCCGCATCATCACCGAAGGCAGTCCACGCGCCTTGATCCGGGATCATATCGACGCCCATGTCATTGAGATCCATGGCGAAGAGCTGGCCGCCTGGCGCCCCCGGGCGGAGCGTCTCTGCCGCCGCTGTGAACAGGCCGGAGAAACCCTTTTTTGTTATACCGCCGAGCCCGAAACCGTAATCGCCGAGTTGGACCACCAACCCGGTCTACGCTACCTGCACCGCCCCGCCAGCCTGGAGGACGTGTTTCTCAAACTCACCGGGCGGGATTTGCGCGACTAACAGGAAAGCAGTGACGGAGTGACATGGTGACGAGTGACAAAGTGACAGGTAGCCTTGTCACCCGTCACCCGTCACTTTGTCACTCACACCCCCCAATGAATTTCTTTCCCGTCTGGCAGCGAAACTTCATGGTCTGGCGCAAGCTGGCCCTGCCGTCCATCCTGGGCAACCTGGCGGACCCACTGCTGTACATGCTGGGCCTGGGCTATGGCCTGGGCCAGTTCCTGGGCGATGTAAACGGCGTGCCCTACCTCACGTTCCTGGCCGCCGGCACCCTGGCCTATTCGGTCATGAACAGTGCGTCCTTCGAAACCTTGTATTCGGCCTTTTCCCGCATGCACGTGCAAAAAACCTGGGACGCCATCCTGAACACCCCCCTGAGCCTGGCCGACGTGCTCCTGGGGGAATGGCTCTGGGCAACATCCAAGAGCCTGCTTTCGGGGCTGGCCATCCTGGCGGTGATCTGGGTCCTGGGGCTCCATGCCGACTTTGCCCTGAGTCTGTGGCTGCTGCCCATCATCCTGCTGACCGGGCTCTGCTTTTCTGGTCTGGGCCTGGCGGTGAACTCCGTGGCACCCAATTATGATTTCTTCATGTATTACTTCACCCTCGTAATCACCCCCATGGTGCTGCTTTCCGGTGTCTTCTACCCACCGGACGCCTTGCCGGACTGGCTGGCCGGGTTCGCGGCCCTCCTGCCCCTGACCCATGCCATCGAACTGGCCCGGCCCCTGGTCCTGGGCCAGGTCCCTGCCCAACCCTTGCTCCATGTCCTGGTCTTGGCCGCCTACGGCGGCGCCGGCTTCTGGCTGGCGCTTCATCTCACCCGGCGACGTTTGCTATGCTAAGGCCATGAACCTACGCCGTCCCCCCGAACTTCTGGCCCCGGCCGGCTCGCTGGACAAAATGCGGGCCGCCTTTCGCTTTGGCGCCGACGCGGTCTACGCCGGCCAACCCCGCTATTCCCTGCGGGTGCGCAACAACGAATTCGATCTGGAGGGCCTGGCGACCGGGATCGCCGAGGCCCACGACCTGGGTCGCCGTTTCTACGTGGCCTCCAACCTGCTGGCCCACAACGCCAAGCTGGCCACCTACCTGGACGATATGGCACCGGTCATCGCCCTGGGTCCGGATGCCCTGATCATGGCCGACCCGGGCCTGATCATGCTGGTACGTGAGCGCTGGCCGGACCAAGCCATCCACCTGTCGGTCCAGGCCAATACGGTCAACTGGGCGGCAGTCCGGTTTTGGCAAAGCGTCGGGGTGCGGCGCATCATCCTGTCCCGGGAGCTGTCCCTGAACGAGGTGGAGGAAATCCGCCAGCGCTGCCCGGAGATGGAACTGGAGGTCTTCGTCCACGGCGCCCTGTGCATCGCCTATTCCGGCCGCTGCCTGCTCTCGGGCTATTTCAACCACCGGGATGCCAACCAGGGCACCTGCACCAATTCCTGCCGCTGGGACTACCACGTCCATCCGGCCGAAGAGACCCCGGAAGGCCGGGTCCAGCCCATCCACCTGATCGAAGAGCGGACCCGGCCCGGTGAGCTGATGCCCATCGAGGAAGACGAGCATGGCACCTACATCCTCAACTCCAAGGATCTGCGCGCCGTGGAACACGTGGCGCGGCTGGTGGCCATGGGTATCGATTCCCTCAAGATCGAAGGCCGCACCAAGAGTCTCTATTACGTGGCCCGGGCCAGCCAGGCCTACCGCCGGGCCATCGACGACGCCCTGGCCGATCGGCCCTTCGACACGGGTCTCCTGGACGATCTGGAGGGCCTGGCCAACCGGGGATATACCGACGGCTTCTTCGTTCGCCACAAAGACCGGGATTTCCAGAATTACCAGACCGGCGTGACCCGCCATGGGCGCAGCCAATACGTGGGGGATATCGTTGACTGGCAGGATGGACTGGCCGAAATCCGGGTGAGGAACCGTTTTGCCGTGGGCGATCGACTGGAAGTGGTACACCCCCAGGGCAATGTCGACCTGAACCTGGCGGCCATGCAGGACATGGCGGGCCGTACCATTCAGGTGGCGCCGGGCAGCGGCCATACGGTGCGCATTCCGTTGCCTGCGCCCTTTGCCGGGGGCATGCTGGCCCGCTTCCTGTCGGATGAGGCGGGATGCTGAACCACTTCCTGCTCCTGATCACACCCGGCAAGGGGGCGACACTGCTGGCGATGGCCTTGGCCTTGGTCTCCTTCGTACTGGGATTCCTGGACATGCTGACCCGGGACATGGAATCCGCCAGCCTGCACATGCATCTGTCCCTCGGCATCATGGCCGGGCTGATGCTGCTGAAGTACTTCAGTCTGCATGCCGCCAACCGCATCGCCGAGGATGCCCAGAACAAGGTTCGAGCCCACCTGGCACGACGCGCCCAGCCCCGGCCCGCCACTCTTGCCCCGGATGCCGACACGGCAACCCCGGAACTGACCGAGGCAGAATTGCGGGCCATCGAGCGTGCAGAAATGCAACAACTCTCCGAGCAGTTGCGTGCCACCCTGAACAGCATTGCCCCCGACTCCCCCATACGCCCCAAATATGAGGCCACGGTGGAGTGGATCGAAAGGGTGATGCGCAGGGATGCCTAGGAACCCGGGTAGCAACCCAGGTCAGTGTCCGTCCCGAAAATCCAGATGGCCGTCGATGATGGCATAGCGCACCTTGCCTTGCAGTTCCATGCCCAGGTAGGGACTGTTCTTGCCCAGGCTGAGCAGGGTCCCGGGACTGACCGTCCAATGGGCCTGGGGATCGAACACGCACAGATCGGCGGGTCCGTCCACGGCCAGGACGCCGCCCTCCACCCCCAGGATGCCGGCGGGCCGTGCGGTGACCTTGGCCAGGGCCTGGGCCAGGGGCATGCCCGTCTCGGACGCCCACTTGAGGACCAGGGGCAGCAGCAATTCCACCCCGGTCGCCCCCGGCTCGGACTCCTGGAAGGGCTTTTCCTTGGCGTCATCGTCCACCGGTGCGTGATCCGAGCAGATGGCGTCGATCACGCCATCCTTGAGGGCCTGGCGCAGGGCATCCCGGTCCCGCTGACTGCGCAGGGGGGGAATCATGTGGCAGTTGGCATTGAAATCGGCGGTATCCATTTCCGACAGGTGGACATGGTGGATGCCTACGTCACAGGTGATGGGCAGGCCATCCGCCTTGGCCTGGCGCACCATTTCCACTCCGGCACGGCTGGACAGGCGACACAAGTGCACCCGCGCTCCGGTCTCCCGGACCAGCAGGAGGATGGTTTGCAGGGCCACCGTCTCGGCGGGTACGGGGATGGCGGGCAGCCCATAGCGGGCCGAGACCACCCCATCATGGACCACCCCTTCCCGGGACAGGTAATAGTCCTGGGGCCTCAGCCAGAGGGGGAAACCCAGGGTATAGGCATATTCCATGGACCGCAGCAGGACCGTGGTATCCACCATGGGCGCATCGGTCTGGCTGAAGGCCACGCAACCGGCCTCGTGCAGTTCCCCCATCTCGGTCAGGCGTTCTCCCTTGAGCTTCCAGGTCAGGGCCCCCACCGGATAAACCCGGGGTCCGGGACTGTTCTTGGCGCGGAACTTGAGCATCTCCACCAGACCAGGCTCGTCCAGGGGCGGGTCAGTGTCCGGCGGGCAGGCCAGGGAGGTCACTCCCCCCGCCGCCGAGGCCCGCATCTCGGATTCCAGGGTGGCCATGTATTCCAGTCCCGGTTCCCGAAGACGAACCGAGAGGTCCACCAGGCCCGGGCAGACCACCAGGCCCCGGGCATCGATTTCCAGGTTGGCGTGAAAATCGGCCGGGCCTTGCCCCAAAGCCACGATGCGGCCCGCCGCGATGAACACATCCTGCACGCCGTCCAGCCCGCTGGCTGGATCGATGACGCGACCGTCCTTGATCCGGATCTTCATGCCCCGCTCCCAGCCACCATGCTCATCACTGCCATCCGCACCGCAATGCCGAAGGTCACCTGGGGCAGAATCACCGAATGCTTGCCGTCGGCCACGTCGGAATCGATCTCCACGCCCCGGTTCATGGGGCCCGGGTGCATGACGATGGCGTCCGGCTTGGCCCGCTTGAGCTTGTCCGGCGTCAGGCCCCAGTACTTGTAGTATTCCCCGGCCGAGGGCAACAGGGCGCCCTGCATGCGCTCGTTCTGGAGGCGCAGCATGATGACCACGTCGCAATCCTTGATACCGGTTTCCATCTTGTGGTGCACGTGCACCCCCATGCTGTCCACATCCCGCGGCAACAGGGTCTTGGGCGCCACCACCCGTACCTCCGGACAGCCCAGGGTGGTGAGGGCATGAATCTGGGATCGAGCCACCCGGGAGTGGAGCACGTCCCCCACGATGGCCACGCGCAGGTTGTGGAAGCCGCCCTTGTAATGCCGGATGGTGAACATGTCCAGCAGGCCCTGGGTGGGATGGGCACAGCGACCGTCCCCGGCATTGACCACCGAGATGTGCGGCGCCACATGGCGTGCGATGAGGTGGGGGGCGCCGCTGGAGGCGTGGCGCACCACGAACATGTCCGCCTGCATGGCCGACAGGTTGGCCACGGTGTCCAGCAGGGTCTCCCCCTTGTTGGTGGCCGAGGTGGCGATGTTCAGGTTGATCACGTCGGCGGAGAGTCGCTTGGCGGCAATCTCGAAGGTGGTGCGGGTACGGGTGGAATTCTCGAAGAACAGGTTGAACACGGCCTTGCCCCGCAGCAGGGGCACCTTCTTCAGTTCCCGCTCACCCACCGGGATGAAGGACTCGGCGGTATCCAGAATCTGGGTCAGGATGCGGGCCGGGAGACCTTCCAGGGTCAGTAGGTGACGCAGTCGGCCATCGGGAGTCAGTTGCAGATTGGCACTCATGCGGCCCCCTGATTCAGGCTCAGGTGCAGTTCACCCGCGTCATCCCGAAGCAGGGCCACATGCTGGCCCGGGGCGAGTTCCAGGCGTGCCCCGGCGAAATCCGCGCAAATGGGCAATTCACGCCCGCCCCGGTCCACCAGGACCGCCAGCCGTATGGAAGCCGGCCGGCCGTAATCGAACAGCAGGTTCATGGCTGCCCGGACCGTGCGTCCGGTGTAAAGCACGTCATCCACCAGCAGCACATGGCGATTCTCCACATCGAAGGGAATTTGGGAGGGTTTGACCTCCGGGTGCAGGCCAATGCGGGAGAAGTCATCCCGGTAGAAGGAAATGTCCAGGGTACCCGTGGGCAGGTCGCGACCCAGGCGCTCGGCCAGGGCCTCCATGACCCACACGCCGCCGCTGTGGATGCCCACGAAGGCACAGTCATCCTGCATCAGGGGGGCGATCTGGGCCACCAGGCGGTCGATCAGTTGGTTGGGGTTATCGATGTTCATAGTGGGCGAGATAGTCCTGCAATATTTCCTGGGCCGCAAGACTGTCCAGCGCCGCCTTGCGCCTGTTTCCGTATACCCCGGCCTCGGCCAGCCGGGATTCGGCGGCAGCCGAGGTCAGCCGCTCGTCCACCAGGGCCACCGGCAGGCCAAAGCGACCATGCAGCTGATTGGCGAACCGGCGGCAGCGCCGGCTCATCTCATGCTCCTCACCGTCCAGTGTCATGGGCAGCCCAACCACCAAGGCCACGGGCTGCCATTCTTCCAACAGGCTGCGTACCCGCTCAAAACGGGCTGCGTTGGTTTCCTGGGCAATGGTTTCCAGAGGGTGGGCCAGACCGGTTTCCCAGTCCCCCACGGCCACCCCGATGCGCTTGAGGCCGAAGTCAAAGGCCAATAGCGCTCCCCGCGGCATCGGTCAGGCCCCACGACGGCGTAGGCAGCGGGAACGATCCATGACCACGGTTCAGGCGTGTCCTGCCTCGTCGGACAGCATCGAGACATCGATGCCCAACAATTGAACGGCGGCGACAAAGCGTTCCTCGGGGGCCAGGTGGAAAATCACATCCGGGTCTGCCGGCACGGTCAGCCAGGCATTCTGCTTGATCTCGGATTCCAGCTGTCCCGGGCCCCAGCCGGCATACCCCAGGGAAACCAGCATCTGCTCGGGCCCCTGACACTGGGCTGTGGCTTCCAGGATGTCCTTGGAGGTGGTCAGCCCCACCCGATCCCCCACCTTCAGGGTGGAATTCCATTCCCCCACCGGCTGGTGGAGCACAAACCCCCGCTCCACCTGGACCGGCCCACCGAAATAGACGGGCCGGCCCACCAGGCGATCATCCTCCACGGGGATGCCGATCTGTTCCAGGAGTTTGTCCATGGTCAGGTCAATCGGCCGATTGACCACGATGCCCAGGGCTCCCTCGGTGCCATGATCACAGATGTAGGTCAGGGTACCGGCGAAATTCGGGTCCACCATGCCGGGCATGGCAATCAGGAAATGGTCGGTGAAGTTGGCGTTTTCCATGACTGAAATTGTACCTCGCACTCCATGACGAAAACTGCCGGGTCCGGTCTAAAATCCGGTCATTTTCCACAAGATCCTGCCATGAGCACCGCCCTCGTCTGGTTTCGCCGGGATCTTCGGCTGAACGACAATACCGCCGTGCATGCGGCCCTGGCACGTCATGCCCGGGTCCATGCCGTTTTCGTGTTCGATCGGGACATCCTGGACGCCCTGGAGGACCGCCAGGATCGTCGGGTGGCCTTCATCCATGCCAGTGTGGCCGAGCTGAAGGCCCGTCTTGAAGCACGGGGCGGAGGACTCCATGTCGAGCACGGCGCAGCCAGGACCGTGATCCCCGCGCTGGCCAGCCGCCTGGGCGTGGAAGTGGTCCATGCCAACCGGGACTACGAGCCCTATGCCCGGACCCGGGATGATTCCGTGGCCCGGGCATTGGCCGCCGAAGGTCGGCAGCTGGCGTTGCACAAGGACCAGGTGATCTTCGAAACGGACGAACTGCTCACCGGCCAGGGCACCCCCTACCATGTCTTCACCCCCTACCAGCGGGCCTGGTTGGCCAGACTGCGGCCGGAGGACCTGGCCCCTGGACCGGAATCACCCGAGTGGTCCCGCCTGGCCCCGGGCAACCCATCCATGCCCAGCCTGGAGGACCTGGGCTTCCAGGCTCCCGAGGCGGCTGGCCACCGGCTCCCCTCGGGGGAAAGCGGGGCCGGGAATTTGTGGGCGGAGTTCCGGACACGGCTCAGCCACTACCGGGATCGGCGGGATTACCCCGCCCTCAAGGGACCGTCCTATTTGTCGGTGCACCTCCGCTTCGGCACCCTGTCCATCCGCGAGCTGGTCCGGCATGCCCTCCAGCAAGGGGACGAGGGGGCCAAGACCTGGCTTTCGGAACTGGTCTGGCGGGATTTCTACCAGATGTTGTTGTGGCACTACCCGGACACGGTGGACACGGCCTTCCAAGCCAAGTTCCGTTCGCTCATCTGGCCCAATCCCCCTGGCCATTTCGAGGCCTGGAAGGAGGCCCGCACCGGCTATCCCATCGTGGATGCCGCCCTGCGACAACTCAACCAGACCGGCTACATGCACAACCGCCTGCGCATGATTGCGGCGTCCTTCCTGGTCAAGGATCTGCACGTGGATTGGCGGCTGGGGGAGCGGTATTTCGCACGTCAGTTGCTGGATTACGACTTGGCAGCCAACGTGGGCGGCTGGCAATGGTGCGCCTCCACCGGGACCGATGCCCAACCCTGGTTCCGTATCTTCAACCCGGTCACCCAATCGGAGCGGTTCGACCCTCAGGGCCGCTTCATCCGCCGTTACCTGCCGGAGCTGGCCAGCGTGCCGGACAAGCACATCCATGCGCCCTGGCGCCAGGCCGGGGGGCCGGTGGCCAGGGGCGAATACCCGCCGCCTCTGGTGGACCATGGGGCAGCACGGGCCACCACCCTGGCCCTGTTCAAGGCCTTGGGATGACCTTGGCCACGGTCTGCCTGACCCCCCATCCCGATGCCCCCGCTACAAGCGTCACCGCCTTGGTGGTGGAGGTGACACCCATGGCCCAAGGCGAGTGGGCATTCACCTACCGCCTGACCGGCACCATGGAAAGAATCCGGATACCCCCACCGGGGCACCGGGGACCGGTTGACGGCCTCTGGCGCCATACCTGCCTGGAAGCCTTCCTGAAGGCCGGGGCCGGACCTGAGTATTACGAATTCAACTTCTCCCCGTCCGGGGCCTGGGCGGCCTACCAGTTCCGTGCCTACCGGGATGGCAAGCCCTGGCAACCTCCCCGTCCCCCCGAGATCAGCCTCCGGCAGGATGCCCACAGCCTGGTGCTTCGGGTCCGCCTGACCGGACCCGTCATGACCGGTCCGGTCAGGCTCGGCCTCTCGGCAGTCATCGAAGACCAGACCGGTGATTTGGCCTACTGGGCCCTGAGACACCCGCCCGGCCGCCCGGACTTCCATCATACTGACGCCTTTGCCCTGGAATGCCCTCCACCATGAGATTCGGACTCGATCGCCTGCTGGCAGACCCGGCCCTGCGTGCGCCCCTCAAGGGTCGCCGGGTCGCCCTGCTGGCCCACCCGGCTTCGGTCACCGCCGACCTGGTCCACGCCCTGGACGCCCTGGCCCGGGAGTCGGAAATCGAGCTGGCGGCGGCCTTCGGGCCCCAGCACGGCCTGCGCGGCGACAAACAGGACAACATGATGGAATCACCGGACTTCGTGGATCCTGTCCACGGCATTCCCGTGTTCAGCCTGTACGGCCAGGTACGACGGCCTACGGACGCCATGATGGCCAGCTTCGATGTCCTGCTGGTGGATCTCCAGGACCTGGGCTGCCGCATCTATACCTTCATCACCACCCTGCGCTATATCCTGGAAGCCGCCGCCCGGCATGGCAAAACGGTCTGGGTTCTGGACCGGCCAAACCCGGCCGGACGCCCGGTGGAAGGACTCACCCTGCGCCCCGGCTGGGAGAGCTTCGTCGGCGCCGGCCCCATGCCCATGCGCCACGGCCTCACCTTGGGCGAGATGGGGCTGTGGTTCATGCGCCAGTTCCAGTTGGACCTGGATTACCGGGTAATCGAGATGCAAGGCTGGCAACCCGAGGAGGCGCCCGGTCACGGCTGGCCAGTGGGGCAGCGGGAATGGATCAACCCCAGCCCCAATGCCCCGAACCTGAGCATGGCCCGTTGCTATGCCGGGACCGTGATGCTGGAAGGCACCACCCTCTCCGAAGGCCGGGGCACCACCCGTCCCCTTGAATTGTTCGGCGCCCCGGACCTGGACGCCCGCCGGCTGAGATCGGCCATGGCGGAGTTGGCGCCCGACTGGCTGCAGGGCTGCACCCTGAGGGAATGCTGGTTCGAGCCCACCTTCCACAAACATGCCGGCCAATTGTGTGCCGGGCTCCAGATTCACGTGGACACCCATTACCAGCATCAGGCCTTCAAGCCTTGGCGGCTCATGGCCCTGGCATTCAAGTCCATCCGCCGCCTGAATCCGGACTATCCCCTGTGGCGCGACTTCCCCTACGAATACGAGCACGACCGCCTGGCCATCGACCTCATCAACGGCAGTCCGATCCTGCGCGAATGGGTGGATGATCCCGCGGCCACCCCGGCCGATCTGGATCTCTTGGCCAGCCGGGACGAAGCCGACTGGAGGAGAGCCTCCGGCTCCCTGTACCGCTATCCCTGACCGGCCCCCCCCGTTGCCCTGGCAAGGGGATGTCGGCATGGCCGCTTTTTCCTATACTGGGATGCCGCGCACACAAGAATCAGGTGGTCCATGCAACTCGACAAATACGTGTTCAGAATACGCACCCGCAACGGCGCCCTCATGGAGCACCTGATGATCCAGGCGGCCACGGAGGCGGATGCCCGGGCCCGCCTGGTGCGCATGTATCCCGGCTGCGAGGTGCTGTCCTCCCGGACCGAGACAACTGAACCCGGCCATGCCAGCCGATCCTTCGAGGATCTAGCCGACCTGCTCAACGAACCCTGAACCGACCCCAGGGCTAGAGGAGCCCGGCGCCCTGCAACTCCTGGTACAGGGCCTGATAGTCCTGGGCGCCCCGGCTGCTGGCCTGGTAGCTGAACACATCCTGGCCCAGGGATGGACTCATGGCCACGGCCACGTTTTCCGATATCACCGTGTCACACAGGTCGTCCCCCACTTCCTGCCGCAACCGGGAACGAATGTCTTCCCCCATGCGCCGGCGCCGGTCGAACCGGGTCAGCACGTAACGCCTGGGCAAACGCTGCTTGAGGACGGGTTCCAGGGATTTCAGGGCATGGTCGATCTGCTTGGCGCCCTGGAGGGACAGGTAATCGCTGGACACCGGGACCAGCACTGCAGAGGCGGCAAACACGGCGCTCAGGGACAGGACGCCCACATAGGGACAGCAGTCGATCAGGACCGGCCCCGGGAGTTCGGCCTCCAGGGCCTCCAGACCATGGCGCAATCGGTTCAGGGTGGCGGGCCCCTTGCCGAACAGGGAATCCACCTTCATCAACTGGCCGTGGGCCGGCAGCAGATAACCCAGCCCCGGGTGTGCCTGCACCAGGGTGCGCAGGGTGGCAGAGGCCGAATAGAGGGCAAACAGGCTTGTGGCCGGGGTCTCCGGCAGCTTGTCGAGAATCCGCGTCAGATGGGCCTGGGGGTCCATGTCCACCAGGTAGGGCAGGCGGCCGGAACGGGCCAGCACGGCCGCTAGGTTCAGGGTGGTGGTGGTCTTGCCCACCCCGCCCTTGCAATTGAAGATCGCCAGACGGGTCATCGCGCGCCCCTTCTCGCCGCTCGGTACATTCTGTTCCCTTGCGGCGGCGCCCTCATGACGCGGCCTTCAATCCCTGATGCACGGTGGGATAACGCAGGCGATAGCCCAATTCGTTCTTGATCCGGCCATTGCCAAGACGGCGGGATTCGCTCAGAAAGCTGCGCATGGCGGGCGTCACAGCCGCCAGGACCTCGCTCCTGGGCATCCGGGGCGGCCGGGGCAAGCCCAGGTGGTCGGCCACCACATCGAACCAGTCCCCCATCTTCAGGCCGCTGTCGTCCACCGCGTTGTAGACCCGTTGTGCTCTGCCACGGCAGGCGGCTGCCAGGCACAGGCCCGCCAGATCCTCGGCATGGATGTGATTGGTGTGGATGTCTTCTTCCGGACGCAAGGCCGGCAATCCCTTGCGCACCCGCTCGGCCGGCATCCGATCCTGGGCGTAGATGCCGGGGGCCCTCAGGATCGCCAGGCGCACGCCGGTCCTGGCCGCCCAGGCGCGGAGCCGGGTCTCGGCATCCCAGCGACGCCGGGCCCGGGCATTGTGAGGCCGGGGTGGGCGCGTCTCGGACACCCATTCGCCACGGCAATCGCCGTAGACGCCACTGGTGCTGACGTAAACCAGGGCCTGGGGTAAACTTGACTGGTTTAGTGCGGCAATCAGGTGACGGGTACGGGGATCGGCATCACCCTCGCCCGGCGGCGGGGCGAGATGCAGCACCAGGTCCGCCAGACCGGCCAGGCGCCCCAGCCGGGCACGATCGTCCAGATCGGCCAGGATGGGCACCACGCCGGCGGCACGCAAGGCTTCCTGGCGCTCCGGGGAACGGATCAGACCGTACACCCTGGCCCGTCCGGCCAGTTGACGGGCCACCCGGAGACCCACGTCACCACAGCCCACGATCAATATGCGCAGCATGTTCGAAGTATCGACAAAGAAAAGGAAAAAGGATGTCTCATCAGGTCACCATACAACCCAGCGGCCACCAGTTTACCGTGCAAAACGGTGAAACCGTTCTGGAGGCTGCCCTTCGGGACAACTTTGCCCTGCCCTACGGTTGCCGCAACGGCGCCTGTGGTGCCTGCAAGGGCAAGATCCTGGAAGGGTCCGTGGATTATGGCGACCACCAGGAAGGCACCCTGACCGACGCCGACAAGGCCAAGGGACTGGCCCTGTTCTGCACCGCCCAGCCGTTGTCGGACCTGGTCATCGAGGCCAAGGAGATCAGCGCCGCCAAGGACATCCCGGTCAAGACCCTGCCCTGCCGGGTGGAGCGGATGGAAAGCCTGGCCCCGGACGTCATGGCCCTGTGGCTGAAACTGCCCAGCAACGAACGCCTGCAGTTCCTGCCCGGCCAGTACTTGGACTTCCTGCTCAAGGATGGCCAGAAGCGCAGTTTTTCACTGGCCAACACGCCGGAGGAAGATCATCTCCTGGAACTCCATATTCGCCACGTGCCGGGCGGTTTCTTCACCGACCAGGTTTTCGGGGCCATGAAGGTGAAGGACATCCTGCGCATCAACGGTCCCCTGGGCAGCTTCTTCCTGCGGGAATCCGACAAGCCGGCCATATTCCTGGCCGGCGGCACGGGGTTCGCACCCATCAAGAGCATTCTGAGCCATGCCTTCCACCACAAGCTGGAGCGGCAGATGATCCTGTATTGGGGCGCCAAGGCCCGGGTCGACCTGTATCAGGCGGCATTGCCGGATGCTTGGGCCCGGGAGCACGACCACTTCAGCTTCATTCCGGTGCTCTCGGAACCCGGGCCGGAAGACCACTGGGCCGGCCGGACCGGCTATGTCCACCAAGCCATCCTGGCGGATTTTCCAGATTTGTCCGGCTACGAGGTCTATGCCTGTGGCGCCCCCCCCATGATCGATGCTGCCCGTCGAGACTTCATGGCCCAGGGCTTGCCCGAGGATGCGTTCTTTGCCGATGCCTTCGCCTACCAGACGCCGGGCTGATCGCCGGCCTGATCCGTCACGAAGCTGAAGCCTTGGCCGGCTAGTCTTGGGGGCAACACACCCTCAGGAGCCGCCATGGCCCAGCACAACCCCGCCCGCCGCAACTTCGTCCGCCGTACGGCCCTGGGCATGGCTGCCACCGGCACCGGCCTGGGCCTGTCCGGCTGCAGTGATGACCTGAAGGTCAGCTTCCTCCACGGCGTGGCCAGCGGCGACCCCCTGGCCGACCGGATCATCCTTTGGACCCGGGTCACCGCCTCTGAGCGCAAGGATGTGACCCTGGACTGGGAAATCGCCCGGGACGCCGCCTTCAGGGACATCGTCCATGGCGGGCAATACACCACCGGGCCGGCCCGGGACTACACGGTCAAGGTGGACGCCTCCGGTTTGCAGCCGGATCACACCTACTACTACCGGTTCAGCCACGAGAACACCCGGTCCCCCGTGGGCCGCACGCGGACATTGCCGGTGGGCCAGGTGGACCAGGTGAAACTTGCGGTCTTCTCCTGCTCCAATTACCCGGCGGGCTACTTCCATGCCTACGCGGAAGTGGCCAAGCGGGATGACATCCACGTCGCCTTGCACCTGGGGGATTACATCTACGAATACGGCCGGGGGCAATACGCCTCCCAGGATGCTGCCGCCCTGGGCCGGGAGGTAGTTCCCGCCGGGGAGTTATTGACCCTGACGGACTACCGGACTCGATACGCCCAGTACCGTACTGACCCGGATCTTCAGGCAGCCCATGCCCAACTGCCATTCATCTGCGTATGGGATGACCATGAGATTGCCAACGATGCCTACATGGACGGGGCCGAAAACCACGACCCGGGCACCGAAGGGGATTACGCCTTGCGCCGCGCGGCGGCATTGCAGGCCTTTCTGGAATGGCTGCCCATCCGCTCCCCCGACCCGGACAGCCTGATTGAGACCTACCGCGCGTTTGATTTCGGCCAACTGCTCCGTCTTCACATGCTGGACACCCGCCACGTGGGCCGGGCCAAGGCGCTCAGCTACGCCGACTACATGGACCCGGTCACGGGCATCTTTGACGGGGCTCGCTTCACAGCAGATCTGACCGCCCCCGGGCGCCAGTTGCTGGGACAACCCCAGCTGGATTGGCTCCAGGCGGGCCTGGCCGGCTCCAGTGCGACCTGGCAGGTCCTGGGTCAGCAGGTGCTGATGGGACGCATGAACCTGCCCATGCCCCTGCTCACGCCCACACCCCAGAACCCCACCATCAGCTTCGGCGACTACGCCACCCTGGCCACGGCCTTCATCACCTACCAGACCCTGAGCGCCCAGTTGACGGCTGCCGGCGCCCCCGTGACCCTGGAAAACCTGATGGCCGCCGGCATGACAGCCACCCAACTTGGGCTGGTCAACGATCCTGCCAACCAGGCCATCATTCAGGCACCCAGCATCCCCTACAATCTGGACGCCTGGGACGGCTACTACGTGGCCCGGGAGACCGTGCTTGGCCTGGCGCGGGTCCTGGACAAGAACCTGGTGGTCCTGTCCGGCGACACCCACAACGCCTGGGCCAATGATCTGGAAGACATGACAGGACACCCGGTCGGCGTGGAATTTGCAGTCAGCAGCGTTTCTTCGCCCGGCCTGGAAGAATATCTACCCCAGGAAGACCCCCTTCAACTGGCGGCCGGGGCGATGCAACTCATTCCTACCCTGAAATACGCCAACACCCACTTGCGGGGATGGATGCTCGTGACTCTGAGCCCGGGCGAGGCCCGAGCCGACTGGTACTTCATCGATACGGTCAAAAGCAGGACCTACAGCCAGCAGTTAGCACGCAGTATGAAAACCCTGCCCGGCCCAGGCAACCAGCGCTTGCAGGACGTCTGAACTCCAGGCGGTGGGGCGTCGGCCCCATGTAAGCGCTGTGCCCCGGCCGTGTCCACCTCTGGCCGTCAGTGGGCGTGGTGCCGATGGCCGCTGCCGGCCATGGCCCGGATGGGCACGGTGACGGGGATTTCCCGCGCTTTCCCGCTCTTGTCCCGCACCACCAGGGTCAGCTGGGTCTCCTGACCGGGGGCCAGAGGCCCGTTGAGGCCGATCAACATGATGTGCAGTCCGCCTGGCCTCAGGCTCACCGTCTTGCCTTTCGGCAGGTCGATCCGTTCCACCTGGCGCATGATCATGACCCCGTTGTCCATGGACATGGTGTGCAGTTCCACCGTCTTCGAGGCCGGGCTGTGGGCCGCCACCAAGGCCATGTCTGTCTCGGAGGTGAGTTCCATGAAGGCCGCCCCGGCCGGCTGCCCGGGAGCCGTGGCCCGGGCCCAGGGGCCATCCACCCGGAGGGTGTCCGCAAACAGGGGACTGGATAGCAGTGCCAGAAGTACACAGAACGCAGATTTTGCAAACATCATGATCCCCACGAGAAGCGTTTGACCGACAAGGTTAGCGTGACCTGCCCCCCCACCCCTGCGACATGATGTCGCAGGCCATGGCCCCCCAGGCCCCGCTGTTAAAATTCCACCATGACTCTACCGCAACTACCGGACCCGGCCCAGGTCCCCGACGAGACCCAGCGCCGCTTGATCCTGTCCCGCGCCTTCCTCGTTGCGGGCGAGGCACTGGTAGTGCTGTTGGCCCCGCTGTTCAGCATCCACCTGCCCATGGCCCCCATGCTGGCCATCATTGGCCTGCACGGTCTGCTCAACCTGGCGGCACTGCATCGGTTGCGGCAAGGCCGCAGCGGCTTGCTGGTCGTGGCCCTGGAACTGGGGGCCGATACCGTGGCCATTGCCACCCTGGTCTATTTCAGCGGCGGCTATGCCAACCCCTTCATCTCCCTCCTTTTGCTGCCCCTGATCCTGGCTGCAGTGGCACTTCCCGCCCGCCACGCCTGGATCATGACGGCCTGGGTGGCGGTGTTGTATTCGCTGTTGGCCCGCTACTACCAGCCCTTGACCCTGATGGTGGATAGCCAGGCGGCCATTGACCTGCACCTGGCCGGGATGTGGCTCAATTTCCTCTTCACAGCCTTTCTCGTGGCCGCCTTCCTGGCCCGGCTGATGCGGGCCCTGCGCCAGCAGGATGCCGCCCTGGCCCTGGCCCGGGAAAAAGCCCTGCGCGACGAACATCTGTTTTCCCTGGGCATGCAGGCGGCCACCGCCGCCCACGATCTGGCCACCCCCCTGGCCACCCTCTCCATCAGCGTCGGGGAACTGGAACGGGAATTCGCCGGAGATGACCAGCTGGGCCCGCCCCTGGCCGTGATGAGGAGCCAGACCGAACGGATGAAGGCAGTCCTGGGTCGACTGGCGGCCGCCGCAGGGGCCCAGTCCCACGACCCCAGGCAAGTCAGCTCCCTGACGGATTGGCTGTCCTTCCTGTACGAAGCCTGGCGTCTGATGTGGCCGGAGGTCAGATCCAACCTGATCCTGCCGGAAAGCCCCCAGGACCGGAGAGTCACCGAAGATCCCATGCTGGTCTCCGTGATCGCATCCCTGCTCAACAATGCCGCCCGTGCCTCGCCCCAGGACGTGGTTCTGGAGGCCAGTTGGGACGCCAGGACGCTGGTGCTGCGCATCCTGGACCGGGGCCCCGGCATGCCCAAGGACGAGCCGGAATCCGGAGGCCAGTCCGCTGGCTGGGGCGTTGGCCTGAGACTGGCCCGGGCGGCCCTGGAACGCTATGCAGGCCAACTGGACATGACGCCCCGTCCGGGCGGTGGCCTGGCCGTCACCGTCAGCCTGCCCCTGGCCGCACTGGAGGCGGAGACATGACCGGTGTGACGACGTCGAGTGGGGCCTGGCGCATCCTGCTGGTGGACGATGACCCGGCCTACGGCGATGTCCTGGCCAGGGCCCTGGCACGACGGGGCCACGAGGTCACCCAGGCCACGACCATTGTCGAGGCCCTGGCCCTGGCCGAACGCAGCCCGCCGGATGCCGCCGTACTCGACCTGAAGCTGGGAGAAGGCTCTGGGCTGAGTCTGGTTCAGCCGCTCAAGACCCTCAACCCGGCCATGACCATACTGCTATTGACGGGCTATGCCAGCATCGCTACGGCGGTGGAGGCCATCAAGCTGGGCGCCACCCATTACCTGCCCAAGCCGGCCGAGGTGGATGACATCCTGGTGGCTCTGGGGCAGCGGGAGGGCAATCCGGAGATCACCCCGCCCGAAGACCCCATGTCCGTGGACCGACTGGAGTGGGAACACATCCAGCAGGTCTTGCAGGCCCATGACGGCAACATCTCCGCCACCGCGCGAGCCCTCAAGATGCACCGGCGAACCCTGCAACGCAAGCTGCTGAAACGGCCGGTGAAAGAGTGAGTGACAAAGTGACACAGTGACAAAGTGACACAGTGACGAGTGACAGGGGGTTATGGAGCACCGGGCAACGTGTCACCCGTCACTCGTCACTCGTCACTGTGTCACTGCCTCACTCACCCAGCACTTCGATCGTGAAGTTGCCATTGGTGTAGATGCAGATGTCGCCGGCAATGGTCAGGGCTTCCTTCACCAGGGCCTCGGGCGCGAGTTCGGTGTGCTCCAGGAGGGCGCGGGCGGCCGCTTGGGCATAGGCCCCGCCGCTGCCAATGGCGGCGATGCCATGCTCCGGCTCCAGAACGTCGCCAGCCCCGGTGATGACCAGGGTGCTGTCCCGATCCGCCACGATGAGCATGGCCTCCAGACGGCGCAGCATGCGATCGGTACGCCAATCCTTGGCCAGTTCCACGGCACTGCGCACCAGATGGCCTTGGTGTTTTTCCAGCTTGGCCTCAAAGCGTTCGAACAGGGTGAAGGCATCCGCCGTACCCCCCGCAAAGCCGGCCAGGATGCGATCCTGGTAGAGCCGCCGGACCTTCCGGGCCGTGGCCTTGATCACCACGTTGCCCAGGGTCACCTGGCCGTCGCCGCCCAAGGCCACCTGCTGGCCTCGGCGGGCGCAGAGAATGGTGGTGCCGTGAAATGTGGATTCAGTCGTCATGGTGGCTGGATGCGGAAATGAAGGGCGGTTATTTTCGGGTCCGGGGCTTCAGGCTGGCAAATTGATCGGCGCCGATCATCTGCAGCAGGGCCAGCACCGGCAGGCTGAGATTGATGATGCTGAGCTCGGTGCCCCCCGACTTGAGCTTGATCAGGGCGTCCAGCAACAGACCGGTGGAGGCGAAATCCACCCGTGTCACCGCCCCCATGTCCAGGGTCAGGTGCGCCTTGCCCTGGCCAAAGTCAGCCAATTGATCCAGTCGTTTGGCGGATTTGGTATCCACGCATCCTTCCAGCACGAAGACGTCCCGATCGGACGGCCGCCCGGAATCAGCGTTGGCCGTGACCGGCAGGGGTATGGGCGGCGTAAAGGAAGGGGGCGAAATCTCGAAGCGCACCGCATAGGCCAGGGCGGCCTCCTCATAGGTGGGCAGGTCATTGGACAAGGCCAGCAGGTTGAGCAGAACCAACCAGCCGGATTGATCCATCCGGTCCCCCTGGCAGGCCATGTTCAGCCGCACGGCAAACGCCGGCCCACCCAGGATTTCCACTGGCTTGGCCATGGCCCGGAGCCGATCCCTGCCCATCAGCATGGCCTTGG
>DYHB01000136.1 GCA_020724415.1 Thiobacillus sp.
ACGTCGATAGTCATTCAGTGAGTTATTTGCCATGACGCATGCCGTATTTTCAAGGTGCAGGGCCTGGTTTGTCGCCCTCCTGGCCGTCTTTGCCGGTCTGGCCTGCTCTGCCGAACCCGGGGCTCTGGAGTTGAGCGCGCCCGAGGCCCACCACCGTACCCAGTCAGGACAACTGACTCTGATCGATGTTCGCCGTCCCGATGAGTGGCGGCAGACCGGGCTGGCCCAGGGCGCCATCGGGATCGACATGCGCCGACCGGACTTTGGCCAGGCGGTGCTCCAGGCGGTGGGCGGGGACATCAATGCCCCCATCGGCATCATCTGCCGCACCGGGAACAGGACCACCAGCCTTCATGCAGCCATGCAGAAGGCCGGATTTACCCAGGTTTACAATGTCCGGGAGGGCATGGCCGGCGGTCCCGCAGGGCCGGGCTGGGTCCGGCGCGGTCTGCCGGTGGAGTCCTGTGTCCGGTGTTGACCAAACGACTTTTTCGACAGATCAGGAGATGTCCATGCAACGTTTAGTGTTTTTTCCACTGCTCTTCGGCATGACATTGGCGCAGGCCGGCGAAATCACCTATCGCAAGGATATCCGCCCCCTATGGCAGGAGAAGTGCTCGGCCTGTCACGGCGAGACATCGCCCACACTGGCAGAGTTCGATGAAAACAAAGCCAAGTACTCCGAATTGAATCAAGGTCCGCGCATGGACAGCTATGCCACCATGGCCGGTTTTACCGGTTGGCCCGATACCGGGGCCTTGATGCGCCGCCTGGACGACGGCAAGCACACCAAGGATGGCCAGCCCGGCAACATGTATGTCAACCTGGGCTCGGATGAGGCGGAGCGGCAGAGAAACCTGGCCCTGTTCAAGGCTTGGGTGGGTGATGGGGGCTGGTTCCTGGGCAAGCTCAAAGAACTGGATACGGCCACCCTGCAAAAGATCAAGGTGCCTGAATAGGGCGGCGGCTTGCCCCGGCAGGCGGTCAGGCGCCCTCGTCGGTGTTGCCACGGGTCTCTTTTGTCCGGGGCAATTTCTGATGCAGGGCCGCCTTGGCAAGCAAGTGAGCCGAAACGGGGGCGGTGATGAACAGGAACAGGGTGATCAGGATCTCATGCAGGCTGATGCCCTGGCCCTGATTGCTGAAGTAAATGGAGGAGGCCACCAGCAAGCTGCCCACGCCCAGGGTGGTGGCCTTGGTGGGGCCATGCAGGCGGGTGTAGAAATCCCGCAGCCGGGCCAGACCCAGGGATCCGATGAAGGTGAAGATCGCCCCGGTCAGGATCAGGAAGGACAAGATCAGTTCCATCCATGAACTCATGGGCATCCCTCCGGCAGTACGTTGGGGAGAACAGGGACCGTGCAGGCATTCACATCCTGATAGGCCATGGGTGAATAAGGGGGCATGGTTTTACGCGGCATCGTCATATCACTCGATGATATCGCCCCGCAGTAGGTATTTGCACAAGGCCACCGTGCCTACGAAGCCCATCAGGGCGATGAGCAGGGCTGCCTCGAAATAGAGGGATGTACCCAGGTGAATGCCCAGCAACACCAACAGGGCGATGGTGTTCACGTACAAGGTATCCAGGGCCAGGATGCGGTCCGGGCTGCTGGGTCCCTGCAACAGACGCCAGAAATTCAAGGCCACCGCGGCGGCCACGAGGGCAAAGGCGACGGGGATGACAAGGGTCAACATGCCTCGAATATCTCCTTCAAGGGGGATTCGTATCTGTCCCGAATTTCCTGGCGCACGCCATCCGGGTCCGGGGCGTCCAAGGCGTGGATGATCAGCGTACGTCGATCCGGGCTGAGTTGGGCGGAGACCGTGCCGGGCGTCAGGCAGATGGTGTTGGCCAGGAAACTGATGGCCAGATCGCTCTCCAGCGCGAGGGGGAACGGGATGAAGGCCGGTTGCAGTCGCGACGGGCTACCCAAAATACGTCGTGCCACAGACATGTTGGCCAGCACGATGTCCATCAACACCACACCCAGGAAGCGCGCCAGTGCCCAGGGCTTATGGACGCGTACTGTCTCCGGCCAGAAGCGCAGGGTGAACAGGGGAATCAACCAGCCCAGAATCAGTCCGAGCAGAATATGGCCGGGGGCGACGCTGTTGCTCAGCAGGAGCCAGACCACGGCCAGGATGGGCGTCAGCAGCGGGTGGGGCAATAGCCGTCGGCTCATGGTCTGGCTCCCAGTACGGCGTGGATGTAGAGATACGGTTGCAGCAATTGATCCGCCGTGGCCTGGACCATGCGATACACCGGCTCTGCTCCCACCGTCATGGCGAGGGTAAGCGACAACAGGCCCAAGGCCGGCAACAGACCCAGGAGGGAGGGGCGCACGCCGGTCATGTCCGAATCCACATGGGGGAGGGTGCGGAAGAAGAACAGGCTGCCGGTGCGGGCCAGGGCAATGACGGCCAACAAGCCGCCGCCCAGGACAGCAAGCCAAATCCAGGGCCACAGGGCGTGATCCAGCGACGCCTTGAGCAGCAGGAATTTGTCAAGGCGAAGAACAGGCCGCCCAGCCATGCCGCACCCGGCATGGCCGAGCCCGGTTCAAAGCGGTCCCCCTGCGTCCCCCGGGCCTGGCTGATGGCTTCGGCCAGCAGGAACAGGGCGGCGGCGGCAAAGGTAGAATGGGGCAGGTAGTAGAGGCCGGCGGCCAGGGCGTCGCTGCCGGGTAGCGCGAATGCGGTCAGCAAGGTGCCTACGGAGGCGACCACCAGATAGGCCGCCTGTTCACGCAGGTCCCGCGCCGCCAGGGCGCCCAGCAGGCCAAGGAGCAGGGTGGCCAGGGCCAGGGGCAGTAGCCAGGGGATATACAGCCAGGACAGGCCGCCGGCCTGGGCGCCGAACATCAAAGTGGATGTCCGAAGCAGGCTGTAGGCACCCACCTTGGTCATGATGGCAAACAGGGCCGCGACCGGGGCACTGGTGTGGGCGTAAGCCCTGGGCAGCCACAAGTAGAGGGGCACTAGGGCTGCCTTGAGGGCAAAGACGCCGAACAGCAACAATGCCGCAGCCCGGGCGGGCCCCAGGTTTTCTGCCGGTGTCGTGGCCATCTTGAGGGCCAGGTCGGCCATGTTCAGGGTGCCATAGAGCCCGTACAGGGTGCCCACAGCAATCAGGAACAGGGACGAACCCGCCAGGTTCAGCACCACATAATGCAGGCTGCTCTCGGTGCGCCGACGACCACCTCCATGCAGAATCAAGCCATATGAGGCCAACAGGAGGACTTCGAAAAACACGAACAGGTTGAACAGGTCCCCGGTCAGGAAGGCACCGCTCAGGCCCATCAACTGCAACTGGTACAGGACGTGGAAATGTTGTCCTTGAGTGTCCGTGCCCCGGCAGGCATGGAGCAGGGGAAAGGGGGCCAGCAAGGTGGTCACCAGGAGCATCCAGGCGGCCAGCCGGTCTACCACCAGCACAATGCCAAAGGGCGCACTCCAGTTGCCCAGGGCGTAGGACAGGATGGTGCCGTCGCTCACCTTGATCAACAGCAGGGATGCGACGAGAAGCTGGACCAGGGTGACAGCAAGGGCAAATCCCCGCCTCAACTGAATGGGCAAGTACCGGAACAGCAACAGCAGGATTCCTGCACACAACGGGATCAGTATGGGGGCAATGGCCAGATGGCTCATCGGGAATGCTCCCCATCCACATGGTCATTGCCCAGTTCGGCTCGGGCCTTGAGGGCGAGCATGATGACAAAGGCGGTCATGGCGAAGCTGATCACGATGGCGGTCAGCACCAGGGCCTGGGGCAGGGGATCAGTATAGCCGGGCAGGCCGGAGCCGATCACGGGAGGCTGGCCAATGGCCAGGCGGCCCATGGCGAACAGGAACAGGTTGACGGCGTAGGACAGCAGGGTCAGCCCCAGCACGACGGGAAAGGTGCGGCCACGCAGGGCCAGGTAGATGCCACAGGCCGTCAGTACGCCAATGGCCAGGGACAGCAGTGCTTCCATCAGTTTTTGCCTCCGTGGCTGTCTTCCAGGGGACAAGCCTGGGGGCCATGGCTCTCGTCATGCATCAGGCCCAGATGGATCAGGATTTGCAGGGTGGCACCCACCACCACCAGATAGACGCCCAGATCAAACGCCATGGCCGAGGCCACTTTGAACTCGCCAACGATCGGCCAATGGACGTGACTGAAGGTGGAGGTCAGGAAGGGGTGGTCGAAAATGAATGATGCCAGGCCGGTGATCGTGGCAATGGCGAGACCGCCGCCAATCACGGGATGCATGTTGGCGGGAAGCCGGGCGTTGGTCCACGCCACACCATTGGCCAGATATTGCATGACCAGGGCCACCGCCGTCACCAGGCCGGCAATGAACCCGCCACCGGGCAGGTTGTGTCCCCTGAGCAGGATGAAGACCGAGACCAGGAGCGCCAGGGGCAGCAGCAGACGGGTCAGGGAGGCCATGATGGCCGGGTGCATGTCCCCATCCCAGGTCCGGCCCATCTCGTCGCAACCGCGACCGTCCAGATGGAGCTTGTCCAGCATGGCGTAGATGGCCAGGCCGGCCAGGGCCAGGACGGTGATTTCCCCCAAGGTGTCGAACCCCCGGAAATCCACCAGGATCACGTTGACCACGTTGTGCCCGCCGCCCCCCGGCACACTGTTGGTGATGAAATAATCGGCAATGGTGTCGTAGGGGCGGCTCAGGACCGACCAGACCAGACCGCCCACGCCCAGACCGGCCAAGGCAGACAGGACGATGTCCCGCCCATGCCTGCCCGGCCCCGGTTCGGCCGGGCTGCGCTGGGGCAGGAAGTACAAGGCCAGCAACAGCAGGATGACCGTGACGACCTCCACGGAAAGTTGTGTCAGGGCCAGGTCCGGGGCGGAAAACTTTACGAAGATGAGGGAGACCACCAAGCCGACTGCTCCGGTCAGTATGAGAGCCACGAAGCGCAGATGATGGAGGGCCGTCACGGCCAGGGTGGTGACGACCAGGGCCACGGCGGCCAGCAGGCTGACCCCGTCCACCGGCATTTGGGGCCGGCTGCCGGACAGGGGAGAGTCCGTACCCATCCAGCCGGAGATGCCCAGCAGGATGGCAAAGCCGAAGAAGAAGGCCATGAGCCTCTGCAAGGAGCCGACATCCAGGGCCCGGGTGATGACCCTGGCCAAGGCCAACAGGGATTCCAGAAGACGGTTATAGATCAGCCGGGCATCCAGGCGGCCTTCGAAA
>DYHB01000015.1:0-6152 GCA_020724415.1 Thiobacillus sp.
CAAGGCCTCACCCGCCACATCCACGCCTTCCCAGAAACTCTGGCTGCCCAGCAGAATGGCATTGCCCCGCCGGCGGAACTGGTCCAGCAACTCGCTCCGGCTCATGTCCCCCTGCAGCAGCATGGGGAGGCTGAGGCCTTCGGCCGCCATCCGATCACTCAGGAGGCCGTAGGCTTCCTTCATGGCCCGCAGGCTGGTAAACAGCATGAAGGCCCGGCCCTGACTGGCCTTCAAGGCGGGCCAGGCGGCCTCCACCACCCCAGCGGTGTAGCTTGGCGAGTTGGGATCCGGCATGCCCTGGGGCGCATAGAGCAAGGCCTGGCTGGCATAGTCGTAGGGGCTTTCCCAAACGGCCGTGTCTGCCTGGGGCAGTCCGATCTGACGCTGGTAATGACTGAAATCCCCCTTGATCGAGAGGGTGGCCGAGGTAAAGATCCAGGCGCGGGGATCGTCCTCCAGTTGCTGGGCAAAACGCTCCCCCGGGTCCAGGGGGGTGGCATGGAACAGCAGGGAGTGGGTGGCGGCCTCGGCCCAGCGCACCATGCCGCTGGCGGCATCGGGTTCCAGCCAGCGGGTCAGGCGTTCCGAAACCTCGGTGCAGCGCCCAAGGCAGTTGGCCAAACCCTCGGAGCGCTCGGCCTGATCTTCCAGCAGCACATGCATACGGGCCAGACAATGCTTGAAAGGCTCCAGGGCCGTGCGGAAGTCCTCCAGAGCCAATACCCGATCCGCCGGCAGGCGACTCGGACTGAGACCCAGGGCGAGCCGGAGGTCCCGGGCCGTCTTGTCGAGTTCAGCCGCTGCCCGGGGCAGTTCATCATTGTCCGGAGCGGCCACGGCTGCCTCCTGACGCACATCCCGGGTCAGATCGATGACCATGCCCGTGGTGACACTCTCGCCAAAGAACACGCTGGCGATCTCGGGCAACTGATGGGCTTCATCGAACACCACGGCATTGCAGGCGGGCAGCAGTTCCCCGGCCCCCTCGTCCTTCAGCCACACGTCGGCAAAGAACAGATGGTGGTTGACCACCACCAGATCCGCTTCCAGGGCCTTCTTCCTGGCGGCCACCACGAAACAGCCTTTGAAATGGGGACACTCGCTGCCCAGGCAATTCTCCCGGGTGGACGTGGCATGCGCCCAGGCCGGGGCATTTTCGGGTACATCGGTCAGCTCCATCCGGTCGCCACTGGCAGTGACACCGGCAAAATGCGCAATGCGCCGCAGGTGGGCCACCTCTTCCCGACTGGCGAATCGGCCATCGGCCAGGGCACGTTCCAGATGATAGGGGCATACATAATTTGCCCGTCCCTTGAGCAGGGCCACTTGCAAGGGCACCCCAAGCGCCTCCCGGACAGCGGGTATGTCCCGATGGTAAAGCTGATCCTGCAAGGTCTTGGTACCGGTGGAAATGATGGCCTTGCCACCGTGGAGCATCAGGGGCGCCAGGTAGGCCAGGGTCTTGCCAGTGCCTGTTCCAGCCTCCAATATGAGGCGGGTGCGGTTATCCAGGGCATCCAATACCCGACCGGACATTTCCAGTTGTTGCGGTCGGGGCCGATAATGGGAAATATGCCTGGAAAATGGGCCTGACGAAGAAAACAAGTGGTGTAGATCCATGCCGGGAGTTTAGCCGATGCCTGCCCTGGATGAGCGTGCGCCGGTTGCCGTCAACCTGTTTGCCGGCTGGAATGCAGGTCCGACATAGATGCCAGATGATGGACAGCCATGGAGAAAACGCGGTAATGCCCCCCTTGGGAACGGACAGGAGCCCAGGCCGATGGTCCTGATGCCCATGCGCATCCGGCATCTGAGCCTGTTGCTGCTGGCCCTGGCCAGCCTGGTGATCGTGGCCATGGCTGGGCTGGCATGGATACAACTGGAGCAGGCCAGCCAGGACATCCTGGGCAAGGAGCAGACCTCGGCCGCCCAGGAAATACAGGAAGGCCTCACCCTGACCCAAACCAGACTGGCCGCGATTGCCCATAACCTGGCCAGTTGGGAGGAAACCCAGCAACAGTTTCTGCACCGGGAATACTATGGCCTGTGGCGCGACTTCACGGTCCGGGATTCGGGATTCCTGAACGCCGGCATCATCGCCGTGGCCCTGTACGACGGCGCCGGGCAGATGCTTGGCGAACCCCGGGGCCCCGTCATGCCGCGTCAGGTGCCGGTCAATGACCTTGAGACCCGTTTCAGCCACCTTGATACCAGGGAACATGTGCTGATTCGATTTCCCGTCCATGCCAATCTGGGCCAGGGCGCGCTGATGGGCTTCGGCGCCATGAAGGTGGATCTGCTGCAACAAGTTCGGGAGGTCCGCGCCTACCGCTATGCCGACATCCAGTCCCTGAAGATCAATCTACGCGGAGATGCCGGCAATCTGGCTGGCATCGTCACCAATCTGGAATTCAGCACGCTGCCCAACCGCGACCTGAAAGACATCAAGGAAATCCTCCGGACCGGATTCCTGCGCCTCCTGGCAGCGGTCCTGGTCCTGCTCCTGCTGGGGGCCTGGTTGTTCCGCACCCTGCTGGTGAGGCCCTTGGGACGCATGGCCCAGGAGATCGACGTGCTCAAATCGACCCAAGCTCCGGTGCGCCAGGTCTTGAACCAGGCCATGCCCTTGCTGGAACTGGAGAGTGTTCGCCGCGCCTTCGCCGAATATCATCAAACCCTGACGGACCTGAGGCACGATCTGGAGCGCAACAGCCAGGACTTCTACGACCAGGCCCGGCAGGACGCCCTGACCGGCTGCTTCAATCGCCGCGCCTTCGAGGAAGACTGGCAGGCGCTGGCGGAATCCGGCTATACGGGAAAGAGTGCCCTGCTGCTGTTCGATTGCGACCATTTCAAACCCATCAATGACACCTATGGTCATGGGGTGGGCGACGCGGTCCTGCGGGCGATCGTGGATTGCCTGGCCCGGGCGATGCGGGCGGGGGATCGCCTCTACCGGCTGGGTGGGGATGAGTTCGCCACCCTGTTGGTGAACAGTGACCGGGATTCGGCCCTGAGCGCCGCGCAACGCTGCCTGCATCAGCTCCAGAACCACGACTTTGAGCAGTATGGCGTGAAGGAACCGGTTTCCATCAGTATCGGCATCGCCCTGGCGGATGGCCCGGGCGGCAATCTCCATGCACTTCAAAGCCAGGCCGATCTGGCCATGTACCATGCCAAGCGGCCAGGGGGGCGCAAGCTGGTCTTTTTCGAATCCGGCCTGGACAGCATGGCCAGCCTGGTGTCCAGCTCCAAGGTCAGCGCCGTCTACGGAGCCCTGAAGGAATCATCCCGGATACACCTGCACTACCAGCCCATCGTCAGACTGCCGGACGAACGCACGGAATATTACGAAGCCCTGACCCGTATCGTCCACAACGGCGAAATCCTCATGCCGGCCACCCTGTTTCCCATCATCCATGCCTACCGCCTGGATGCGGAGTTCGATCTGTCCGTGATCCGGAGCCTGGATCGGGACATGAAGCGGGGCAGCTTGTCCCCGGATCAGGGGATATCGGTCAACATTTCCCCCCAGGGCATTCTCCATGATGAAGTGATCCGGCAACTGCTGCTGCTGAGACAGCACAACCCCGAACGCAAACTCATCGTCGAGATCACGGAAACCGCCCTGATCACCCAGATCGACAAGGCGGCAGAGCAGATTCAGCGCCTGCGTGATGCCGGCTGCCTGGTCGCCCTGGATGACTTTGGCAGCGGCTATTCGTCCCTGCGCCACCTCACGTCCATGCCCGTGGATATCGTCAAGTTCGACATCAGCATGATACGGCTCCTGGCGGGGGACGATCCGCGCCAGCGCCTGATGGTGGGCGAGATCGCCAACATCGTGAGCAGCAACGGCTATCTGCTGGTGGCCGAAGGTGTGGAAAGCAGCGAATTGCTCGACCGGGTGACGGCTCTGGGCTTCAACTACGCCCAAGGCTTCCTGTTCGGCCAGTGAGGGGCCGGCTCAGGCTGGTCCAAACCGGATGAGGCGATCCAGGCGCAGGCGGGTGATGGTGCCCTGATCATCCCGGAAGGTCAGCCATTCGGCACCTTCCCGGGTCTCCACATCGGTGGGCAGCCCATGGGCATCCACCACCTCCGCGCCGTCCCGGTAAGCGATCAGAAGACGTTGGCGGCGCAACACGGCAAACTCCAGTCGCTCGTGGTCCGCGCAGGGGATAGGCTGGTAATCATCCATGGGATATTGGCAGAAGGTGGCACAAGGAGGGTTGCCTAACGCAGTTCCACCCGTTCCCCGGCCATGGGGTTCAAGGCGCTCCCCATGGCCGTACCCACACGGCGGGCGATACGGTCCAACAGGGTTTCACTGGGGGAATAATCCACGATGTCCTCCGCCTTCAGCAGTTCCCGGGCCACATAGTCCAGGCTGCCAAGACCATCGGCAAGTCCCAGGTCGACACTCCGCGTACCGCTCCAGATCAGGCCCGAGAAAATCTCCGGGGTTTCCTTCAAGCGCTCACCCCTGCCCTGGCGCACGGACAGGATGAATTGCTGGTGGATTTCATCCAGCAAGCCCTGGGCGTGGCTGCGCGCCTCGGGATTCACCGGCGAGAAGGGATCCAGGAATCCCTTGTTCTGGCCTGCGGTCATCAGACGACGCTCCACGCCCAGCTTCTTCATGCTGTCGGTAAAGCCAAACCCGTCCATGAGCACGCCGATGGACCCCACGATGGAGGCCTTGTCCACAAATATCTTGTCTGCGGCTGCGATGATGTAATAGCCGCCGGAGGCACAAATGTCATCCACCACGGCGTATACCGGCAGCTCGGGCTTGGTGGCCCGCAGGCGCTTGATTTCATCGTAGATCTGCCCCGCCTGGACCGGCGACCCCCCGGGGCTATTGCATCGCAACACGACGCCCTGGGCGTTGTGCTGCTTGTAGACATCCTTGAGGGCCGCAATCACCTGGTCGGCATGGATGCCTTCATCCCCGCCAATTTCCCCGGAGATTTCCACCAATGCGGTATGGGGGCCAGAGGCAAAATCGCCATCATCCTTGATGAAGAGCATGATCAACACGACGAAGAGCCAGACAAATCCCAGGCTCTTGAACACGATCCCCCAACGGCGGGCACGACGCTGCTCGTCCAGGGTGCTCATCAGCAAGCGCTCCAATGCCTTGCGCTCCAGATCGATATCCCGCTCTTCCAAGATTCAGCCTTCCCTCAGATAAATGTTTCCGTCGCGTTCGAACACCGGCACGGGCTCCAGCCCCCGGCCATTGCAACGCCCCAGCAGGCAGGCCCCGGTGGTGGGGTCATACAGCGCGCCATGCACACTACAGATCAAGTATAACTTTGAATGGTCAAAGAACTCGCCCGGTGCCCAATCCAATTCCACCGGCACGTGGGCACAACGATTCAGGTAACCATGAACCTGTCCCCGGTACCGGATGACAAAGGCCTGGCCGGGAGGATCGTCCTCGTCCAGGCAGAAACGATAGCCCGTGCCGCCATCCTGCACCTGGCGGCTGGCGCAAATCAAGCGTTCGCCCGCAGCCATGCCGCCAGTTCAGGAAAATCCCGGCATACCCGCAAAGGACCATAGGCCTCCAGGCTGTGGGGAGGGTGGGCCCCATAGCCTGCGGCCAGGGATGCCACCCCTGCATTCCGTGCCATTTCCAGGTCATGACTGGTGTCGCCGATCATGAGGGCCTGCCCGGGTGTCACCATCAGCTCATCCAGCAGTTCCAGGATCATGGCGGGATGGGGCTTGGAAAAGGTCTCGTCCGCGGTGCGGGAGGCATGGAAATAGTCGCCCAGGCCCGAATGATCGAAGGCCCGGGCCAGACCCCGGCGGGCCTTGCCGGTGGCCACGGCCAGGGTATGGCCCCGGCCGTGCAGGTCTGCCACCAAGGACTGCGCGCCCTCGAAGAGCGGTATCTCATGGTCCCGGGACAGGTAATGGTGCCGGTAGCGTTCCACCAGCCTGGGGTGATCGCTTTCCGGCAGGTCCGGGAACAGATGAGCCACGGCCTCCCGAAGCCCCAGACCGATAATGTGACTGGCGGACTCCCGGCTGGGTACGGGCCAGCCCAGATCGGCACAGGCCCTCTGGATGCTCGACACGATGGTGGCCGCCGAGTCCATGAGGGTCCCGTCCCAGTCAAAGATCAGCAGTTGATAGCG
>DYHB01000015.1:6162-10873 GCA_020724415.1 Thiobacillus sp.
TCCAAACCATTCAAGCAGTGTTCCAGTTCCCCGGCCAGAGGGGCGCGGATATCCAGGGCCTGACCCGTCAGGGGATGGGGAAATTCCAGCCGGGCCGCATGCAGGAACATGCGCCTGAGACCCTGTTTTTTCAATGCAGCATTCCTTTCCGGATCGCCATACTTGGCATCCCCCGCCAGGGGATGCTTGCAGGCGGCTGCGTGAACGCGTATCTGATGGGTGCGTCCGGTCTTCAGCTCGACCTCCAGCAGGCTGAAGCCGGCATAACGCCTGACCAGCCTGAAGATGGTATGGGCCTTCTGTCCCGCCTCCATGTCGACCCTCACCCGGCGCTCACCGTCCTCGCCCAGATGCCGCAGCAGGGGGTATTTCACATTGCGCACGGCATCCCGCCAATGACCGATGACAAGGGCCAGGTAGGTCTTGCGGATGATGCCCTGGCGCAACATCTCGTGCAGTGCAGTCAGGGCGGAGCGCCGCAGGGCGAGTATCAGCACCCCGGAAGTGTCCCGGTCCAGACGATGGGCCAGTTCCAGGAAGCGCTGTTCCGGCATTTCCGCCCGAAGCTGCTCGATGATCCCGAGCGAGATGCCGCTGCCGCCATGGACGGCCTGACCGGCAGGCTTGTCCAGCACCATGAGGGAGTCGTCACGGTACAAGACCCTGGGCAACATGGGTTCGCCGCCGCCCGCATGGGCAGGTGCGACCGCCCGTTCAGCCACCCGCACAGGGGGAATGCGCAGAAGATCATCCAATTGCAGGTGATAGGCCGGGTCGGCCCGCTTCTTGTTGATGCGCACCTCGCCGCCACGCAGCATCCGGTAGATGCGGCTCTTGGGCACACCCTTGAGATGCCTGAACAGAAAATTGTCGACCCGCTGGCCCTCCGACTCCGGGCCGATGGTCACCCATTCCACTGCAGGCGTGGCTGGGGATTCCGGCCTATCAGGCTGAACCATTAAGGTTTTTTTGCGCGACTCTTGCATTCCTTTTATACTCATTGCGCTTCATTGGGCATGGTGGGGCGTTGAAGAACCTGCCCCAGCCCATGAGCGCCGGTAGTTTCACTCCCGGCAGCCTGGCCGCCGTCGTTTCCGGACAAAAATCCGATGCATGCATTCGAGCTTCCGCGCCATGACTTCATGTCCGACGCTGACGAACCGATGCACACGATGCCCGTGCCGGGCGAAAAGCAGTGATGGTAACGTATTTATTGCGTACTTATGCCCCGGATATGCGTCCGAGACGTCCAACGTCTCGGTATGAATGGATAAACCAACAGAACATGCACGAGACACCCAGCGAAACGACGCTTTTTCACGCCGCCTGATCACCTGCCTCGCCTTGCCGCCATCCCCGTTTCAACGATGGCTGGTTTATCGACCCGGGGCGCCAGTGCGCAGGGGTCAGAATAATGAAACGTATGTTGTTCAATGCGACGCAGGCGGAAGAACTCCGCGTCGCCATTGTCGAAGGCCAGAAGCTGGTCGATCTCGACATTGAGTCCGCCACCAAGGAGCAGCGCAAAGGAAACATCTACAAGGGTGTCATCACCCGGGTGGAGCCCAGTCTGGAAGCCTGCTTCGTAGACTATGGCGCTGAGCGCCACGGTTTTCTTCCCTTCAAGGAAATTTCACGTTCCGCCCTGTCGGACAACGGTGACGTCAGCCGGGGCCGCATCCAGGAGTCCCTCCGGGAAGGCATGGAACTCATCGTCCAGGTGGAAAAGGACGAGCGCGGCAACAAGGGCGCGGCCCTGACCAACTTCATCAGCCTGGCCGGCCGCTATCTGGTGCTCATGCCCAACAACCCCAGGGGTGGTGGCGTCTCCCGTCGCATCGAGGGGGAAGAACGCAATGAGCTGCGGGATGCCCTGGCCCAACTCCAGGTGCCGGGTGGAATGAGTCTGATCGGGCGCACCGCCGGCATCGGTCGCGGCGTGGAAGAGCTCCAGTGGGACCTGAATTACCTGCTCCAGCTCTGGACCGCCATCGACAGCGCGGCGAAATCCCAGAATGGCGCCTTCCTGATCTATGCCGAATCCAGCCTGGTGATCCGTGCCATCCGCGATTACTTCACGCCCGACATCGGCGAACTGCTCATCGACACCCCCTCCATCTACGAGCAGGCGCGCCAGTTCATGGCCCACGTCATGCCGGGCAATGTGGGCAAGGTGAAGCTGTATGCCGACAACGTGCCCCTGTTTTCCAGGTTCCAGATCGAACACCAGATCGAGACGGCCTACTCCCGGGAAGTCCCCCTGCCCTCCGGCGGCGCCCTGGTCATCGACCATACCGAAGCCCTGGTGGCCATCGACGTCAACTCGGCCCAGGCCACCAGGGGCGCAGACATCGAGCAGACGGCCCTGAACACCAACCTGGAAGCCGCCGACGAAGTGGCCCGCCAGTTGCGCCTGCGCGACCTGGGCGGCCTGATCGTGATCGACTTCATCGACATGGAGAGCCAGCGCAACCAGCGCGAGGTGGAGGACCGCCTGCGGGACGCCTTGCACCATGACCGGGCCCGGGTCCAGATCGGCAAGATTTCCCGCTTCGGCCTGATGGAGCTGTCCCGTCAGCGTCTCCAGCCGTCCCTGGGCGAAACCAGCTACGTGACCTGCCCGCGCTGCTCCGGCACCGGCCATGTCCGCAGCACCGAATCCTTCGCCCTGCACCTCCTGCGCATGATCCAGGAAGAGGCCATGAAGGAGAACACCGGCGCCCTGCACATCCAGACGCCGGTGGAGGTAGGTACCTACCTCCTCAACGAGAAGCGTACCGACATCCTGAACGTGGAGGCACGGCACAAGATCGAAGTGATGCTGATCCCCAACATCCACTTCGAAACCCCCCGCTACACCCTCACCCGCCTGCGTCACGACCAGTTGAACCAGGCCGATTCCCTCCTGCCCAGCTATCAGATGATCGAGAAGCCCAACGAGGAGGAAGATGCCGGGGGACGCAATGGTACCCAAGCCAAGCCCGAACGCAGCCAGCCCATCGTCCAGGGCATCACGCCCACCCAGCCTGCTCCGGTACCCAGCGCCCCGGTCGAAGTCGCTGCCCCGGCGAAACCCGGCCTGTTCGGACGCATCGTAGGCTGGCTCAAGGGCCTGAACGAGACCGAAGCCGAAGCAGAACCGGCCGCCCAGGTCAAGAAGGCCGACACAGCCCGGGACAGCCGCAACCGTGGCAACGAGCGGCGCGGCCGCAGTGAGCGGGGCGACCGTGGCGAACGCAGGGATCGTGGCGAGCGCGGCGAGCGACGCGAGCGGGGGGAGCGGGCGGACCGGCCCGACCGTGCTGAGCGCTCGGATCGTGGCGAACGCGCTGATCGAGGCGACCGCGCTGAACGAGGCGCACGCAAGGAACGCAGTGCAGGCGATGCCCGAGGGGATGCGCGTCCCGAAAAAGCGGACAATGCCCCCCGCCAGGAGCGCCCGAGGCGTGAACGCCCCGCCCCGGCCCCAACCGAGGCAGGCTCCAAGGTCGTCCCCGCAGCGGAGGTCCCGAACCCTGCCGATGAGGGTGCACGGGAAGGTCGCAGCCGTCGTCGCCGTGGCAGCCGTAGCCGGCAAGATGACAACCGGGATTTGATTGCGCCCGATACCGAAGCGCTCGACACGGCCTCCACGCCAGTACAAGCCACGGATCGCAGCGAAGAGCGGCAGCCGGCCATGGCCACCAGGCCCCAGGCCCGGGAATCGGCACCGGAGGTTTCCGAAGTCCAGACACAGCCCGCCCAGGCTGCCGATGAAGCGCCTGGCGCCAGGACCAAGGATATCCAGGAACCCGCGGCAAAGGCATCCCCCACCGTTGCCAGCCAGCCGGAACCCGACCTGTCCGCGGCCGGGCTGGAACTGGTACAGACCCGCTCCACAGACGGGGCCGACGCTGAATCGGAATCGACAGGCCAGGCCCCCCGGCGCCGGCGCAGCCGGCCTCGCAAGGAGCATGCCGAAACGGCCGAGCCCTTGATGATCGTGGAAACGAAAAGTGAAGCTTCCACCCCCGAGGCCAGCCCGGACAGTGCAGCTCCGACATCCCGGCCCGGCTCACGCCGGCGCCCCCGTCCCAACCACACAGGTGCCGAAGCGACGGAACCCCTAGTCATGGTGGAAACCCGGGGCGAGCAACGGGAAGACGCGGCGGCCTGAGGCGTGTGGCCAAACACCGTGACCTGACTAGACCAACGGTACCATGCCGCCGGCATGAATGAAAATGGGGCCTCCGGGCCCCATTTTCATTCCAGCGCCAGACCCGCCAGGCAGCTGCCTGGGAGTGTCACGGCTATCCAGATTCAGCCGTAACTGAGCCCCATGGCCTCGCGCACATCCCGCATGGTTTCCCGCGCCAGTTCCCGGGCGTGCTCGCAACCATCCGAGATGATCGCCCGCACGGCGCCGGGATCTTCAGTAAAGGCCCGGGCCCGCTCCTGGATGGGCGCAAGTTCCTTCAGTACGGCCTCGATCACCGGCTGCTTGCACTCGATGCAGCCAATGCCCGCCGTGGTGCACCCTTCCCTCACCCAGGCCTTGATTCCGTCGTTGGAGTAGACCTGATGGAACTGCCAGACCGGGCATTTTTCCGGGTCGCCCGGATCGGTACGCCGAACCCGGTTGGTGTCGGTGGGCATGGTGCGGATCTTCTTGCTCACCACCTCCGGGTCTTCCCGCAATGAAATGGTGTTGTTGTAGGACTTGGACATCTTC
>DYHB01000015.1:10883-37420 GCA_020724415.1 Thiobacillus sp.
GGCGGCCGTAAGCAAGGACTGGGGTTCGGTCAGGATCATCTTGCCGCCCCCCTCCAGGCAGCCATAGAGCCGCTCTTTGTCCCCCAGGGACAGGTTCTGGGTCTCCGCCAGCAGGGCCCGTGCCGATTCCAGGGCGGCATCGTCCCCCTGCTCCTGGTAGCGGCTGCGCAACTCGGTGTAGAGCTTGGATTTCTTGCCGCCCAGCTTTTTCACCGCCGCCTCGGCCTTCTCTTCGTAGCCCGGCTCCTTGCCATACAGGTGGTTGAAGCGGCGTGCGATCTCCCGGGAGAACTCGATATGGGGCACCTGATCCTCCCCCACCGGGACCCGGTTGGCCCGGTAGATGAGGATGTCCGCGCTCTGCAACAGGGGATAGCCCAGGAAACCGTAGGTGGACAGGTCTTTTTCGGACAATTTTTCCTGCTGGTCCTTGTAGGTGGGAACCCGTTCCAGCCAGCCCAAAGGCGTCATCATGGACAGCAGCAGATGGAGCTCGGCATGCTCGATGATCTGGGACTGGATGAACAGGGTCGCCTTGCCCGGGTCCACGCCGGCCGCCAGCCAGTCCACCACCATCTGGAACGTGCTTTCCTCGATGGCGCCCGGGTTGTCGTAATGGGTGGTCAGGGCATGCCAATCGGCCACGAAGAAGAGGCATTCGTACTCGTGCTGGAGCTCGATCCAGTTCTTGAGCACCCCGTGGAAATGTCCCAGGTGCAGGTTGCCGGTGGGGCGCATGCCGGAAAGTACGCGGTCTACATACATGTCAAAGGCCTAGAGTCCGAAAAACATCAGGGAAAAACGTTCCACCAGCCCATACAGGGGACCGATGAATACCGAGAGGAGTCCTGTGAAGAGCAGGCCCAGGATGATGAACAGGCCGTAGGGCTCCAGCCGGGAGAGCATGATGGCAGGCCCCCGGGGCAGCAGGCTGACGGCGATCCGGCCTCCGTCCAGCGGAGGTATGGGCAACAGGTTCAGGGCAGCCAGGATGGCGTTGATGGCGATACCGGCCATGCCCATGAGGGCCAGGGGTTGGGCATAGGGGCTGTCGGGCATCATGTGGGCCAGCTTGATCATGCCCGCCCAGAACAGGGCCATGACGATGTTGGCCGCAGGGCCGGCGGCCGCCACCCAGAGCATGTCCCGCTTGGGGTTGCGCAGATTGCCGAAGTTGACCGGCACCGGCTTGGCCCAGCCGAACAGGATGCCGCCAAGCATGATGGTCACGGCGGGGACCAGTACGGTGCCGATGGGATCGATGTGCTTGATGGGATTCAGGGTGATGCGGCCCAGCATCTTGGCCGTGGTGTCGCCAAACTTCAGGGCGGCATACCCATGGGCGGCCTCATGGAGGGTGATGGCGAAGATGACCGGCAGGGCGTAGATGGCAATCTTCTGGATCAGGGTCAATTCCATCATGGCGGCTTACTCCTCGAAGCCCAGGGCCCGGACATCCCCACAACCGCGCCGGATCAACTCCGGCGTGCCCCCGGACAAATCGATCACGGTGGTGGGCTCCAGCTGGCAGTGCCCCGAATCGATGATCAAGTCCACACAGTACTCGGTGCGATCCCGGATCTCCTGGGGGTCGTTCATGGGCTGCTCGTCCCCCGGCAGGGCCAGGGTCATGGACAGGATGGGCTCATCCAGCTCGGCCAGCAAGGCCTGGACCACGGCATTGTCAGGCACACGCAGGCCGATGGTGCTTCGCTTGGGGTGTTGCAGCCGGCGCGGCACTTCCCGGGTGGCTTCCAGGATGAAGGTATAGGCGCCCGGCGTGGCCGCCTTGAGGAAACGATACTGCTTGTTGTCCACCTTGGCGTATTTCGCGATTTCGGACAGGTCGCGGCAAACCAGGGTGAAATGGTGCTTCTCGTCCACCCCCCGGATGGCCCGGATGCGATCCATGCCCTCCTTGTTGCCGATCATGCAGCCGATGGCGTAGCTGGAATCGGTGGGATAGGTCATCACGCCCCCCCCGCGCAAGACCTTGACCACTTCCCGCAACAGGCGGGGTTGGGGATTATCCGGGTGGATATAGAAGACTTGTGCCATCACCAATCCTGCCAGATGGGTTTGCATCCCGGGGGCAAGGGGATCAGCCGCCCGAGTTCCCGGCCCCCTTCGCCGGGTGCATGGAAATCGGAGCCTGCCGAAGCCAGCAGGCCAAACTCCTGGGCATAGCGGGCAAACACGGGCACTTGGTCAGGCCCATGGCTGCCGGTGACCACCTCGATCCCCTGGCCGCCCGCGTCCTGGAAATCCGTCAGCAACCGGCGCAGGTTGTCCCTGCCCAGGTCGTAACGGCCCGGATGGGCCAGTACCGCCTGGCCACCCGCAGCCCGGATCCAGGCCACGGCTTCGGCCAGATCCGCCCATTGATGGCTGACGTAACCGGGCTTGCCCTTGACCAGAAACTTCTTGAACACGGTCTTCATGTCCTTGACCCGTCCGGAGGACACGAGAAAGCGGGCAAAGTGCGTCCTGCCGATCAGGTCCTTGTTGGGGGCCAGGGCGTAGGCGGCATCGAAGGCCCCCGGTATACCCGCTTCGGCCAGCGCCGCTCCCATCCTGCGCGCCCTTTCCGTGCGGCCGGACCTGTTCAGGGCCAGTCCGGCGCTGAGTCCGGGATGGTCGGGGTCCACGTGGAGCCCGACCACGTGGATGGTCCGGGTCGTCCAGGTGACGGAAATCTCCACCCCGTTCACCAGGCGGATGCCATGAACCTCGGCCGCCTGGCGCGCCTCTGCCAGGCCACGGGTTTCGTCGTGGTCGGTCAGGGCCAGGCAGTGGACCCCTTGTTCGGCGGCCCGGGCCACCAGCTCCCCGGGGGTCAGGACGCCATCCGATGCCATCGAATGGCTGTGCAGATCAAATATCACTCAGGATCAGGCTTGAGGTACAGTCGACAATCATAGCAAAATGGCTGGCGCACAACCAATCGAGCCCCATGCCCGTCAGGCCGTCCATGAAGTTCTTGTTCGACATGTTCCCCATCATCCTGTTCTTCGCCGCCTATCAGTACGGCGTTGCGCAGCCTGACGTGGCGCAATCCATCCTGGCCGCCCTGGGCCTCGAATTGCACTCCGGGGTCAAGCCTGGCGTATTTCTCGCCACCCTGATTGCCATCCTGGCCACGGTGCTCCAGATCGCCTGGGTCTGGACCCGGCGGCGCAAGGTGGAAGCCATGCTCTGGGTATCCTTCGTCCTGATCGTGGTCTTTGGCGGCGCCACCCTGTTCTTGCAGGACGAGAATTTCATCAAGTGGAAACCCACGGTCCTCTACTGGCTGTTCGCCCTGGCCCTGGGCCTGGCCCCGGTCGTATTCGAGCGCAACCTGATCCGGCTGATGATGGAAAAACAGATTGCCCTGCCGGATGACATCTGGGCACGCCTCAACCTGGGCTGGGCCGGATTCTTTACCTTCATGGGGGTGGCCAACCTCTACGTGGCCTTTGGCTACTCCACGGACACCTGGGTCAATTTCAAGATGTTCGGCACCCTGGGGCTGATGCTGGTGTTCATTGTGTTGCAAAGCCTGTACCTGTCACGACATATCAAGGAGACACCGTGAACCTGTATTACGCCATCGTCGGCCAGGACGCCCCGGACAGCCTGGACAAGCGCCTGGCCGCCCGTCCTCAGCACTTGGCGCGCCTCCAATCCCTGCAATCCGAGGGGCGTCTGCTGCTGGCGGGCCCCTTCCCCGCCATCGACAGCCCGGATCCCGGTCCGGCCGGCTTCAGCGGCAGCCTGATCGTGGCGGCATTCGACAGCCTGGCCGCCGCCCAGGCCTGGGCCGAAGCTGATCCCTATGTGGACGCCGGGGTCTATGCCCAGGTGACCGTGAAACCCTTCAAGAAAGTGCTGCCATGAGCGATCTCGAAGCCATGATGCGCGCCCGGTTGGCCTGCCTGGAGCCGGACGAGCTGCTGCTCCAGGATGACAGTGCCCAACATGCCGGCCACGCCGGGGCGGCTGGCGGGGGCGGGCACTTTTTCCTCACCATCGTATCCAAGCATTTCGCCGGACTGAATGGCGTTGCCCGTCACCGGGCCGTCTATCAGGCTCTGGGCGATCTCATGGGGGGGCGCATCCACGCCCTGTCCATTACGGCCATGACGCCGGACGAACTCTAACCACAACACCAGGAAATCCATATGTTGAAACGCACGCTTTGCCTTGTACTTCTTTCCCTGCCCCTGGCCGCCCAGGCCGAAAGCGCCCCGCCCGCCGCCGGCCAGGCCGCTCCGACCGCAGCCGCGGCCAAGGCCCCCGTGAACCCCATGACCCCCGTGGTCCGGGTCAATGGAAAGGTCCTGTCGGCCATCCATCTGTCCCTGCTGAGGGAAGAACGACGGGGCCGCGGCATGCCCCCTGGTCAGGATCCCGAGGCCTTTCTGCGCGATTCCCTCATCAACGCCGAACTCATGGCCCAGGAAGCCGAACGCCTGGGCCTGGACAAGCCCGTGGGTGTTCAGGCCGCCATGGAGCTGAACCGCAAGGAGCTGCTGGGGCGTGCCTTGGTGGAGGACTTCGTCAACAAGCACCCCGTGTCCGAAGAGCGCAGCAAGGCCGAGTATGAGCGCCTGAAAGCGAGCGCCGCCGGCACGGAATACCGATCCCGCCACATCCTGGTTGACGATGAAAAGCTGGCCAAGAGCCTGATTTCGAAGCTGGGCGGCAAGAAGCCCGCCAAGTTTGAAGACCTGGCCAAGACGCACTCCAAGGATTCATCCGCCAACGCCGGCGGTGACTTGGGCTGGATGTCGCCCAAGAGCCTGGTGCCGGAATTTGCCGACGCCATGGTGAAGCTGAAGAAAGGCCAGCACACCAAGACCCCGGTGAAAACCCAGTTCGGCTGGCACGTCATCAAGCTGGACGACAGCCGTGAGGTGGAATTCCCCGCCTACGAGCGGGTCAAGGGCCGCATCGACAACCAGTTGATCCAGAACGACATCCGCCAGTTCGTGGCCGACCTGCGCGCCAAGGCCGTGGTGGAAATCCCCTCGGAGGCTGCGCCGGAAAAACCGGCCGCCCAGTAAGTCGCCAGGCTCTACACCGGCGGGGATCCAATCCCCACCCTGCCGGCGCGATCAATGGCTCGGGAAATGGGCTCTTGGGTCGTGCTGGCTCAAGCTGGCCAGCTGTTCGAACAATGCCCGTTCCTCCGGGCCGGGGTTGGGTGGCACAGCCACCTGCAAAAGCAGATACAAATCCCCCGTGCCAGTGCGGCCCGGCATGCCTTTGCCGGACAAGCGCATCTTTTGACCGGGCTTCACGCCGGGCGGGATTTTCAAACGCACACTGCTCGACAGTGTGGGCACAGCAATGCTGGCCCCAAACACCGCTTCCGAAGGCGTGATGGGAACATCCAGATAGATGTCCTGCCCCTGCAGACGGAACAAGGGATGCTCCTTCACCTGGATGTTCAGGTAGAGGTCACCGGCCTGACCGTGGCTGCCGGCCTCCCCTTTGCCGGGAACCCGCATGCGCGTCCCGGGCAGAATCCCCGGAGGTATTCGCACCTTGACCGTCCTGGGTGTCTTGCCCGCCACGGCCAGTTGCATGGCCCGTTCCGTACCTGAAAAGGCCTCTTCAAGGCTGAGGCTGACCTCGGTTTCGATGTCGCGTCCCTTGGGCGCATGGCTGAACCCACGCCCACCGGGACGGGCCGCCCCTCCCATGCCGAAAAGCTGAGAGAAGAGATCGCTGAAATCCATGCCCCCGGCATCACCACGGCCACCCTGGCCAAAATTCTGGGACCAGCCAGGGGGCGGACGAAAGTCCTGGCCACTGCGGTATTGCCCGAGTTGATCGTAGGCTGCGCGCTTGTCCGGATCGGAGAGGACATCGTTGGCTTCGTTCACGTCCTTGAACTTGTCCTCGGCCCCGGATTCCTTGGAGACATCCGGGTGATATTTCCGGGCCAACCTGCGATAGGCCTTCTTGATCTCATCCTGGCTGGCGCCGCGCGGGACACCGAGAATCTGGTAGTAATCCTTGTATTTCATGGGCTAATGGAATGGAATTCTGGCGCAATATAGTTGAGGGTCCGGTGTCGGATTTACAAGGCTGGCCGGGCGGGTGTGCTATTATGCCCGTTACATCCATCTTCGCCATGAACCATGAGTGATCGCCAGAATCTACAAGACACGTTCCTGAATACCCTGCGCAAGGAACATACCCCGGTTTCCATCTTCCTGGTCAACGGCATCAAACTGGTGGGCCGGATCGAGTCCTTCGACCAGTACATGGTTTTGCTCAAGGGGCACGATCAGGCGGTACAGGCCATCTTCAAACACGCCATTTCCACGGTATCTCCCGCCCGCGCCGGTGCGCCCGCCGGCCCTGGCGGCCATACCCGCGAACCCAGGGAACACCGTGAACCGCGCGAACCCCGCGGCCCACGCTACACGCCCGATCACGACTGATCTGCTGGGACTGCCAAGAATCAATCCCTGACGCCATGACTTTGTCCCCTCGAGAGCGCGGGACGCCATGCTGGTAAACTGAGCCTGACACACTCCCGCCTAAGGCGTGTTGTTTCTGTAGGGTGATCTTTCAGACCCGCCCTCGCCCCCTCCGGCCTGTGGCGGGTTCCCGGGGGGCTGCCAGGCCCGCCCATTTCATCAACTGCCCGACTTCCCGATCGCCCAGTTCTTCCAGCATGCCACGCTTCAGCCTGGAGGGCATGTTGATGGGGCCAAAGCGCACCCGGATCAGGCGACTGACTGACAGGCCCAGGAATTCGAACAGGCGGCGCACCTCGCGGTTGCGGCCTTCCTTGATGATCAGGCGGTACCACTGGTTGAGCCCCTCCCCTCCCTGGTGCATGATGCTTTCGGCCCGGGCGGGTCCATCATCGAGTTTGATTCCCGTGGTCAAGGCCTGCATTTGCTCGATGCTGAGCTCACCCATGACCCGTACGGCGTATTCGCGCTCCACCTCGTAGCGGGGGTGGGAGAGCCGGTTGGCGAGCTCCCCACTGGTGGTAAAGACCAGCAGGCCCTCGGTGTTCAGGTCCAGACGACCCACGGCGATCCAGCGCCGGCCCTTGACCCGGGGCAGTTTCTCGAACACCGTGGTGCGTCCCTCGGGATCCGCCCGGGAGACGATCTCGCCTTCCGGCTTGTGGTAGAGCAAAACCTTGGGCAACTCGGCTTCCCAGACGATCTTCACCTCGCGTCCCTTGACGCGTACCTTGTCACCGGGCCGGATGCGGTCGCCGACCCGGGCAATCTGGCCGTTGACGCTGACCTGACGGGCCTCGATCAGGACCTCCATGTCCCGGCGGGATCCCAGGCCGGCGGTGGCCAGCATCTTGTGCAGTTTTTCGCCGCCGCCCACTTCGGCAATGGCGGTGGGTTTCTTGGCCGCCACCGGGCGACGCAGGGGTGTGGTTTTTGCCATTCAGGATTCCTTGGGGCTGGGCCCGGCGCCTTGGCTGAGGACGGGCTCGACAGAAGCCAGCCCTGGATCGGCAGGCGTGGCGCCGGTGCTGGCAGTTTCTTGGTCGTTGGGTAAAGGGTCGGGATTATGCGGGGCGGGTTGTGCCACGCCATCGGGTTCGGGTGCCACCCGGGCCGGGCTGGATAGGGCGGGGCCCGGTGTCCCTTCCTCCGGGGCCTGGCCATGCCCGCCTCCGGGGGCGGTCAGGTCCGCCTGGGCCAGGATCAGGTCCTGGGCCAGTTCGGGCAGGGGCGGCAGCTCGGAGAGGGCACGCAGGTTCAGGTCACTCAGGAAGCGGGGCGTGGTGGCATAGAGACCCGGGCGGCCCGGCACGTCCCGGTGCCCCACCACTTCCACCCAGCCCCGTTCCTCCAGGGTCTTCATGATCTGGGTGCTGACGGCCACGCCTCGGATATCCTCGATGTCACCCCGCGTCACGGGTTGACGATAAGCGATGATGGCCAGGGTCTCCATCACGGCCCGGGAATAGCGGGGGGGTTTTTCAGGATTCAGCCGATCCAGGTAGATCTGGTATTCCGCCCGGGTCTGGAAGCGCCAGCCCTCGGCGACCCGCACCAACTCCACGCCTTTGCCGGACCATTCCTCCTGCAAATCCTCCAAGGCCCTGCGCAACAGATCATTGTGCAGCTCGTCCGCGAAGACCCGTCGGAGCTCGGACTGGGTCAGGGGCACCGGGCTGGCCAGCAATACGGCCTCCAAGACACGTTTAACGTCCAGAAGGGAGTTGGGTGCCGGAGACATGGCTGGATGTGGCATGGGCCTATCGCCCCGCCAAGCCGGTGGTGGAATCCAGGTTGATGGCGTAGACACCCGCCCCTTCCTGACGTCCCATCATGCGCAACAGGGGGGCAAGTTCCGCCTCCTTGCCAGGTGCCACCCGGGCCTCACCCTTGAATTCGAAATCCCCGGACGGACGCCAGATGCCGGCTCCGTTCAGGGCGAGGGATCCCCCCTGGGACATGAGAGCAAAGGCCAGATGGTCGCCGCTGCCGGTCCAGTCCAGGCGGTAATCCCCCAAGGGCCGGACCGAGGTCATGCCGGAACCGGCGTTGCGCCAGTCCAGGCTGGCCCTGCCCTGTACCGTTGACCCGGAAAACGACACGCCATCGGCGGTCAGGAGCATGGGGCCGGTCAGGCTCAAACCCGCGAGCGTTTTGGAGAAACGGCCCAGAAGTTCTGCCGGCAATTGCAGTTGGGCACGGTCCAGATGAACCCCGCCGGGTGACCAGCCGGCCACCAGAATGGCCTGCCCGGTCTGCTGGTCTGAAACCCGTACCTGCAACCTGCCCTTCAACAAGGCGCGTCCTTGCACCGCCCAGGCCGCATTGGCAAGACTGGCGACCTGGCTGCCGGGCAGCATGGCCTGGAGTATCCCACGCCCATGCCATAGGCGCCCTTCCGCATTGGCCAGGGTCAAGGCCCCGTGGCTGTAGCGCTGCAAGGCCCAGTCCAGCCAGGTCGCAGGCGCCAGGAGCAGGGTAGACATGGCCAGCACGATCAGGGCGATGGGAAGCCAGAGCCACCTCATGCAGCACTCCCGTGTGCCAGGACGGCTTCGATGCTGGCCTTGCCCGATACGGCATCCGGCGTGATGCGACAATGGACCAGACGGATGCCTTGCGCCTCCAGTACCGTAACCCAGGACAACCAGGCCCGAATCGGCATGGCCCCGGCCGTCAGGCGTACCTGTTCCTGACCCATGGGCTGCAGGCTGTCCACATGTTCGCGTATCCCCTGGGCGGTAGCCAGGGAACCCACGCGCCCCATCAACGATGCCCCTTGGGCTGGCGTTGTGGGAACATCCCTGCGCAGACGCTGGATCTCGTTGGCCTGGGCATGCATCAGACGCACTTCAGCCCTGAGTTGGGGCAACTGGGCTGCCAGGCGCTTTCTTTCGACCAGCATGGGATCCACCACCAGCATCCATACAAGTGCCGCCAGGACAACCCCGGCGGCGGCCAGCAGCATTCGGCGTTCCCGAGCCGAACGCTGGTTCCAGTAGGCATGCCATGGGGCAAAGGGATTACGGGCCATCTGCGGCTCCTCCCCTGGGTGTGATGGCTCCCAGGATGCGCAGGGTCACCCCCCCCTGCCCGCTGGGTTCACTGCCGATGCGATAGCCCATGGCCTGGAGCGAAGTCTCCAGTTGTCCCAGCCAATCGGCCTGGCGGGAAGCGAATTCCAGTTGCAGGGTGCCCTCACTGTAGAGCAGTCCGGACAGCACCGGTCCCGGCAAGCCTGGCCAAGCCCGACCCAGATCCGTCAGCAGTGTACTCATGTCATCCCCTGCACTCCCCGCACCGCCCTGCAAGCGTTGCAACATCTGGCCGATCTGGAAAGCAGGATCGACGATGGCCGCCCCGGCCGGCAAGACTTGCTGGGCAAGGGCGATCTGCTCGGCCCGCAGATTCCGATGTTCCAGCGCCCAGCGGCCCCACTCCACTCCCAGACCCAGCAGATGGAGCAGTGCCAGCCCCAGCAGGCCCAGGCCCAGGGGGCGCAGCACGGCCACGGTCTCCTTGCGGCCGCGGCGCGGCGCGAAACGGCCGCTCAAAAGGGAAATGGCCCCGGTCCAGGGCGCAGTGCGCCAGTCCCAGGCTTCCGCCATGATGACCGGGACCCCTAAAACGGCCTGCCACTGCTCGACCTCGGGCGCGTTGAGCCGGCTGCCAGTGAAAATCCGTACCCGATCCGGCCGGCCCCGGGCCGCCAGGGCCAGGCGCAATCCCTGGGGCGGATCGCCCGCATCCAGCGCCATGCCCTGCTGCTCGTCGAAGCGCACCAGGCAGCCAGCTTCATGGAGCAGGACCGTCCACTCCCCGGGCTGATGGGGTAGCAATGCCCATTCAGGGACGGCCTCGGCAGGATGGATGCCCGCCTCGGCCAGGCGGGCCAAGGCACGCTCCAGCCAGGGCGCCGAGAGGACTTGGCAGACCCCTTGACCAGCCCGGTCCCAGCCGGAAAAGACGGCATGAAGGGATTCGGCTTCTTCCAGGCTACGGGATTCGACCGCATTGGCCAGCAGGGGTGTCAGCTTGCGTTCCGGCAACCGGGGCAAAGGCAGGGACAGGGTGGCCACCTGCTCCCCGGACAGAACCAGTCGGCATGTGCCTGCCCGGGGGGCGTCGTCCAGGCTGGCGCCACTGCGCTGGACCAGGCCATCCCGGCCCAGCAGCGCCCAGGCGCAGGCATTGCCGTCCAGCAGGCCTTCCCGTTGCAAAAACAACCTCAACTCACTCACAAAGTGGTTCTCCAGACAATCACCGGGCTGCGCTCCGGTTCCCTGTGCAACAGGGCCCGGCTGCCCACCTGTATACGTTCATGACGCGCCCTGGCCCGCACCAGAAAATAGTCACTGCTGACCGAGGCCATGTCCGCCATGGCCGACAACCCCGGCGCCAAGGCCTGCTCGAAATCGGTCAGATTGCGGAAATGGCTCTTGTCCCGCAACGCGACGAGAGTATAAGCCTCTTCCAGGCTGAGACCCGATACCAGGGCCGTAATTACTTCCGCCGACGCAGTATTCACATTGATCCGGGTCCGGGTCGGCAAGGCGGTGACATGGCCCTCCAGACGCTGGAGGAAATCCTCGGTCATGCCGGCCACGGGGGCGAGTTCCGCCAGCACCAGGACCGGCCGGTTGCCCGGGACATTGGCCGGCACCCGGGTCAGGTAAGACTCGCGCTCACTGCCCTGCCCCAGGCGACGTTCATCGTCTGCGTCGAGCCAGTCGGCCACCGCATCGGCCAGTTCAGGCGGCATCTCCAGCAACTGCAGCAAGCGGCTGAACAGCGTGAGCTGGGCCTCATCCACCTGGCCGGCATTGATCAGATTGTTGATGTTGAAGCGCCCGTCCAGGTCCTCGACCCGCCCGGAGACGGTATAGCCCTCGGTGTCCACCGGCGGCAGCTCCTTGGCCCACAGTTCATCACGATGATCCGCCGAGCTTCGCCGACCGTCATCCCGCAGCAAGGCCGCTGCCCAATGCTCGGCTGCCCGAACCACCCAGCGGGCCTGGGCCACCGCCCGGGCATTGTCATATTTGCGCCATTCCAGGGAGGTGCGGAAGACAAAGCCGGTGGCCGCCATGGCCGCCATGGCCACCACGAGCATGGCCACCAATATGGCCGCGCCCGACTGACGCCGTTGGGGATGCAGGATGCAGGGGGGGCTCATTGCACCAACATCAGCCGGCGCACCCGCAGACCGCCTTCCAGTTCGAACTGGATTTCCAGGGCCGAGGGCAGGCCAAGGGCCCGTTGGCCTGCATCTGGCGCCGGCCAGGTTCCATGCCACATGCCCTGGCCATCCAACAGACGCATGGACGGCTGCTGGATCCCGGACAGCCAGCGTTGCTCCATGGGCGACTCTCCCGCCGGGGCGCCCGCACGCATCTGCACACGGACGACCTGGCCAGACTCCAGTCGATAACCCACCTGGATCACGCCCCCCCTCGCTTCGTCCGGGGCAAACCGCTCCCAGTTCACGATGACTCCACCCGCTTCGTCCTGCTGCATCCAGAACACCGGCTGCCCCCCCCCGCCGGCCAGGGGACGGGCCGGTACCGCATTGGCCAGGTCTGCCTCGATCCGGGTGAACAATCCGGCCACCTCCCGCCAGCGCGACATCTCCCGGGTGGCATGGCGCTCGGCCTGCAGCAGACTGTCCAAAGCCCGGTAGGAAACAATGGAGAACAGAGCCAGAAGCATCAAGGCCACCATGACCTCCAGCAAGGTGAACCCGCTTGAACGGCGCACGGTATCGGGGGCGGTCATGGGGTGGTCATGGCGCCGTCAGGAAACCGGCCACGTGATGCAACACGCGCTCGGGCTGGTCCGGGCTCGCCACCCGCACATCCAGCCGGCGAAAGCGGGGATTGGGCGTGGCCTGCACGTCCTGGCGCACCAGGAAGGTCCGTCCGGCCATTTCGGCTTCTGCGCGGGTCTCGCCCGGGTTGGGCCACTCCCTGCGGGCCACCCGCTCGGACAAGGTGTTCTCTGCCAGCCAGGATGCCAACAAGTGATCCCGGTAACCCTGGACGCCGTCGGTACCCACCTGCCCGGCGCGCAAGGTGGCCACCAGGGCGACCCCGACGATGGCCAGGGCAATGAGCACCTCCACCAGGGTGAAGCCGCGCGCGCCCACCGACCTCAATCCCCCGCCAGGCGGTATTCGAAGCCGGGACTGTCAGCCCGGCTGGACACCAAGGCCCGGGCATCTTCCAGCGCCAACTCCAGGGCCAGATGCTGGACCCCGTCTGGCCCCAGGGAAACGGGCTCTCCCGGCCCCAGGGCCAGCCGGTCTGCCTGCACTTGGTAGACCCGCATGCCCGCCGGCAACTCCCGGGGCCGGAAGATCTCGTCCCGGGGCATGGCCAGCCATTGGCTGCCTCCATCGGTCAGCTCACGACGCAGGAAGCGATACCCGCCTTCATGCCACTGCCAGCCCAGGGCGGTGCCTGACATCATGGATTCATCCCTGGCCTGCTCCAGCAGCAAGGCCAGCCGTTCGGCCTCCAGCGCCAGGGGACGGCGCGGATCGGGCTGAAAGGCCAATACTGCGGCGGACAAACCGATGGCCACCACCACCAGGGCCACCAGCATCTCCATGAGGGTGAAGCCGCTCAGGTGATTGGGGGACGAGTGACAAGGTGACAGAGTGACGGGTGACGGGTGACAGAGTGACGGGTGACAGAGTGACGAGTGACAGAGTGACAGAGTGACGAGTGACGGGTGACGGGATTGAGTGACGAGGCGACGGGTGACAGCGTCACTGGGCAACCTGTGACCGGCGGGTGAGACGGTCAGGGGCTGCCGAGGCAGGGCGACAGACACAGTCCCGCCGGACTGCATCTTCATCGACACTGCCCACCGACCTGGCTGACCATCCATCCGATGCTCCCCAACCATATTCCCGCCACACTGTCACTCGTCACTCTGTCACCCGTCACCCGTCACTCGTCACTCGTCACTCGTCACTCGTCATTCATCAGTTCTGCCAGTTGCCAATGTCGGCATCGTTGCCCTCCCCCCCCGGCTGGCCGTCGGCCCCCAGGCTATAGACATCCAGGTCACCCTGGCGGCCGGGCTGGAGGTACTGGTAGGGGCTGCCCCAGGGATCATTGGGCAATTTGTCCAGATATCCGCCGCTCTTCCAGTTGTTGGGTACAGGCTGGAGGGAAGGCTTGGCCACCAGGGCCTGGAGCCCCTGCTCGGTGGTGGGGTAGCGCATGTTGTCCAGGCGGTACAGCTTGAGGGCCTGGACCAGGGCGGCAATGTCCTGCTTGGCTGCAATGACGCGGGCCTCGTCGGGCCGGTCCATGACCTTGGGCACCACCAGAGCCGCCAGGACCCCCAGGATGACCAGGACCACCATCAGTTCGATCAGGGTGAAGCCTGTGCTTCGTTTTCGTTGGATGTACATGGTTTACCTCGTCTATTTGATCAATCGGTTCATTTCGATGATGGGTTCCAGGGTGGCCAGGACAATCACCAGGACCACGCCCCCCATCACCAGGATCAACAAGGGCTCCAGAAGCGCCGTCAGGGTGGACAGCCTGGACTCCACCATCAATTCCTGCTGGCGAGCGGCCTGGCCCAGCACCCGGGGCAGTTCGCCACTGGTCTCGCCGCTGGCCACCAGGTGCAGCAACATGGGGGGGAACACGCCGGTTTCCCGCAGTGCCCGGCTGATGCCCATGCCCTCCTTGACCCGACCTGCCGCCTGCTCGGCGGCCGTGCGGAAGACCCGGTCGTCCTGGGCCGCCGCCGCATAGCCCAGGGCCGTCACCACCGGCACCCCGCTGCCGGCCAGCACGGCCAGGTTATGGGCAAAGCGGGCGCTGGCCAGGGCCGAACGCAAACGCCCGATCACCGGCAAACGCAACAGGAAATGATGCCAGCGCAGCCTGACCGGCTCCAGGGCCAGCATGCGGGCAGCCAGCCAGCCCCCGCCCACCAGGACCAGCACGCCCACCCACCAGCCGGCCCGAACCAGGTCGGACACCCAGATCATGGCCTGGGTAAGCCAGGGCAGGGCCTGGCGGGAATGCTGGAACACCGATACCACCTGGGGCACCACATAGGTGAGCAATACTCCCACTACCAGCACGGCCACCAGGGTCACGATGGCCGGATAGACCAGGGCCACGCCCACCTTGTGGCGCAAGGCCTGGCTGCGTTCCAGATAATCGGCCATGCTGTCCAGGATGCCATCCAGGGCGCCGGATTCCTCGCCTGCCCGGACCACGGCCGAATAGTAGCGGGGAAACACGCGCCCCTGGCGCTCCAGGGCGTTGGCCAGGGAGTGGCCGCCGATCACGTCGGCCCGGACATCGGACAAGACGGCCCGCAGGGGGGTCTGTTCCGCCTGCTCCAGCAAGGCCGACAAGGCCCGCTCTATACTTAGCCCGGCGGCCAGCAGGGTGGCGAACTGGCGCGAGAACATGGCCAGGTCACCCTGGGAAACCCGGGCTGCCAGCAGGCGCCGGCCATTTTTCCCGGAGGATTCCGGAACGACGGATTCCGCCACCCAACCCTTCTCCTGCAGTTGGGCCCGCACCGCCCGGGGATGGTCTGCCTCCAGTACCCCCGAGTGACGCTTGCCCTCCCCATCCAGGGCTGCATAGCGAAAGGTGGTCACGCCGACTCCCGGGTGGCCCGGAGCAATTCCTCGATGGAGGTTTCGCCGGCCTTGAGCCAGCGCATGCCATCTTCCCGCAGGCTGCGCATGCCCCGGGCCCGGGCATGGTCTCGCACCGCGTGTTCACCCCCGCCGTCATGGACCAGACGCCGCACGGATTCGTCCACCAGCAGGAGTTCATACAAACCGGTACGCCCCCGGTAGCCCGTGTGATTGCAGGCCGGACACCCCACCGCCCGGTAGACCTGGCCGGGTGGCTCGGCCAACCCCAGCACCGACCATTCGGCCACGCTGGGGGCATAGGCTTCCTTGCACTCCGGACACAGGCGGCGTACCAGGCGCTGGGCCAGGACACCCACCAGGCTGGAGCCCAGCAGGAAGGGCTCGACCCCCATGTCGGTCATGCGGGTGACTGCGCTCACGGCATCATTGGTATGCAGGGTGGCCAGGACCAGATGGCCGGTCAAACTGGCCTGGACCGCGATCTGGGCGGTTTCCAGGTCCCGGATCTCGCCCACCAGGATCACGTCCGGGTCTTGCCGGAGGATGGCCCGCAGGGCCCGGGCGAAGCTCATGTCCACCTTGGCGTTGACCTGGGTCTGGCCGATGCCGTCCAGGTCGTACTCGATGGGATCTTCCACGGTCATGATGTTGAGCTGGGTCTGATCGAGTCCTGAAATGGCGGCATACAGGGTGGTGGTCTTGCCGGAACCGGTGGGTCCCGTGACCAGGAGGATGCCATGGGGCTCGCGAATCAGCCGCTCCACCTGGTCCAGGACCTCCCTGGACATGCCCAGGCGTTCCAGTTGCATGCGCTCGGCATCCTTGGCCAGCAGGCGCAGCACCACCCGCTCGCCGTGCCCCGTGGGCAGGGTGGAAACCCGCACGTCGATGGGCCTTCCGCCCAGCTTGAGGGCAATGCGGCCGTCCTGGGGCAAACGCTTTTCGGCGATATCCATTTCCGCCATGACCTTGATCCGGGAAGCCAGGGCCGCATGGAGGGCCCTGGGCGGCTCGAACACATCCTTGAGGACGCCGTCCACCCGGAAACGCACGGCCGAGCGCTCCTCGAAGCGCTCGATGTGGATGTCCGATGCACCGTCGCGCAGGGCCTGCATGAAGATGAGGTTGATCATGCGGATGATGGGCGCGTCGTCGTCGGTCTCCAGCAAATCCTGGATCCGGCGGCTATCCTGCATCAGGTTGGCCAGGTCCGCACTATCTCCCATGCCATCGGCCAGCAGGCTGGCGTCGTCCTCGTTCTCGGCATACTCCGTGGACAGGGCGGCGTCAAAGGCTTCCGGGCCCAGCAGTTCCACCGTCAGGGGCAGGCCAACCACCCGGCGCAGTTCCGCCAGGGCCTCGGGCGATGCCGTGCTGCGGGCCTGGACACGCAATCCGCCGGCGCCGTCCGGCCCGGCCAGCACCCCGGCGCTGCGGGCATAGGCAAAGGGCAGCCGTTTCATGCTGGGTGGCCCCCGGCCACGTTCATGGTGTGGTGTCGGGGCTTTCGGCCCCCAACTGGAACCCGAACCGCAGGCTGGGAGCGTCCACATCCGGCAGCAAGGGCTTGTGAGCTGGCGTGGCATCCTTGTGCAAGCCCAGTATGTAATCGTAGCGGGGATGGGTCACGGCGGTGGCCTGCTCCCGATCCCGGATGATCCTGGGCCGCAGGAAGACCATCAGGTTGGTCTTGGTCTGCTTGCGGACATCGTAGCGGAACAGGTGCTTCAGGATGGGAATGTCCCCCAGCACCGGGACCTTGTCCTCGGTCTCCTGAAGGTTATCCTCGATCAAGCCGCCCAACACGATCATCTGACCGTCATCCACCAGCACCGTGGACTCGATGGAGCGCTTGTCGGTGGTGGCCAGGGTCACGTTCTCGCTCGCCCTGAGCTTGGACACCTCCTGGTAGATTTCGAGCCGGATGCTGCCGCCCTCGCTGATCTCAGGGTAAGGCCCACGTCCTTGCGTTCGATGGTCTGGAATGGGGCAGCGCTCGAGCCGGTGATCTGATACTGGCCGGTCTGGAAAGGCACGTTGGCGCCGATGGATATCTTGGCCTCTTCATTATCCAGGGCCAACAAGGAGGGGGTGGAGAGGATGTTGGCGTTGGCGTTGGTTTCCAGGGCTCGGGCCAGCAGTCCCAGGTTGGCGATGGGCTCATCGATGCCAGGGATGGTCACGGTTCCGTCCACGATGCCCAGGTTGAAGCCCCGGGCAGAGGCGGCGGGGTTGGCCGCCACCACGCCGATGTTGCTGCTGGCGGAACTGTTGCCGAAGCCGCCGATGACGCTGGTACCACTGTCATCCAGGCCGGACAGGTTCATCCACTGGATGCCGAATTCCGCAGCCTTGTCCGCCGTCACCTCGGCAATCAGGGCCTCCACCAGCACCTGGGCCCGGCGCACGTCCAGTTTTTCCACCACCGCCTTGAGGTTGCTGAACACCGCATCCGGCGCCGTGATGATCAGGGCATTGGTGGCCGGGTCGGCCTGGACCATGCCGGGCCCGGCCGTGTCCGCACCGGCCGTGTTGCGCGCCTGGGCAGCGCCGGCGGCCGTCGCCGTGCCCGCGGGCGTGGTGGCGGGCGCCGTCGGCGCCAGGCTGGCCGTGTCCCCGCTCAGGATGTTGCGCAGGGTCTGGGCCACTTTGGCGGCCTCGGCATTCTTCAGGTAAATGACATGGACATTGCCGGCCACCGGCGTGGGCACATCCAGGCTGTTCACCAGGACCTGGACCCGGCTCAGGCGGGCCGGGCTCTCGGTGCGCACGATCAGACTGTTGGTCCGGCTGTCCACCGCCACGTCCACCCGGCTCATGTCCGCAGTCTGGCCCGGGGCCGCCGTGCCGAACACACGGTTGATCAAGCCCGCCACCTCCTGAGCGGAAGCATACCGGAGCGGCATGATGACGGGGTCACCCACGCCGGCCACGTCCATGCTGTCGATGATCTGGGCCAGGCGCCCCACATTCTCGGCGTAATCCGTCACCAGCAGGGTATTGCTCATGGCATCGGCACTGATCACGCTGTTGGGACTGACCAGGGGGCGCAATACCGCCACCAGCTGGCTGGCCGATTCGTGGCGCAGCTGGAACACCCGGCTGACCATCTGGCCGGAGGCTGCCGGACGTTTCTTTCCCGTGATGGGCACCGCATAGAACTTGGCTTCCGCCTCCGGCACCACCCGGATCACGCCCCCCGACTCCACTGCCGCATAGCCCTGTAGGCGCAAGGCGGAAAGGAGCAGGTCATAGGCGACGGCACGACTTACGGGCCGTGGCGTGGAAAGGGTGAGAGTCCCCTTCACCCTGGGATCCACCAGCAGGTTCTTGCCGGTCATTTCCCCTATGGCCTGGATCACCGCCACCACATCGGCATTGGCGAAATCCAGGTTGACCCGATTGCCCGACTGGCCGCCCTGGGATGGCGCGGACTGGGCCAGGGCGGCCCCCTGCCAGAACAGGACCGCGATGAACAACACTGCGAAACGATGGTTCATTGATCTTCCTTGACGGCAGCACCTGGGGGCCGCGCTTGCTTCAATGGCATATCCTGGAGGATTCCGCCGGAATCCAGGGTGACCCGGTCATTGTGGATGGCATGCAGCCGGATGCCGGGCATGACTTCCTGATCCTGGAATATGGCCACGGGTCCCTTGGCCAGGCGGAACGTGGCGAAGCCTCGTCCACCCCGATCGGCGAAGATGCCTGTCAAGGTGATGTTGCCGGGCGTGGCCACCACGGCGGAAGCCGCTCCCAGACCGAATACGGGCAGCATGGCGGCTGCATCCCGGTTCGGCGCGGTAACGTGCGTCTCAGGCAGCGCGGCGACCGGCCCGGGCGAAAACAGGCGCGTCAACCAATACGCCAACAGCAGCAGGGACGCCAGGACCAGCATGGCCCGCAGAATCGGGACCAGCCAGCGGGAGAATCCGGGCAAGGTCAAACGTCGACCGGGTGAAGGGATGGAATTCATGGAGGGGCATTATAGGCGGTCTCCATGACATAGAACCATGTCTTGCGGGTCACCCTGGCTGTACCCACTGGCCAGGGCCTGGCCGACCCGGTCAAGGGGTGCCGATGACCAGGCCGCGCCAGGTGTTGCGTCCGGCGCTCTTGGCGTCGTAGAGGGCGGCATCGGCCGCCGAGATCAGGTCCCTGGGCTGGGTGTTCTGGGCATCCAGGGTCGTCGCCACGCCCAGGCTCACCGTCACCACCCGTGCCACGCCGGAAGCCTCATGCAGGATGCCGGCATGCTCCACGGCGGAACGTACGTGCTCGGCCAGGCGACAGGCCCCCTCATGGTCGGTCTCGGGCAGCAGGATGCCGAATTCCTCGCCCCCCAGGCGGGCCAGCAGGTCCCCCGCCCGGTTCAGGCAGCTCCCTGCGACCGCACTCAGCTCCAGCAGGCAGTTGTCGCCCATGGGGTGGCCGTAGGTATCGTTGTATCCCTTGAAGAAATCGATATCCAGCTCGATCAGGGACAGAGGCGCCGAGCCGGACCGCCGATGGCGGCGCAACTCGGTATCCAGGTATTCGTGGAACCTGCGCCGGTTGGCCACCCCGGTCAGGGGATCCAGCAGGGTGAGGTCACGCAACTGCTTGGCACGCAGGCGCAGGGTGCGCTCCTTTTCGACGATGGCGGAGACATCGCTGATGTGTACCAAGGCATAGGGCACGTCGTCGTCGCCATGGAGGAAGGAAATCCGGATTGCCTGCTCGACGATGTCCAGATCGTCCCCCAGGGGAAAGGGCGACTTGTTCAGGGAGGGCGACAGGAAGGACGGCAGCCGGCGCTGCAATGCCCATTGGATGGCTCCAGGCACCCGGGTGCCTGCCAGATCCGGAAACACCTCGACCAAGGCCCGGCCCTGGGCGTCATCCAGGGCGACGCGTGCCATCCGGCTCATCCAGGCATTCCAGTAGACCACCCTGGCTTCCCGGTCCAGCACGATGACACCCTCTTCCAGGGTGTCGACCAGGGCGACGAGCAAGGCCCTGGGCAATGGCTGCCGGGATGCCGGTCTGAAATCGTCACTACCGTTCATAGATACTTGTTCATGTATTTCATGACGGCTTGCTTGAAATGCTCGATGGAGTCCAGTTGCATCAGGAACAGCAGGTAGCCCTGGATGGCCCTCCGCTCCAGTTCGAACTGGATGTTGAGCAGGAGCACATGTTCATGGGGCTCGGGGTCGCTGGGCAGCATGTCCCGCCACAGCCCCGACATGTATTCGGGCATGCTGCTGCGAAAATGCCCGCCCACGGTGTCGGACATGGCCGACACGCACGAGTTGAGCAGGACATTCCCCACTTCCGTCAGGGCATCCTGTTCCAGGTCGTTCATCTCTTCCAGGGGTACCATCTCGCCCACCATGAGGCGAACCAGTTCCAGGCTGTTCACGCCCGGGAACATGAGGATGGCATGGGCGTTGAATTCGCCCTCAAAACGCTGCACCACGCCGCAGAAATTGGAAATGGGGGCCGAACGGAAGTGATCTTCCGCCTCCAGGCGACTCAATATCTGCAGGCTGGGCACGGACAGGCGGACCTCCTCATTCACCATCTGGCTCAGACTGTCCGCCGCGTGGCCGACGCCAATATTGAACATTTCCTTGAGAGCATCCTGCTCCAGGTCGGTCAGATCGATGGCAGGGGGCATGCTCAGGCGCCCCGGAAAAACGTCATGACCTGTTCGATGGAGTGCTCGTTGATGGGCTTCTTGACGAACCCGGCCCCGGCCGCTTCGGCCCGCAGGCGCGAGCTTTCCTGGATGTTGGCGGACAGCAGGCAGACCCGGATCTCGGGGTGGATGGTCTTCAGCCGTTCGGCCAGTTCCAGCCCATCCATGCCGGGCATGTTGATGTCCACACTGGCGTAATCCACCCGATGGGCCTCGGCCAGGGCCAGGGCTTCTTGGCCGTTGGCAGCCTCCAGCACCTGCCATTGGGGCTGACGGTCCAGGCAAATGGCACGGATCATCATGCGCGAGACCCGGCTGTCATCAACCACCATCAGGGTCCTGGAATTGGTCGTGTTGATTCCACTGTCCACGCAATGATCCACCCAAACGATATAAGTCTTTAATTATAGATCGTCTGCCGAGGACCGGGGATCACAATGCTGCAAAGCCATGACCTATATCAAGCCAGCTTGGCGTGTATGGGGGAAAACGGCTCGGTCTGGACGATATCGATCAAGCGCTCCCGGACCAGTTCCAGCAGGGCCAGGAAGGTCACCACCAGTTCCGGCTTGCCGGCGGCGGGGTTGAACAAGTCCGAGAACAGCACATGTCCGGAATCCTTGAGGTGCTTCAGGATGCGGCTCATGTGCTCCCGGACGGACAGTTCCTGGGGCCGGATGCGGTGCCGCTTGTGCAGGCTGGCCCGGCGCAGGATGTCGGTCCAGGCCTGCATCAGGTCCTCCGGGCTGACCTCGGGCAGACGCTTCTCGGTCAATTTCTGCAGGAGTACCGTGACCGGCTGGAAATCCCGGCCCGACTGGGGCATCTGGTCCAGGGCCCGGGCCGACAGCTTGGTCTGCTCGTACTCCAGCAGGCGCCGGACCAGCTCTGCCCGGGGATCGTGCTCCTCCCCCGCTTCCAGCCGTTCCGGCCGGGGCAGCAACATGCGCGACTTGATCTCGATCAGCATGGCGGCCATGACCAGATACTCGGCCGCCAGTTCCAGGCGATGCCGGCGCATGGTATCCACATAGTCGATGTACTGGCGGGTCAGGTCCGCCATGGGAATATCCAGGACATTGATGTTGTTGCGCCGGATCAGCCAGAGCAGCAGGTCCAAAGGCCCCTCGAAGGCCTCCAGGATCACCTCCAGAGCGTCGGGCGGGATGTACAGGTCCTGGGGCAGGTCGGTCCAGTCCTGGCCCAGAACCCTGGCCAACGGGGCCGCCTCGGTGACGGATGAAACTTCCTGGACGGGCTCGCTCACGCGCCGAACACCTGTTTCACCACATCCTTGAACCGGGCCACGAAATGGGCGCTCAGACCGGCCTTGACGTAGTCGGGCAGGCGCTCGAAATCCGGCTTGTTGGCCTCGGGCAGGATAAGTTCCGTGATGCCCACCCGCTTGGCGGCGATCACCTTCTCCCGGATGCCCCCCACCGGCAGCACATGGCCGGTCAGGGTCAGCTCGCCGGTCATGGCCAGGGGACGGGCGATCTTTTCGTTGCGGGCCAGGGAGAGCAGGGCCGTGGCCATGGTGATGCCGGCGGAAGGCCCATCCTTGGGCGTTGCTCCCTCGGGCACGTGGAGATGGACGAAGGCCGCGTCGAAGAAGGCCGGGTCACCCTTGAAGGTCTTCAGATGGCTGGATACGTAGCTGTAGGCGATCTCGGCCGACTCCCGCATCACCTCGCCCAGCTTGCCGGTGAGCTTGAAGCCCCGGTTCAGGGTATGCACCTTGGTGGCCTCGATGGTCAGGGTGGCGCCACCCAGGGCAGTCCAGGCCAGCCCGGTGACCACGCCGATCCCGGTGTTGGGTTTTTCCGGCAGGAAAGCGCGCTGATCCAGGTATTCCTCCAGGTCCGCCACATTGACGTGGATTTTCTCGGCCTCCTTGCGCACGATCTTCACCACGCCCTTGCGCACCACCTTGCCCAACTGGTGCTCCAGCTGGCGCACTCCCGCCTCCCGGGCGTAACCCTCGATGATGCGCCGGATGGCCGCATCGGTGAGGCTGACCTGACCCCGCTTGAGGCCGGCCTTCTTGAGCTGCTTGGGCCACAGATGGTGCTTGGCGATGGCCAGCTTCTCTTCGGTAAGGTAACCGGACAGACGGATGGTCTCCATCCGGTCCAGCAAGGGCCCGGGGATGGAATCCAGTTGATTCGCCGTACAGATGAACAGGGTCTTGGACAAATCGAACCGCACGTCCAGGTAGTGGTCCAGGAATTCGCTGTTCTGCTCCGGGTCCAGCACCTCCAGCAGGGCCGACGCCGGGTCGCCCTGATAGGAGGCGCCGATCTTGTCCACCTCGTCCAGCATGATGACCGGATTCTGGGACTCCACTTCCTTGATGGCCTGGATGAACTTGCCCGGCAAGGCACCGATGTAGGTCCGCCGATGCCCCTTGATCTCGGCCTCGTCCCGCATGCCGCCCACCGAGAACCGGTAGAACTTGCGCCCCAGGGCCCGGGCCACGGAGCGGCCGATGGAGGTCTTGCCCACCCCGGGCGGCCCCACCAGCAGCAGGATGGAACCGGCCACCTCGCCCTTCATGGCGCCCACGGCCAGAAACTCGATGATGCGCTCTTTCACGTCGTCCAAGCCGTCGTGATCCGCATCCAGGATCTTCCGGGCCCGCTCCAGGTCCAGCTTGTCCTTGGTGTACTTGCCCCAGGGCAGGCTGGTGAGCCAGTCCAGATAGTTGCGGGTGACCGTGTACTCGGGCGAGCCATGCTCCAAGCCGGAAAGCTTGGTCATCTCGTCGTCGATCTTCTTGGTGGCATGGGGTGGCAGGGTCAGTTTCTTGACCCGATCCCGGTACAGTTCCAGATCGGCGGTACGGTCATCCTTGGCAATGCCGAGTTCCTTCTGGATGGCCTTGAGCTGCTCGCGCAGGAAGAATTCCCGCTGCTGCTGGGTCATCTTCTCTTCCACCCGCTCCCGGATCTGGGTTTGCAGCCGTGCCACGTCCAGTTCCTTCTTGATCAGCACCAGCACCTTTTCCATGCGCCGGCGCAGGTTCACGGCATCCAGCACCTCCTGCAGTTTCTCCTTGGGCGCCGTGGTCAGGCTGGCGGCGAAATCGGTCAACTGGGAGGGTTCGTTGGGGGAAAAGCGGTTCAGGAAGAACTTGAGCTCTTCCGAATACAGCGGGTTCAGGGGCAGCAAGTCCTTGATGGTGTTGATGATCGCCAGGGCATAGGCCTTGATCTCTTCCGAATGCCCACCCTGGCGGGGCTCGGCGGGATACTCCACCCGGGCCACGAAGGGGGTCTTGCCCGACACCCACTCCATCACCTTGAACCGGGCCACGCCCTCGGCGATGAACTGGATCTTGCCATCGGAATGCATGGGGTGATGCATGCGCACCAGAGTCCCCACGCTGTAGAAATCCTCGGGACTGGCATCGTCCGACACCTCCCCCTTCACCGCCACCAGGCCCACCAGATGATGGGGGGTTTCCCCGATCTGCTTCACCGTCTCCATCCAGGGCGCCTGGTTCATGAGCAAAGGCAGGGTCTGGGCCGGGAAGAACGGCTTCTCGGTCATGGGCAGGATGTGGATGGTGGAGGGCAGGGTCTGGGCTGGCAAGGCTGTCTGGCTGCCTTCGCCGGGTTCCACGATCTCACCTTCGATGGGGGACTGCTGTTCGTCGCTCATGGCTCTCGTTCGTTCTGTCGGTCTTCATTGGGTGAGGCCGAAGCCGTACATTTCAAGACTCCAGGCGGGCCCGGATATGGGCCAAAAGGCCATCGGCCGCATCTTCCACCATGTCCAGGACCCGGTCGAAGCCCTGCTGGCCACCGTAATACGGGTCCGGCACATGCCGGCCGGCATGGTGGGTGCTGAAATCCAGGAACAGGGATAACTTGTGGCGCTGGTCCGGAGGACAGATGCGCTCCAGATTCACCATGTTTTCGCCATCCATGGCCAAGACATAGTCGAATCGCTCGAAATCCGAGCGGCTGACCTGGCGCCCGCGCAGGCCGGACAAGTCGTAACCCCGCTCCCGGGCCGCCTGGAGGGCACGCCGGTCGGGCGGGTTACCCACGTGATAATCATGGGTTCCGGCGGAATCGATCTGGATGACGTCATCCAGCCCGGCCTGCCGGACCCGGTGACGGAACACCCCCTCCGCAGTGGGGGACCGGCAGATGTTGCCCATGCAAACCATAAGTACCGATATCTTGTGTGGCATGTGTCGTGTCGAGTGAATGAAAAGCCGGGGCTCATTTTCGCACCAAATCCGGCCCTTGTTGGCGCACGGCCAGGCCAGGATGCTCAGCCCTGGGCTTCAGTGTTCCAGGTGAGCGAACAATGCTTCCACAAGCGCGTCCCGCACGGTGTGCATAGCCGCCAATACCTCCCTCGCCTCCTGGCGACGGCCGGCCTCATGATGGGCCACGAGCTGTTCCCCCAGGCCATGGACCCGGCGATGCAAGGGTTCGATGCGCTCCATCAGGCCTGGATAGCGGGCATCGCCCTGGCCGGGTAGGCTGGCCAGCCAGTGTCCGAACCGGCATTCCTCCGGGTTCAGGGGTGGTCCGTTCATGCGCGCTCCGCGCAGCAGTTCCTCCATGCCCCGGACCCAGGCCCGATGTTCCACGGCAGCATGGACCAGAGGCACATCCTCATGGGCCAGGACCCGGGTCTGGCGCCAGGACTCGGGCGGCTGCCACTGGGCCAGCCACGTCGGCAGGTCCTCGGGGGGCATGGGCATGGCGATGAAATAGCCCTGGGCCAGTTCACAACCCAGCTGCAGCAGCATTCGGCCATGGGCCATGGATTCCACGCCTTCGGCAATGGCCTGGCGCCGGAAGGCATCGGCAAGGCCAAGCACGCCTTCCAGGATGGCCAGATCTTCCGGGTCGTCCAGCATGTCCCGGACAAAACTCTGGTCAATCTTGAGCACGTTGGCCGGCAGGCGCTTGAGGTAGGTGAGGGAGGAATAGCCGGTACCAAAGTCGTCCAGGGCCAATTCCACCCCCATGGCCGCACAGCGCCGGATGACCCCGGAGACATACTCGATGTCGTTCAGGGCATTGCTTTCCAGCACCTCCAGCTGGAGGCTGCCCGGGGGCAACTCGGGGTAGCGGGAAAGATGGTTTTTCAACCGGTTAACGAAGTCGGGTTGCTGGAGGTGGTGGGCGGCAACGTTGACGCTCACCGGAATGGCCAGGCCCCCGGCATGCCAATGGGCCACCTGGGCCAGGGCCGTTTCGATCACCCAATCGCCCACGGCCACGTCCAGGGCATGGCCCTGAATCTCGGACAGGAAGGCGGCAGGCAGCAGCAACCCATTGTCCGGATGCTGCCAGCGGATCAGGGCCTCGGCGCCCAGCACCTGGCCGGTGCGCATGTTCACCTTGGGCTGGTAGTGGAGGCGGAACTCGCCCTGCTCCAGGCCCAGGCGGATGCGCTCCAGGCTGGCGTGGTGGCCGCGCACGTTCTTGTCCAGCTCGGCGTCGAACACGTGGTAGCGGTTCTTGCCCGCCAGTTTGGCCTGGTACATGGCCTGGTCCGCCTGGCGCAGGAGCTGGTCCGCTTCCATATCGCTGGCCTGGGGAAAGAACGTGACGCCGATGCTGGCCGAAACCTTCAATTCCCTCTCATCCACCTGCACGGGCTCGGCGGTGGCAGCCAGAAGGCGCAGGATCAAGGGCACGCTGGACTGGATGTCGGGCAGATCGATCAACACCGCCACGAACTCGTCCCCACCCAGCCGGGCGAT
>DYHB01000137.1 GCA_020724415.1 Thiobacillus sp.
GGTAAAGCGGTCGGCGTCCACCTCGAACATCCTGCCCAGTATTCCGCCGGCCACCTGAACTTCCCCGGATTTGAAGGCATGGTGCCCGCACTTGGTGCAGGTGAACTGCTTTTTGCTATTGGCCATGAAGGCTGTACGGCGCGCCTCGATTTCGGTCGCATTCAGAAAGGCCGGACTGCCGCATTTGGCGCACTTGTCCGAATCGGCGGCATTGGTGATATCACATACCGGGCAAGACCAGTTGTAAGACAGCATAGTTACACCCCTGTTTATAATGGTTTTTTGATGCTTGTTGGCACGTCTTCGTGCGGGTCATAGGTTATACCAATTCAGACCTCCAGGGTTCAGGGAGCAGGTACAGATCCCCGGGTTCGTCGATGTCGGACAGGGTCTCGCCCAGCCACAGGTGCCAGTCCAGGTCCCGGAGGGTGGCCAGAGTAGTCGGAAGCAGCTGGGGGGTACTCCAGGGCATGCCTTCAAACAGGCTGGGGTGGTAGCGCCTGAGGCCCAGCAGGGTGTAGCCACCGTCCCGGGCCGGGTAGAGGACGGCATCGTGCTGGTCCAGGGCCTGGGCGGCCTGCCTGAGGCGTTCGGGCGACAAGGCCGGGCAATCCGTGCCCAGGAGCAGCACGGGCGTCCCCCCGGCCAGACAGCGTTTCGCTGCCCGCGCCATGCGTTCCCCCAGATCACCCTGGCCTTGATCCGTGGTCTCCAGACCGGCCGGGAACGGGTAGCCGGACCAGTCCCCATGGTCCGGTGCGGGGCTGGTGCACAGTTCCACGGGGCCAATGCCGGCCGCCAGGACACGCGCCAGGGTGTCGTCCAGCATGCGGGCCGCCAGGCGGGCAGCCCCTTGGGGACCCAGGGCGGGAATCAGGCGGGTCTTGACCCGCCCCGGCAGCGGGGCTTTGGCCAGTACCACCAGGCGGGGGGTCACCGGGACCCTCCCGGGCCGGGGGTGTGGTTGGGATAACGCCGGGCCAGACGTTCGGCGGGCACACCGCGCCAGTAATCGAAGCGCAGGCGCCACATGAGCAGGATGGTGCGCCAGGGACCGTGGCTCTGCCAGCGACGCCCCGAGGTGACGGCTCGGGGTTTGAGGCAGGCGGGGCGGCCCAGGCGACGCAGCTGCCTGGACAGGGCGATGTCTTCCATGATGGGCAGTTCCGGGTAGCCGCCCAGGTGCTGGAACAGGCTGCGCTGGACGAAGATGGCCTGGTCGCCGGTGGCGATGCCGGTCAGGCAGGAACGCAGGTTCATCAGGGCGGCGACCATCACCAGGGCAGCCCCGGGGCCCTCGATGCGGACATCGAAGCGACCCCACGGGCCTTGCTGGAGTGCCGCACGGATCAGTTCGGGAGCCTGGTCCGGCAGCCGGGTGTCGGCATGCAGGAAGACCAGGCCGTCACCGCGGGCCTGGGCGGCGCCGGCGTTCATCTGCCGGGCCCGGCCCCGGGGCCCGGTCAGCACATGATCCGCCAGGGGTTGGGCCAGGCGTACCGTGGCATCCACGCTGCCACCGTCCACCACGATCACCTCATGGCCGGCTCGGCGCCAGGCTTGCAGGGGCGCCAGGCAGGACTCGATGCCCGCCGCCTCGTCCAATACGGGGACGATGACCGAGAGTTTCATGGTGTCCCGTGCAGTCGCCAGGCGTGGAAGCGTTCCATCCAGGCCAGGGCCCGCTTGGGCGCGTGGGCCCGTTTCCATTCGCCGGCGGCGTACTTGGCTGCCTCGCTCCAGGTGGGATAGGGATGGATGGTGCCCAGGATCTTGCCCAGGCCCAGGCCGTGCTTCATGGCCAGGGTGAATTCCGCCAGCATCTCGCCGGCATGGTCGCCCACGATGGTGGCACCCAGGATGGTATCCTTGCCGGGCGGGGTAAGCACCTTGACGAAGCCATGGGCGGCGCCATCGGCCAGGGCCCGGTCCAGGTCGTCCAGGCCGTAGCGGGTGACCTCGAAGGCCACGCCCCGCTCCCGGGCTTCGGTTTCGGACAAGCCCACCCGAGCCACCTCGGGGCTGGTGAAGGTCACCCGGGGAATCACCCGGTAATCGGCCTTGAACCGGCTGAAGTTGCCGGCGACACCGCCAAACAGGGCATTGACGGCAGCATACCAGGCCTGGTGGGCCGCCGTATGGGTGAACTGGTAAGGCCCGGCCACGTCGCCGCAGGCGTAGATGTTGGGATAGCGGGTTTGCAGATATTCGTTCACTTCCACCGTACCGCCCCGGGTCACCGGTATGCCCAGGGCCTCCAGGCCGAAGCCGGTCACCCGGGCCTTGCGGCCGGTGGCGCACAGGAGCACGTCGAAGGCCAGCGGCTGTTCCGTGCCGGCCCGGCTCAAGACCAGCCACTGTTCCCCGGCCACCAGCTCGCAACGCACCGTGTCCATGCCCTTGAGCACCGTCACGCCATCGGCGGCCAGGCCTGCTTCCACCAGGGCGATGGTGTCCGGATCTTCCTTGCCCAGCAGGCCGGAGCGGGCCACCAGGGTCACCTGGCAGCCGATGCCGGCAAAGGCCTGGGCCAGTTCACAGCCGATGGGACCGCCCCCCAGCACCACCAGACGCTGAGGCATTTCGGCCAGGGACCAGACCGTATCCGACGTGACGTGGCGCACGGTCTCGATACCCGGTATGGCGGGCACTACCGGGGCCGCCCCGGTGGCGATGACGATGGAGCGGGTGGTCAGGATGTCCCTGCCCTGGGGTGTGGTCACCTCCACCGTCCAGGGCGAGGTGATGCGGGCCTGGCCCTGGATGACTTCCACCCCCAGCCCGGTATAGCGTTCCACCGAATCGTGGGGCGCCACCTGCCCCACCACCTGATGGACCCGGTCCAGGATGCGCCGGAAATCGGCCTGGCCCCGGGCTTCGGCCACGCCCAGTGCCCCTGCCCGGCGCAATTGGCCCAGGAATCGGGCGCTCTTGATGAGGGCCTTGGACGGCACACAGCCGTAGTTGAGACAGTCGCCGCCCATCTTGTGGCCTTCGATGAGGGTCACCTTGGCCTTGACCGCAGCCGCGATGTAGGCTGACACCAGCCCCCCGGCACCGGCTCCGATGACCACCAGATTGCGGTCGAAGCGGCGGGGCTTCTGCCATGGAGCATAGACCCGGCGCGCCTGGATGAGGGCCAGCAGCTTCTTGGCCAGCAGGGGAAACAGGCCCAGGAGCACGAAGGACCCGATCAGGCCCGGGGACAGAATGCCCGCCAGGCTGTCGATGCGCGCCAACTGGGTACCGGCATTCACGTAGACCAGGGTACCGGCCAGCATACCCACCTGGCTGACCCAGTAGAAGGTGAAGGTCTTGATGGGCGTCAGGCCCATGAGCAGGTTGATGATGAAGAAGGGAAAGACCGGTACCAGGCGCAGGGTGAACAGATAGAAAGCGCCCTCCTTCTTCACCCCGGCATTGATGGCCGCCAGTCGCTCACCAAACCGGGCCTGGACCCAGTCCCGGAGCAGCCAGCGGGAGACCAGGAAGGCCAGGGTGGCCCCCAGACTGGAGGCAAAGGAAACCAGCACCAGCCCCACCGTGAGGCCAAACAGGGCACCCCCGGCCAGGGTCATGATGGCCGCCCCGGGCAGGGACAGGGCCGTGACCGCCACATAGATCAGGAAGTATCCGCCCAGCACCAGCCCGGGCCTGGCCTCATACCAGGCGGCAAACTGTGACTGGCTGGCCTTGAGGGACTCCAGGGTGAGGAAACGACCCAGGTCCAGGGCAAAGAAGGTGACGATCAAGCCGGCGATGACGGCCAGCAGGAGCCATTTTTTCATGCTGCGCACTCCTGCCGTGTCGAACCGTCGGCCTCCAGAGCCCCGCCACAGCTGCTGCCCTGGCCGGCCGTGCAACCGTAACAATGATCGGCCACCCGGATGGGCAGGCCCTGCACATCCCCCTCCAGCAGGTCGGCCAGGGTGGCCGGCCCCGGAGCTTCGGGCTTCAGGCCAGTCAGGGCCAGGCCCAGCATCTGGTTGAAATCGCAGTCGTACAGGCGTCCCTGCCAGTCCACGCTGACCAGGTCCCGGCACATGACCCGCGCCAGGTTCTCTACGCGGTGGTTCTGCTTCAGAAGGCGCATGTAGGGCTCGAATTCACCCTTGCTCACCAAGGTACTGCCAAAGCGCAGGATGGGCATGTTGGCCAGGGCAAGCAGCCGGTTGAAGACGATGCCGTGACGCTGGAACAGCTCACGCCGGTAGGCCGCCTCCAGCCCCGTCTGCTCCGGCGGCAGGCTGGGGCCGCCCGGGTTGTAGACCAGATTCAGCTCCAGGCCACTGTCCGTCTGGCCGTAACCGGCGTCATTGAGCCGCTTCAAGCCGTCGATGCTGCGTTGGTAGACCCCCTGGCCCCGCTGGGCATCCACGTTGTCCTCCAAGTAGCACGGCAGCGACGCCACCACATGGACCCCCTGGCCGGCCAGAAAGGCCACCAGATCTTCCTGGCCCGGTTCGGACAGGATGGTGAGGTTGCAGCGGTCCAGTACCCGCAACCCCTGGGACCGGGCTGCTTGCACCAGCCAGCGGAAACGCGGATGCAGTTCCGGCGCCCCACCGGTCAGGTCCAGGGTTTCCAGAGCCCGGGCGGCCAGAACCCGGGGAATCAGTTCCAGATGGACATCCGCCATCATCTCGGTGCGTTTCGGCCCTGCGTTGACGTGACAGTGCAGGCAGCTCTGGTTGCAGCGATAGCCCAGATTCACCTGGAGGGTGGTCAGGGTCCCGCGGCGGGGCACCGGGAAATCCGTCTGTCGCAACAGAGGGAACATGTCATGCATGGAAGCTTCCAGTATCAGGGTCGATTAACGTTTGGTCGGGCATGACATCCAATCCTGACAGATATTGCAACGGATCCCGGCCAGGCCCAGCGACACCATGCCACCCCGGGGGAGATGACCTGCCCCCAGGACAAGCCCCGGGCGTTCACCTGGCGGCCCGGTGGACTGGCGTACAGGGAGAATACGATGGATGACTCAGGTCCGCGACCACTGGCCTGGCGTGGGTATGGATGGTGCAGGAACAGCGGATGAACGACCGCTCCGGTGAGCCCGGGCAGCGCTGGTGCGAAAGGGGGGACTCGAACCCCCACAGGTTTCCCCGCTGGAACCTAAATCCAGTGCGTCTACCAATTCCGCCACTTTCGCAAAGGGGTT
>DYHB01000138.1 GCA_020724415.1 Thiobacillus sp.
GCGGGAGGCGGCGTGGGAGGAGGCGGCGTGGGAGGCGGTGCGCGAGGCACAAGCAGCAAAGCTTGAGGAGATGCTGCTGGCACTGGGGCCAGAGGAGACCCGCCCATGACCCCGCGTGGCTGCGCCCTGGCCGTCTTGGGCGGCGTGCTGGGCTGGGCGCTGATCCTGCTGGCCGCACGGGCGGTGTTGGCTGATGGGGGATGGGTGGCGAGCGCATACAGCGGCCGCCATGACCCGTCCTGTGTGGGCAAGTTCAGCGGCAACGCGCCTCACTGGGGGATGGCCGCTGACATGGCCGAGGGCACGTAGGGGGTGGACGGGTGCCATACGCGGGCAGATTTGGGCCGGCCGGGATCGTGATGCCCGCCGAGACCGCGCGGGACGGCGAGGACTACCACCCCGGCGAGGTGACGACGTACCGCCTGAGCGAGGAGGAGCTTGCCGCGTATCGGGGGGCGAGGCCGGTAAAGCGCGAGAAGCCGCCGATATCGCTCAGTATGCGGCGCAAGGCCAAGGCAGCGGCAACCGTCATCGACGAGGACGGCTGCCCCGTCACAGTGAAGTCCGACGAGTGCGACGAGGATGTTGAGCCGGTGGTGGACGGTCTGACCGTGGAGGAGACGGCGGACGTATATGACGGCCCGGATGGGGCCGGGGATGGGGATGAGGGGATGGAGGGGATGCGGCGGTGGACGAACGAGGAGGAGGTCCCCGCGGTGGTGGTGGCCGCCCTCCAGAACATGGCGGCTGAAGCGGGTCAGGAGGTGCGGGAGATTATAGCCAAGGCCCAGGAGCGCCACCAGGAGCTACGGTCGGGTGCCGTCCAGCCGGTGCCGCTGGAGGAGGTCGAGGCGTCGGCCATTACCGGCACCCTGGCGCGGTTCGTGGCGCCGGAAGAGGCTGCCGCCAGGGCTGCTGAGTACGCCGAGCAGCGGAGCCGCGGGGTGGAGATGGCCGGCCGCATCTTCGATTACAACGACACGCTCCTATGGGACCGCGGAGACGGCAAACTCCGGCCTCTCTATGAGGCCGTTAAGGACTTTTTCGACGGGCTAGACGACGCCTGGCTGGGCCAGGACATCATATTTCGGATCGGGCCGGCGGAGTAGCCAGTTTTTTGCGAAAGGAGGGGATCACTCTGGCAATGACAGCACCGCGTCATGATTTGGTGGAGCAGTTCGCCACCATTTTCAAGGGACGGGAGGATGCTTGGGGCAAAGTCGGGGGTCAGTGCGTCAAGGAACCCGTCGCCCTCAAGGAGTATGCCCGGCACCTACATGGGTACGAGTCCTTAGGGATCTACCCCCTCCTCCCTGATGGGACGGTGTGGTTTGCAGCTATAGATATTGACGAAGATGATCCGCTCCTGGCAGCGGGGTGCCGGGATACGCTGGAGGAATGGGGTGTCTCAGCGTACATAGAGACCTCAAAATCGAAGGGTTACCACGTCTGGGTGTTCTTCTCCGAACCGGTTCAGGCCAAAAAGGCCAGGGCTTTGCTTTTGGCGACGTGGAGCGCGGTGGCCCCTGAGCGACCGGCGCCAGAGATTTTCCCGAAGCAGGATGCAGCGACCCGAGTCAAGTTTGGGAATTACATCAACCTGCCTTACTTCCCGCCTCATGCGGAAAAGAAGCGCCGGGTAATGGTGGACGGGCCCCGGACGGTCCCAGTCGAGGAGTTCTTAACCAATGTTCGACGGATGTCGGCTGTTGAGCTGGATGCCGTAATCGAAGAACAAGGGGTCACCACAACAACAGAGACACCGCGGCGGAAGTCTACCGGTTCGAATGTGGTCCCTCTGGGTAGAGGCAGCTTACTACCATGCGCCAAGGTCTTCCTCGAGGGCGGCGCCGCTGAAGGCGGACGGGACATTAGCTTATTCACCCTGGCCAAGCACCTGCGGCGAGCTGGGTATCCTCAAGAGGTAGCTGTGGCCCTGGCCCAGCAAGCAAATAGCCGGTGTCGGCCACCGGTGTCCGACGGGACAGTTGAACAGAAGGTGGACAGCGCCTATGGCGGTGCCGGCGGCCAGGGATACGTATCGCTGGGATGCGATGATCCAGTCTGGTCGGCTGGGTTCTGCCCGGGGAAGGAGTCCTGCGAGGTCTGGCAGCGGAAGGCGGCTGGCGAAGAACAGGCCGCGGCCGCCGAAACGGCGGAGGGATTCTCCATCAAGCCCCTGGAGGCGCCATACCCCTACGTCCTGCAGCCAACCGGTCTGTATGCCCGGAAGGTGATCCAGGGGAGCGAAGAGCTGCAGCCGGTGACGTCGGCGCCGATCTGGATCGGCGCCACTGGGGAAGACATCCGGAGCGGGCGCATGTTCCTGGACCTGCGGTACCGTCACCGGGGGCGGGAGCAGGGCCAGTGGGTCAACCGGGCCGTGGCCATGAACGCTCGAAAGCTTGTGGATATGGCTGAGTTTGGCCTGCCGGTGACGTCCGCTAATGCTACCCAGGTGGTGCGCTACCTGGATGCCTTCGAGGCGTACAATGCCGGCGACCTGGCCCGGCAGGATCTCAGTTCGTCAAATGGATGGATCGACGAAGCGACCTTCCTGGCGGGTAAGGCTGTAGGGGAACGCAAAATCCAGTTGCATCCGGAGGGGCCAGGGGACGCCCTGATCGTATCAGGGTTCCGATCCGCAGGCCGGCTTGAAGACTGGTTGGCCATGGCCAAACGCGCCCGAAAAGCATCTGCCCTGGCCAGGTTTGGTCTAGCCGTCGGGTTCGCCGGACCTCTTCTTAAGCTGCTCAAAGTGCGGTCATTTATCGTCCACCTGTGTCATGAGTCAGGTGGCGGCAAGTCCGCGGTTATCAAGCTGGCGGTGTCGGCCTGGGGTGACCCTGAACGACTGATGGCAAGCCTGAACTCAACAAAGGTGGGCGTAGAACGCTTGGCTGCCCTGTTCTCGGACCTGGTTCTTGGGTTAGATGAACTGCAGCTCCAAGACAGCCTCGAATTCCGCCGGACCCTGGCCTACCTGTTGGCCCAGGGGACAGGCAAGACCCGGGGTGCCCGCGGTGGCGGCCTCCAGACGATGGCAACGTGGCGGTTAGTGGCCCTGACCTCGGGCGAGGTGCCCATGACCACCAGCAAGGATTTCTCCGGTCAGCAGGGGCGTGTCCTGGACCTATACGGAGAGCCGGTGCCCGACAAACCTCTGGCCCAGGAGATGCACCGGTTTGTCCAGGACTGCCATGGCCATGCTGGGCCTGCTTTTGTAAACCGACTTCTGTTCGAATCGGCAGCCAGACTGCGGGCGACCTACGCGGAGATGCGGGAGGAGATCGCTAAACGGGCCGGACGGGAAGTGCGACCGGCGCACCTGGACGGCATTACGACGGTGTGCCTGGCGGACCTACTGGTCTCCCGGTGGTTTGCCGGCGCCAACGAGGCCGAAGCCCGCCTGGAGGCTATCGATCTGGGCCTGGATGTGATCGAATACTTGCCACCGGAGGCGGAGCAGGCATCGTACGCCGAGCGGGCGCTGGAGTGGACGCTGGGATGGGTCGAACAACACCGTGAAGCCTTCGAGGCCCATGGACGGGAGAAATATGGGTGGTGGGTGACACAAACCTGGTCAGCCAAACCAACGGAATTAGTGCTTATCCCGACAGCGTGGGAACCGGCGCTGGTAGCGGCCGGATTTGATCCAGGGCGGGTGCTCAGAGACTGGGGCGAACAAGGCTGGATCCTCAAAGACGGACGCAACTACCGAGTCAAACGGGGCGAAGGTCCAGGCCGAAAGATTGTCCTTATCTGCCAAGATGAATGGTTCAACTAAGTGTCGGGAGTGTCGGGAGCGCTCCCGACACTCGGGAGCTTGTCGGGAGCATGTCGGGAGGCGTCTAAGTCTTGTGCGGCAAGGGCTGGCGGGTTTGCTCCCGACACTCCCGACATAAATGCAGCATCCCATAGCAATTCTTGCAACAAACGCTATAGGAAGAATGTTGTCGGGAATGTCGGGAATGTCGGGAGTAAGACCGGAAAACCTTGAGGCTCTAAAACAAATTAGCTCCCGACATTTTAAAAATCTGTCGGGAGCATGTCGGGAGGGAAGCAAGAAAATGGAACCGTTAATAAGCGATCCTCGCCCAGACCTGAAGGCAGATAGCGACTGCTGGGCGCGCCTGCTCTATAACGCCGCGGTATTTAACCGCGACGTTGCCGGGGTGCTCCACGGGCTGCGCTGCCTGGGGGCCCGGATCATCTCCAGGAATGGCCAATGGATAATTGCCGGCGGTCAGATTCCTGAGACCAAATGGACCAGGCTCAAGAAGGAATTAGCGCCGGCTGGAGAGCGGATTATGTGGCTTCTGCAGGTCAGTAGCCTGGGCCAGGTCTTGGATGATCAGGTGGTGGATGGGCTGCCGATCCCCTGGCGGGAGGGAGCACCTCAGCCGGCTTGGGTTGTCATCAATTCCGCCGTCCTGGGTGAGCTTGTGTTGGTGCTGTTGGACCAAAAGCAGCGGCAGAACGCGGAGAAAAAAGGCTGGGCTATTTATACACCGGAAGAGATCAACCGGTTGCGGGGCCAGCCCAGAGAAGCACTGTTGGCTTATCACCGACAGAAGGTGGCGGGGCCGAAGCAGGAGAGAATGGCGGTCTAAGGGGGAGGTGGTGGGCATGATTAGGTTCGAGGTTCCTGGGCGACCGATTCCCGCTGCTCGTATGACCCGCCGCGGTAAGTGGACGAGTAAACAGGCGCAGCGATATCTGGCCTTCAAGGAACAGGTCGGATGGTGTGCCCGGTCAGTCTGCCCTGAACCGCTGGCCGGATCGGTTGCCGTGGAGGTTCGCGCCTGGTGGTCCGGCGGCCAGCACGGGGACGCGGACAACATTGCCAAAGCCGTGCTCGACGGCTGCAACGGCGTGTTGTGGGATGACGATCGACAGGTGGTGGAGTTGCACGTATTTCTGTACGTCGGAACACCGCAAAGGACGGAGGTGGTCGCATGGCGGGCCGAGGCCACGGCAGGTTGATTCCGCGCGAAATGGATCAGAGCAAACCGTCCGAGAAAAGCAGGAACGCCGCCCAGGCCGGCGCGGCTCATGCGGCGGAAGGATACCGGGCGGCATTGATGCCTTTGCGCCCGAGCGGTAACTATGACCACGGGTGCCCGGTGTGGAGCGACACCGACGCGGCGGAGGTGGC
>DYHB01000139.1 GCA_020724415.1 Thiobacillus sp.
CAGGCCCTGCTGCTCCTCGGTATTCACCTTGGCGAAGACGATGTCGGCATGTTTCTCGGATGCCGCTTCATAGACCGGCGCAAAGCCTCGGCAGGGACCGCACCAGGGGGCCCAGAAGTCGATGATGACGAAATCGTTGTTGACGATGGTTTGTTCGAAGTTCTCTTCGGTCAGGTCCAGAACGGCCATGGGTTGCTCCAGTAGGAATTGAAAGTGGGTGATGTGCCCTGGAAATGTGCGACACCCCGGGCGACACGCCATTGCCACCTTAACACGGCCTTTGCGTCATTGGCCACCGGTCAGGCCTGGGCTGGGGTCTGCCCGGCGTCATGATCCCGGCCCGCCAGCAGGGCATAGATGCCGGGAATGACGAACAGGGTCAGGACGGTACCGAAGGCCATGCCCCCCACCACCACCCAGCCGATGGCGGCCCGGGCCTCGGCGCCTGCGCCACTGGACAGGGCCAGGGGCAACGCCCCCAGCACCGTGGCGGCGGTGGTCATCAGGATGGGGCGCAAGCGCAGCTCGGCGGCTTCGGCGATGGCGGTCAGGCGGTCCCGGCCCTGTTCCCGGAGCTGGTTGGCGAACTCCACCATCAGGATGCCGTGCTTGGTGATCAGCCCCACCAGCATGACCAGGCCGATCTGGCTATACACATTCAGGCTGTTGCCGGTCCAGAAGAGGGTGGCCAGGGCGCCGGCCACGGCCAGGGGTACGGTGAGCATGATCAGCACCGGGTGCCGGAAGCTCTCGAACTGGGCCGCCAGCACCAGGTAGATGAAGGCCAGGGCCAGGCCGAAGGTGACCCAGAGCTCGCCACCGGCCTTCTTGAATTCCCGGGACTGGCCTTCCAGGTCCGTGGTGATGGGGACCTCCACCTGGGCGGCCGCCTGCTCCATGAAGACCAGGGCCTCGCCCAGGGAGTAGCCGGGCTTCAGGTTGGCGGACAGGATGGCGGCCCGCTTGCGGTTGAAGTGGTTCAGGTTCTTGGCCGCCACCACTTCCTCCACCAAGACCAAGTTGGACAGGACCTGGAGCTGACCGTCCCGGCCCCGGACGTAGATGGCGCCGATGTCCTCGGGCTGGTCCCGGCCCGGACCTTCCAGCTGGACGATCACGTCGTATTGCTTGCCTTCCCGGATGAAGCGGGTCACCTGCTTGCCGCCCAGCAGGCTTTCCAGGGCCCGGCCTACGGTTTCCACCTCCACGCCCAGGGCGGCGGCCCGTTCCCGGTCCACCCGCAGCCTGAGCTGGGGGGTCTCCAGTTTCAGGTCGGTATCCACGTTGTCGAAGCCCGGGTTGTCCCGGGCGGCCTGGGCGATCTGGTCCGTGGCAACCTGGAGGTCGGCATAGGTGTTGGCCTGGATCACGAACTGCACCGGGGTGGAGCGGCCCTGGTTTAGGGGCGCCCGGGGAATGGGGAAGGCCCGGACCCCGGGCAATTCCTGGGCCAGGGGGCCGCGCAGGGCATTGATGATGTCCTGCTGGGTGCGGCTGCGCTCCTCCCAGGGAGCCAACTGGGTGAAGGCCAGGCCCCGGGTCACGTCATTGGGCCGCTCCAGGCCGGGCGCGGTGACCACGAAGGCGGCCTGCACCTCCGGGACGTCCAGCAAAATGGTTTCCAGCCGCTGCATGTAGCCTTCGGTGTAGGCCATGGTGGCGCCTTCCGGGGCAGTGACCGACACGATGATGGAGCCCCGGTCCTCGCCCGGGGCCAGCTCGGTCTTCAACTGGCCCAGGAAGTACCAGCCCAGGGCGCCGGTCAGGGCAAACAGCAACAGGGCCACCCAGCGCCGGGTGAGGGTCCAGACCAGAATTTTCCGGTAGGCCGTGTTCATGCCGAGGAACCATTGCTCGGTCTTTTCATAGAAGCCGTGGCCCACATGGGGTTTGAGCCAGCGGCTGCAAAGCATGGGCGAGAGGGTGAGGGCGACGAAGCCGGAAACCCCCACGGCGGCGGCTACGGTGAGGGCAAATTCGGTGAACAGGCGGCCGGTCTTGCCCTCCAGGAAGGCCAGGGGAGCGAACACGGCCACCAGGGTCATGGTCATGGCCAGGACTGCGAAGCCGATCTCCTTGCTGCCCTTGAGGGCGGCCTGGAGGGGGCGCTCGCCGGCTTCGATGTGGCGGTGGATGTTCTCCAGCATGACGATGGCGTCGTCCACCACCAGGCCTACCGCCAGCACCAGGCCCAACAGGGACAGGGTGTTGATGGAAAAGCCCATGATCTGCATGAACACCAGTGCGCCGATGAGGGAAACCGGGATGGTCACCACCGGAATCAGGGTGGCCCGAACCCCGCGCAGGAACAGGAAGATGACCAGGGCCACCAGGATGAAGGCCTCGATGAGGGTCTTGTAGACGGCCTGGATGGAACGCTCGATGAAGATGGAGGAATCGTAGCCGACGCGCAGGCGGGTGCCCTCCGGCAGGCGCTTTTCCACTTCCGGGATCAGCTCCTTGACGGCCCGGGCCACGTCCAGGGTGTTGGCCGTGGATTGCTTGACGATGCCCATGCCCACGGCGGGGGTGCGGTCCACCCGGACACTGTTGCGGTCGTCCTCCGCCCCCAGTTCCACCCGGCCTACGTCGCCCAGGCGGATGGCATGACCGTCCTGGTCCCGGACGATGATCCGGCTGAACTCCTCGGGGGTGCGCAGGCCGGTCTCGGCCTGGACGGCAAACTCCCTCTGGATGCTTTCGATGCGTCCGGCCGGCAACTCGACGTTCTGCCGGGCCAGGGCGGCCTCCACATCGCCTATGGTCACGCCCTGGGCGGCCATGCGTTCCCCGTCCAGCCAGACGCGCATGGCATAGCGGCGGCTGCCGCCGATGTTGACGGACGAGACGCCGGGCAGGTTCTTCAGGGAATCGATGATGTTCCGCTCGGCGTAGTCGGTCAGCTCCAGGGGGGACATGCGCTCACTGGTCAGGGCCAGCCACATGATGGCCTGGGCATCCGCCTCGGCCTTGGCGATGATGGGGGCATCGGTATCATCCGGCAGGCGTCCCCGGACCCGGGCGACCCGGTCGCGCACGTCGCTGGCGGCCTCGTCCAGATCCCGGGTGCTCAGGAAGGTGACCGTGATCTGGGACACCTGCTCCCGGGACACGGACTTGAGGGTTTCCACCCCCTCGATGCCGGCCAGGGCGTCTTCCAGGGGTTCCGTCACCTGGGTTTCGATGACCGAGGCCGATGCCCCCGGATAGACCACCCGCACCGAGACCTGGGGCGCGTCGATATCGGGGTATTCACGCACGGTCAGCTTGGTGAAGGCCATGATGCCCAGCAAGACCAGCATCAGGCTCATGACCGTGGCCAGGACGGGGCGGCGGATGGAAATGTCGCTGAGCACCATGGTTGCGGCTGTCCGTCAGGGCTTCGCAGGGGTCGCCTGGACCGGAGCGTCGGGCTTCAGCCGGAGCTGGCCTTCGGTCACGATCACATCACCCGGCTTGAGCCCCCCGGATACGGTCACCCAGCCGGCGCTGCGGGCGCCCGGCCGCACGGTGACCGGCTTGGCCTTGCCGTCCTGGACGCGATAGACCATGAACTTGCCGGGTCGGGCCACGATGGCCTGTTCCGGGATGCGGACCTCGGCCTGGGCGGGGAGTTCAATGCTCACCCGGGCAAACATGCCGGGCTTGAGAACGCCGCCCGGGTTTTCCACCGTGGCACGGACCTGGATGGAGCGGCTGGCGGGATCGACCCGGGAATCAATGGTCTGGATCCGGGCGTTGAAGCGACGGTCGGGCCAGGCGTCGACGCTGACTGCGAGTCGGGCGGACCGGTTCAGACGCCCCAGGTGCAGCTCGGGAATCCGGGCATCCAGCTTCAGGCGGTCCACCTTGCTCAGGGAAACGATGTCCTGGCCGTCGTTGACGAAGGCGCCGGGGCTGATCAGGCGCAGCCCGGTGATGCCCGAAAAGGGCGCCCGGATGCGGGTCTTGGCCAGGGCCGCCCGGGTTTCGTCCAGTCGGGCCTGGGCCTGGAGCAGGTTCTGGCGGGCATCGATCACGGCCTGCTCCGACACGAACTGCTGGGCTTGCAGGCTCTCGGCCCGGCGCAGGCGGTCTTCCAGCAGCTTGATCTCGGCTTCCACCTGGCGGATGCGGGCCTGATGCTCGCTGTCATCCAGCCTGACCAGGACCTGGCCCCGGGCCACCGGGGCGCCTTCCCTGAAATCCAGGGCCACCACCCGCCCGGTGATTTCCGGACGGATCATCACGTCCTCGTCGGCCAGCAGGGTGCCCACGGCGGTCAGGGTGGTGGCCGAGTTGGCGGCCTCGATGGTGTGGGTGACCACCTGGGTGGGCTTGGGTGGCGGGTTGGCTGCGGCAGGGGCAGAAACGGCAAGGGACAGAACGATCAGTAACAGGCGCATGACGATCCTTTAGCTACAGTGAGCCCTGGGCCGGGACTTCCCGTGGGGCCGGGCGATGTCAGTCCGGGTATGACGCCGGGGTCTCGGCCGAGTTGCATCGCCCGCCTATTCTAAGCGTACCGGAGGGCTGGCACATGACGGACATCAGGTCCGGTATTTCACCAAATCCCGCAAATAGTCCCCATACCCGCTCTTGGCCAGGCCATCGGCCAGGGCCAGCAGCCGGGCATCGTCGATCCAGCCCTGGTGCCAGGCGATTTCCTCCGGGCAGGCAATCTTCAGACCCTGGCGCCGTTCGATGGTCTGGATGAACTGGCCGGCGTCCAGCAGGGATTCATGGGTGCCGGTATCCAGCCAGGCGGTGCCCCGGCCCAGGTCGGTCACGCTCAACTGGCCCTGCTCCATGTAGACCATGTTCACGTCGGTGATCTCCAGCTCCCCCCGGGCCGAGGGTTTCAGGCGGGCGGCAATGTCCACCACCTGCCGGTCGTAGAAATACAGGCCGGTGACGGCGTAATGGGACTTGGGCTGCTTCGGTTTTTCCTCGATGCTCACCGCCCGGCCCTGGCCATCGAACGCCACCACCCCGTAGCGTTCCGGGTCGTGCACCCGGTAGGCGAAGACCCGGGCACCCTGCTGTATCTGGGCGGCATCCTGGACCCGCTGGGCAAAGTCATGGCCGAAGAAGATGTTGTCCCCCAGCACCAGGGCGCAGGTGTCGTCACCGATGA
>DYHB01000140.1 GCA_020724415.1 Thiobacillus sp.
AAGGGCGCCGACATCATCGGCCAGGACTGAACCTGACGCGCCCCGCCTTGGGGCCTGCCTCATCTTGAGGGTGCATACCCTCACCTAGGGCGGGGATAAGTGGTATCGTGAGACGTTGCTTTGAATACGCCTCACGATGCCTGACCGATCCCCCATGTTCGACCGACGCGGTTTGCTGCTCATCCTGGCAGTGCTGCTTTCGTCCGGTTTCATGGCCACGGCGCTGTTCGGTTATTTTGTCTCCAAGCAGACCATCCGGGATGCCATCATCGGCCAGGACCTGCCCCTGACCTCCAGCAACATCTACTCCGAAATCCAGAAGGATCTGGTCCAACCCATTCTCATCTCCTCCACCATGGCCACCGACACCTTCGTCCGGCACTGGATACTGGATGGCGAGCGTACCCCGGCCGACATGAGCCGCTACCTGCGGGAGGTACGGGATCGCTACGGCGCCTTCAGCAGCTTTTTCGTTTCGGACCGGAGCCGGAATTACTACACAGGTGACGGTATCCTGAAGCGGGTCTCGCCCTCCGAGCCCCGGGATGCCTGGTACTATCGTGTGCGGGATTTGGCCGAGCCCTATGAAATCAACGTGGACCCGGACCTGGCCAACAAGGACGCCCTGACCATCTTCATCAATTACCGGGTGTTCGACTTCGAAGGCCAGTACCTGGGAGCCACCGGTATCGGGCTCACGGTCAATGCCGTGCGGCACCTGGTGGATGACTACCAGAGCCGCTTCGAACGCACCATCTACTTCGTCAACGAGCATGGCCGGGTGGTCCTGTTCGGCAACAATGCCAACCTGGACCCGGACCTGCGCCAGGCGGAAGGCCTGGGACCCCTCCTCGACACAGCGCTCAGCCAGCGCACCGGCTCGTATCAATATCAGGCCCGGGGCGACAACCACATCCTCCACGTGAACTACATCCCGGAACTGAAGTGGTATCTGTTCGTGGAGCAGAACGAGGACCGGGCCCTGAAGGAAATCCGCGAGACCCTGTATGCCAACCTGGCCATCAGTGTCGTCATTACCCTGATCGTCCTGGCCCTGACCCATTGGGTGCTCAACCGCTACCAGCTCCGGCTGGAGGCCATGGCCACCACCGACCACCTGACCGGCCTCCTCAACCGGCATGCCTTCGGCATCCTCATGGACAAACTGCTCGCCCAGCATCGGCGTCATCCCAAACCGATCTCGGTGTTGATGGCCGACATCGACCACTTCAAGGCCATCAACGACAGCTATGGCCACCGGGTCGGCGACGTCGTCCTCAAAGGCGCCGCCCGTATCCTCAAGGACGGATTGCGGGAATCCGATCTGGCCATTCGCTGGGGCGGCGAAGAGATCCTGCTCATCCTGCAGGGCTGCGACCTGACGGAAGCGGTTCGCATTGCCGACAAGCTCCGCCTGGCGGTGGCAGGGGCCGCCTTCCAGTCCAGGGGCTATCCCATCAACGTCACCCTGAGTTTCGGCGCCGCCCAATACAACGACAGCGAAAACCCGGAACAGACTATCAGCCGGGCCGATGCGGCCCTATACCAGGCCAAACACTCGGGCCGCAACCGGGTCTGCCAGGCCTGACCCTGCCGCCGGGCAGCTTGCCATGCCCACAGGCTGCTAGAATGCGGGCTTGCAAACGGCCCGGATGGCCGCATTTACGTTGGATGTTCCTTGCTCAAATCCATTCCACCACGCTTTTGAACCTGATGGGAGTATTGCCATGTCGGCCAAGCATTGCCGCCTCTTGATCCTGGGTTCCGGCCCTGCCGGGTACACCGCCGCCGTTTACGCCGCCCGCGCCAACCTCAAGCCGGTCATCATCACCGGCCTGCAACAGGGCGGGCAATTGATGACCACCACCGAGGTGGACAACTGGCCTGCGGATGCCAACGGCGTCATGGGGCCCGATCTCATGCAGCGCTTCCAGGCCCATGCCGAGCGCTTCAACACCGAAATCATCTTCGACCAGATCCACACGGCCAAGCTGACCGAAAAGCCCTTCACCCTGGTGGGAGACGCCGGCACCTATACCTGCGACGCCCTCATCATCGCCACCGGCGCTTCGGCCATGTACCTGGGCCTGGAATCCGAGCAGGCATTCATGGGGCGGGGTGTCTCCGGCTGCGCCACCTGTGACGGCTTCTTCTACAAGAACCAGGACGTGGCGGTCATCGGCGGTGGCAACACGGCCGTGGAAGAGGCCATCTACCTGGCCAACATCGCCAGCAAGGTCACCCTGGTACACCGCCGGGATACCTTCAAGGCCGAGAAGATCATGGTGGACCACCTGATGGAAAAGGTGAAGGAAGGCAAGATCGTGCTGGAACTGAACAGCGTGCTGGATGAAGTGCTGGGCGACAAGTCCGGCGTCACCGGCATGCGCCTGAAGAATACCCAGAGCGAGGAGACCAAGGAAATCCAGCTTCAGGGCATCTTCATCGCCATCGGCCACAAGCCCAACACCGATCTGTTCACCGACCAACTGGAGATGGATCGGGGCTATCTGGTCACCCAGGGCGGCCGCTTGGGCAATGCCACCCAGACCAGCATTCCCGGGGTCTTTGCCGCCGGGGATGTGCAGGACATGATCTACAAGCAGGCCATCACCAGTGCCGCGTCCGGGTGTCAGGCCGCCCTGGACGCCGAGCGCTTTCTTGACAAGTAACATCAACTTGACCTGCTAGCGCCATGAAAAAAGACGGGAAATTCCATCTTCCCGTCTTGCTGCCTCAAGACCGGGATACCTTTTTGGAGGCCGTCTCGGATGTCACGCCCCTGAGCCCCCACGGCAAGGTCCTGCATCCTGCCACCCCCATCCCCCCGCTGCCCCTGAGCCTGTTCCGGGATGAGCGGGAGGTGATCCATGCCTCTCTCCATGACCCGATTCGCTGGGACGAGGATACCGAGACGGGGGAGGACGGCGCCTATGTGCGCAGCGGCATCTCGCGCCAAGTCCTGCGCCGGCTGCGTCGGGGCGATTGGCATGCCCAGGCCGAACTGGACCTGCACGGCCTGACCAAGGTGGCGGCCAAGCAGGAACTGGCCGAATTTCTGTATGAGTGCAAGCGCCGGGGTGTGCGCTGCGTACGCATCATCCACGGCAAGGGCCTGCGCTCCCCCAACCGGGAACCGGTCCTGAAGCTCCATGTCCGCCACTGGCTGACCCTGCGGGACGAAGTCCTGGCCTATGTCCAGGCCCGGGCGGTGGATGGCGGGGGCGGGGCCCTGCTGGTGCTCCTGAAAAGCCGCTGATGGCACGTCCCGCGGCTGGTTTTGACTGGTACCCTTGCCTTGTCTGGCCGGGGTGTAATCTCACCCATCGCCCCCCACTTCAACCCTGAACCCACCGGATGGCTGCCATGGCTTTCGTCGACCGCATCCCCCTGCCCTTTCTGATCATCATCACCCTGTTCATGCTGGGAGCCCCCTTCGTGCCCGAACCCCATCTGGTGGAAAAGGCCCGCATGCTGGCCGAAGGCACCCTGACCCGCCCCCTCGACATCTTCGACGTGTTCTGGCACCTGCTCCCGGCGGCCCTGCTGGGGGTGCGTCTGATCAGGATGCGAACCCGCTCCCCATCCGGTTGAAGGCGGCTTCAAGCCTTGACCACCACGGATCCATCCACCTTGATCCTGTTCAACCACGCACGGGAGCGTTACGGCATTGGCTGCTGGCGCATGGATGCTCCCTGGCCTGCGCCGACACCGGGCTGGGACCACAAACGCATTCATGATGGCGGGAGCCATGGTGACTAACCATGACGGCATGCCTCAAGTCGTCATCGTCAGTCCCTATCTCCGGGCTGCCAACAACGGCAACTGGCGCACGGCGGAGCGTTGGCGCCGGTATCTGGCCGGAGTCTGCCACGCCCGCATCGTTTCGGACTGGCCCGACCGGGAGGCGGCCCGGGACCGGGTCATGATCGCCCTTCATGCCCGACGCTCGGCAGTCGCCATCGAGGCCTGGAGCGCCGCCCATCCCGGTCGCGGCCTGGCGGTGGCCCTCACCGGCACGGACCTGTATCGGGACATCCACGATGACCCCCAGGCCCGCCGCTCCCTGGACCTGGCCCAGGTACTGGTCACCCTTCAGGAGCGGGCTCCCCTGGCCCTGCCGGAGGAGGTGCGCGGCAAGGCCCGGGTCATCTACCAATCCGTGCCAGCCCGGGCCCCGCTGGAGAAGACCCGACGGCACCTGCGTGCCCTGGCGGTAGGCCACCTGCGCGAGGAAAAGTCCCCCGACACCCTGTTCGCCGCCGCCCGTCTGCTGGCCGGACGCCCCGACCTGCGCATCGACCACGTGGGGGGCGTGCTGGAGCCGAGCCTGGCCGAGGCCGCCCGGGCCACCATGGCCGCCGCCCCCCACTACCGATGGCTGGGGGGGCAACCCCACGAAGTCACCCGGCGCCGCATCCAGCGCGCCCACGTGCTGGTGCACCCCAGTCGCATGGAGGGTGGTGCCCATGTCATCATCGAGGCCGTGGTGAGCGGCACCCCGGTGCTGGCTTCCCGCATCGACGGCAATGTGGGCATGCTGGGCGATGACTACGAAGGCTACTTCCCCTGGGGCGATGCCCGAGCCCTGGCCAGCCTGCTGCTGCATTGCCGGGAGGACGCGGGATTCCTGGCCCGACTTGGGGACCAATGCGACCTACGGGCGCCCCGCTTCGCTCCCGCCACCGAGGCGGCCGCCCTGGCTCGGGTGGTGACCGATTTGCTGAAAGGAAGCTGACCCATGCGCACCCGGGAATCCCCTGTCCTGCGGGACATCGTCTTCATCGGCGGCGGCCACAGCCATGCGGTGGCCCTGCGCATGTGGGCCATGAAGCCCGTCCCGGGCGTGCGCCTGACCCTGATCTGCACCGATACCGAAACCCCCTACTCCGGCATGCTGCCCGGCTTCATCGCCGGCCATTACACCTGCGAAGACATTCATATCGACGTGCGCCGCCTGGCCGAATTTGCCGGGGCCCGCTATTACCGGGACGGGGTGACGGGCATTGATCGGACCAACCGCTAGGTGATCTGCCGGCACCGGCCGCCG
>DYHB01000141.1 GCA_020724415.1 Thiobacillus sp.
ACCTCGGGATAGTCTTTCGACACCTCGATCACCACCTCCTTCCACAGTTCGGAGCATTCCAGCACGTTGGCCTTCTCCACCGAGCACAGCTTCTTGCCCCGCTTCATGGCGATGCCGAAGGCCACATGGGCCACCCGGCGCACTTCCGATTCGGAATAGATCATGGTGTTGAAGCCGACCCGTTCGCCGTTCCTGATCTCGATGCCGCGCGGCTGGCCGAAGTACACGTCGCCGGTCAATTCCCGGACGATCATGATGTCCAGCCCGGACACGACTTCCGGCTTGAGGGAGGACGCGCCCGCCAGCTCCGGATACAACAGGGCCGGACGCAGGTTGGCGAACAGGTTCAGCTCCTTGCGGATGCGCAGCAGGCCGCGCTCGGGACGCAAGGGACGATCCAGGGTGTCGTACTGGGGTCCGCCCACGGCGCCCAGGAGTACAGCGTCGGCTGCCTTGGACAGCTTCAGGGTGGATTCCGGCAACGGATCGCCCTCGGCGTCATAGCCGGCGCCGCCGATGTTGCCGTACTCCAGCTCGATCTTGGCGCCGTCGCGCTTCAGAACGTCCAGAACCTTGACCGCCTGGGCGACGATCTCCTTGCCAATGCCGTCACCCGGCAATACCGCGATTTTCATGACCATGTTCCATCGAATTAACCCAAGCGCGGGATTTTGCCACCTTCACGGACCTTTGTCAGATACTCAAAGCGGTCCTCCGGTATCCGCGCAGTCCATGGGCTATGCCGAGCATTCAGAATGTCGCCTCAGTGTCGCCCGGTCCATCCGCTCCTCAAAAGACATGCCGACCGGTTACGTGTCCGCTACGAACGCTTCCCGCCATAGACCAGGCGCCAAATCCTTCAGCGTCCAATCGCCCACCCGCCATCGAATCAGACGCAATGTGGGGTACCCCACCTTGGCGGTCATCCGCCGGACCTGGCGGTTCTTGCCCTCGTGCAGGGTCAATTCCAGCCAGGAGGTGGGGATGCTTTTCCTGAAGCGCACGGGGGGATCCCTGGGCCAGAGTCCCTGGGGCTCGGGAATGGTCTTCACCTTGGCCGGCCGGGTGATGAAATCGCCCAGGGCCACACCCTTTCTCAATTGTGCCAGGGCCGCTTCCTCGGGCTCGCCTTCCACCTGGACCAGATAGGTCTTCTCTTTGCCGAATTTGGGGTGGCTCAGCCGATGTTGCAGTGCTCCATCGTCGGTTAGAATGAGCAGACCTTCGCTGTCCGCATCCAGCCGGCCGGCGGTATAGACCCCCGGGACGGGAATGAACTCCCCCAGGCCGGGATGTCCATCCTCCGGGGTGAACTGGCTCAATACCCCATAGGGTTTGTTGAACAGGATGATGCGGCTCATGCGATATCCGAATTTTCCATATCAGGAGTTATTGTGACCTCTCGCATCCAGATCCCCGCCCAGGGCGAAAAAATCACCGTCAATGCCGACAATTCCCTGAATGTGCCTGACCGCCCGATTATCCCCTTCATCGAGGGGGATGGCACGGGTGTGGACATCACCCCGGTCATGCGTGCCGTGCTGGATGCAGCCGTCGCCAAGGCTTATGGGGGACAGCGCCAGATCGAGTGGATGGAGATCTTCGCTGGCGAGAAGGCCACCAAGGTGTATGACGCCGAGACCTGGCTGCCGGAAGAAACCGTCCAGGCCGCCCGGGAATACGTCGTCTCCATCAAGGGCCCCCTGACCACGCCCACCTCCGGCGGCATCCGTTCCCTGAATGTGGCCCTGCGCCAGATGATGGACCTTTACGTCTGCCTGCGGCCGGTACGCTATTTCCAGGGCGTGCCCTCCCCGGTAAAGGAACCCGAGAAGATCGACATGGTCATCTTCCGCGAGAACACCGAGGACATCTACGCCGGCGTGGAATGGGAAGCCGGCACCGACGAGGTGAAGAAGGTCATCGAGTTCCTGCAGAAGGAGATGGGCGTCAAGAAGATCCGCTTCCCGGAAACCTCCGCCATCGGCATCAAGCCCGTGTCCGTGGAAGGTTCCGAGCGCCTGATCCGCAAGGCCATCCAGTACGCCATCGACAACAACCGCAAGTCCGTGACCCTGGTGCACAAGGGCAACATCATGAAGTTCACCGAAGGGGGCTTCAAGAAGTGGGGCTACGAGCTGGCCGCCCGGGAATTCGGCGCCAAGCTAATCGGTGAAGGCCCCTGGATGGAATTGCCCAACGGCATCGTCATCAAGGACGTGATCGCCGATGCCTTCCTGCAGCAGATCCTGCTGCGCCCCGCCGAGTACGACGTCATCGCCACCCTGAACCTGAACGGGGATTACATCTCCGACGCCCTGGCGGCGGAAGTGGGCGGCATCGGCATCGCCCCGGGGGCCAACCTGTCGGACACCGTGGCCATGTTCGAGGCCACCCACGGCACCGCGCCCAAGTATGCCGGCCAGGATTATGTGAACCCGGGCTCCATCGTGCTGTCGGGGGAAATGATGCTGCGCCACATGGGCTGGACCGAGGCCGCCGACAGGATCATCAAGGGCATGGACGGCGCCATACGCTCCAAGAACGTCACCTATGACTTCGCCCGCCTGATGGACGGCGCCAACCAGATCTCCTGCTCCGCCTTCGGCCAGGAAATCATCCGCTTCATGGATTGAGGGAGTGCTCCCCCTCCTGGTCGGGGGGGAGCCTCACCCCGCTGCGCTCGAACAACTCCAGGATTTCATCCGCCACGGAGCCCAACTCCTCGCGCTGGCGCTGCAATCCGGCCAGCAATTCCTTAAGGCTGGTGGAAACCTGATACCCGCTTTCGTTATTTTTTTCCAGAGCCATGATGCTCTCCAGATATTGAAATAGTGCTGTTTCTGTGTATAGCACATGACCGTTCGCTTGCTTGCCAAGCATTTCCATCCCTGCGGTCTTGAAATAATCGTTCAAGTCATCACAATGACAGAAGGCAATCTCGCTTGATCCGGAGCATGAGTCAGAAACACAAGGAAGACACCCTCCTGGAGGACCAGCGGGCCGTGGCCCGGCCACCTCCCATGTATCGGGTGCTTCTGTTGAACGACGACTACACGCCCATGGAGTTCGTCATCCGGGTCCTGGAATATTTTTTTTCCATGACCCGCGAACGGGCCACCACGGTGATGCTCAAAGTTCATAATGAGGGCGTCGGCCTGGCCGGTGTTTATCCCAGGGACATCGCCGAGACCAAGGTAAGACAGGTGATTGAGTTCGCCCGCGAGCATCAACACCCTTTGCAATGCGTGTTGGAGGAAGACCGATGATTTCCCAGGAACTCGAAGTCAGTCTGCATATGGCCTTCATGGAAGCCCGGCAGAAGCGCCACGAATTCATCACCGTGGAGCACCTGCTGCTGGCCATGCTGGACAATCCCAGCGCCGCCGAGGTGTTGCGGGCCTGTGCCATCAACCTGGAAGACCTGCGCCACAAACTGCGGGAATTCATCGATCACCACACGCCCACTGTGGGTGGCACCGATGACGTGGATACCCAGCCGACCCTGGGCTTCCAGCGCGTCATCCAGCGCGCCATTCTCCATGTCCAATCCTCGGGCAAGAAGGAAGTCACCGGCGCGAATGTCCTGGTGGCCCTGTTTGGCGAGAAGGACTCCCACGCCCTGCATTTCATGAGCCAGTTGGGCCTGACCCGGCTGGACGTGGTCAACTACATTTCCCACGGCATTGCCAAGGCCCCCCAGGAACATGCCGCCAGCGAAAAGACCGAGCCCCAGGCCACGGGCGAGGAAGCCGGCGAGGAGAAGGGGGCTTCCGCCCTGGACAGCTACACGGTGAACCTGAATGCCCAGGCCCTGGCGGGCCGCATCGACCCGTTGATCGGCCGGGACAAGGAACTGGAACGGGTCATCCAGACCCTGTGTCGCCGGCGCAAGAACAATCCCCTGCTGGTGGGCGAGGCCGGTGTGGGCAAGACCGCCATCGCCGAAGGACTGGCCCGGCGCATCGTCGAAAACAACATTCCAGAGATCCTGGCCAATGCCACCGTGTATGCCCTGGACATGGGGGCATTGCTGGCCGGCACCAAGTACCGGGGCGATTTCGAGCAGCGTTTGAAGGCCGTGTTGAAGCAGCTCACCAGCAACAACGACAACATTCTGTTCATCGACGAGATCCATACCCTGATCGGGGCCGGCTCTGCCTCGGGAGGCACCCTGGACGCCTCGAACCTGCTCAAGCCGGCCCTGTCCTCGGGCCTGTTGCGCTGTATCGGGGCCACGACCTACAACGAGTATCGTGGCGTATTCGAAAAGGACCATGCCCTGTCCCGCCGCTTCCAGAAGATCGATGTCATCGAGCCTTCGGTGGAAGACACGGTGGCCATCCTGCGCGGCCTCAAGTCACGTTTCGAAAGCCACCACGGCGTCAAGTACACCCAGGCGGCCCTGACCACGGCAGCCGAACTGTCGGCCCGCTACATCAATGATCGCCATCTTCCGGACAAGGCTATCGACGTGATCGATGAGGCCGGTGCCGCCCAGCGCATCCAGCCCAAGTCCAAACAGAAAAAAGTGATTTCCAACAAGGAAATCGAGGACATCGTGGCGAAGATCGCCCGCATCCCGCCCAAGACCGTTGCCATCGACGAGCGGGATGCCTTGAAGAAACTGGATCGCGATTTGAAAGCCGTGGTCTTTGGTCAGGACAAGGCCATCGATGCCCTGGCCACGGCCATCAAAACCTCCCGTTCCGGCCTGGGCAACCCCCTCAAGCCCATCGGTTCCTTCCTCTTCTCCGGCCCCACGGGCGTCGGGAAAACCGAAGTCGCCCGCCAGTTGGCTTACACCCTGGGCGTGGAGCTGGTGCGCTTCGACATGTCGGAATACATGGAGCGCCATGCCGTGTCCCGCCTCATCGGGGCGCCCCCCGGCTATGTGGGCTTCGAGCAGGGCGGGCTGCTGACCGAGGCCATCACCAAGAATCCCTATGCCGTCCTGTTGCTGGACGAGATCGAAAAGGCCCATCCGGACATTTTCAACATCCTGCTCCAGGTG
>DYHB01000142.1 GCA_020724415.1 Thiobacillus sp.
CCGTGCAAAGCCCCGATGACTACCTCCGGCATAACCCCGAAAATGGTCTGTGAATTTGCAATCAAATCCGCTCGCGGGTATGTGCTCGGGACCGGGATAGTTACTTCTTCCGCTTTATCTTTGGACACAGTCAATCACCTCCATCAACCTATCTGGCCCGCGCTGGTCACTTTCTGCATGAGCGTGCCGTCCGCAGGCTGCCCAGGAGCATAGGCCGCCCGGATATCCACCTGCAGCTCACCCCAGAATACAACCCCCACATCCAGGGGCGTCCGCCCATACTCAACCGCCGTAATGGTCAAGTCGTTTACCGCTCCGCCCAGGGTCCGCTCGGTGGCCAGGGCATCATAGCATGCGCTCACCAGGGCCACGCCGTCCTGAAATCCCTGGACCTGCTCCACACCCCCGTGGGCGGTTCCCCGCACCACCCGGATGACGGAGATTATCACAGATATGGTATGTTCCTCGAGGAACCGGGTCCCCCGCTTGACCATGTCTTTGTCAAGCATCACGTAGGCCGCCGGCATCCTGCCTACGTCCAATTTCCCGGGCTCCGTGATGGCTACCGTTTTGAGTGCCTGGACCGTCTGCAGCCGGGCCACTATCGCGTCCAGGGCTCCTTCTACCATGGCCTGATAGCTTTGATAACTCATTCGGTGGCCCACCTCCTAAGGAACTCCCTGATACCACTGGTCGCGATACTATCCTGGCGCTGGGCCAGCCATTCCGCTGTCCGGCTGATCACCTTGCGGCCCCCGGGGTGGCGGACCCACTTGGCATATCCGGCAAGCCCACGCTTCTTCAAGCGGCGCCAGCCCGCTGCATCATCGGAGTCGGGCCTAATCTTCTTTGACCCCTTACCTGGATAGATCACCCATGCCAGGGCCTTGGCCTGCTTTACGCGGATGATATAAGGCCCGGTATCGCTCAGGATATAAGGTGCATACTCGACGTTTGAGCCGATCTGGACCTCGTTTCCGGTCTGCACATAACTGATGCTGGTCCGCAGGCGGCCCCTGTCCACTGGGGTGAGTAGCTTCATCCGCCGCTCCCCGGCCTTGGCGAATTGGAGCAAGAGGAACTCCGGCAGTTCCTCAAGTTTATTCAAGTCCTCGAACTGCATCAAACCACCACCAGTCTGCGATACCTATCCAGCACCTGGCGAAGGCGAGGAGGGATATCCTGCTGGTAGGTAGTCTGATAGTCCGCTTGCGCCCGGGTGACCTTGCCGGCCGCCTCCTCCTGGCGCTGGTTGAATTTCAACGCCACCAGATCGATACATGCATCCTCCAGGTCGTAGGGTAGAGTGCGAACAACGGGCGGAGAGGCCTGCAGGTCCTCGTCCTTGGGCAGGATGTAGCCCGCCTCGTAGACCACGCGGATATTCTGGGAGGACCCCACCCGATCACCCACCAGACCGGCGGGATACCCATAAGCCGGCCACAGAGCCAGCCGATAGAGCATACCATAGTCCGCCATGACCTCATAGTCCGTTATTGCGCCATTGTTTAGCTCCACCAGGATCACTTGAATGATGGGTGACTGACTAAGCACCAACATCTGCCGGCCGTTTCCCCGGTACCACTCGTTGTAACTGGCCCGTTCGAAATGCCGCTGACAATACCCCTCGATGGCCTCCGATGCGGCATTGATCATGCGCTCCAACAACCCATCATATTGGCTGTCCGTATTATCGATTTTCAGGAAATCCTTGACCGCCGCCAGTGTGGTCAAGGCATGCGCCGAGAGAGCCATTTACATCACTTCTTCCTGACCTGGCCGCCCTTGATGGCCTTGTCAGCCGGCGGGCGATCCATCTCCTTGGCATTATTCTTGTCCCGGTCATTATCGTCATGCTTCACTTCTTCCTGGACCTCCTTTTCTGCGGGTTCCTCAATGCGCTCCACATGCTGCCAGCGGTCGAAGTCCTCCCCTGCTTTGAACTCTTCCCCGCTGGAGTAGAGCCGGCCGCCATAGTAAAGCGACCGGCTCGGTTTAACTTTTACCCGCATTAGACCGGCTCCACCCGGCTCTTGCCCAGTGCAATGGCCACAGCCAACTGTATGTTGGGCGTAGTGCCCCCAGTGAATGCTACAGTGGCCACCGCCCGGATGTAACGGCGCAGGGGAGAGAGGTTGATGCCCAGTTCCTTGCTCGTGTCGCCGGCGGTGATCTGCTCGACAGCCAGCCCGGCTACGTCTGCCCAGGTGGTCCCGTCGGCACTATCCTGGATTTTCACATCCACGGTTTGGGCGGTGGGGGCACCGGCTACCGCCCCCGCCGATACCAGCAGCACCGCATCCTCGAAGCCCAGGCGATCTATGGAAAGGCCATTAACGGTCCCGGCCGCGGCCGCCTGGGGCCGAATGGCTGGCTGGAGTTTAACGCTTTGATGTAGCTTTAAGCTCATCTTAATCCCTCCTCATTAGGCAGTGTAGACATCGGTCAGCACGATAAAGGCCTTGGGCTGCCTGGCCCCGAAGTCGTGCCGCTCGATAGCCCGGATGATGGTCTGGTCAAGAGAGTAAGCGGATACCAGGTTGCCTCCCACCACATAGGCAGCCTCAGTGGAGGCATCCACGGCAATCCTCATGTTCTCGCCGATCATGAACTCCGCCCAGTCGCCGAAAAAGATGTCCGTGGTCTTGTTGGTATCGGCCGACACCGGGATCTGGTTGCTGACCTGGTAAGGATATCCCAGGAGTTTACCCTGGTTCATCTCGTCCCGGAACAGGTACTGCCCAGTGGTGGTCTTGAGGTTGTAAATCTTGCTCCACATAATCCCGTTGAAAATCCAGCCCGGCCGCAGGAAAGCCACGTTGGCCTGCATAATACTCCCGATCACCGAGGCCAAGACGTCACCATCAACTGCAGCACCTACAGACCGCATTTCCACATCGGGAGTGTTCTTCAACCCCAGGGGTTCATCCCCCGTCCCGGTCCCATGCATGGCCGCCCAGTCGCCCTTGAGGGCCAGGGCGGTAATGATGTCGTCGCGAACGAACTGGTCCGCCTGAGTGCTGGCATCACGGATAAGATCGTTGCTGATGGGCACCAGGGCCGCCAGCTTTTTGGCCGACAGCTTCAAGTTGCCAAAGGCCGGCTGGCTCACCTGGATGTTTGTGTTCTCACCGATGTAGCTGGCCATGCTGGCCGCCGTCTGGCGCGGCATGTTCATGACGTTGCTGCTCATGGGTACCATGCGTGCGCCGATTTTGCGGATAACCGCCTGGGCCTGGAGCAGAGGAATGATCTCCTGGCCGAACTCCTCAGGCACCAAGTAACCACCATCAGAGGGGGTCCCTTCGCCCAAGGCCTTTACAAGCACCGCGTCATCGTACATTGTCTTGGCAATCTTGGCTGCCCGCTCCACATCATTCTTTGCCAAGGCCATCACCTTGGCGAAGCGGGCCAGCCGGATGCCGGGTTCCAGCCCCTTGGCCGGGGCGGGTGGCTGGTTGGCAGCGGCTCCGCCATCCAGCATATGGGCATATTTCCGCTGGGTCTCCAACACAGGAGCCAGCTCGGCCTGTACGGTCTCCTTCATGAGGGCCTTCAGTTCTTCTAAGGTCATGAGTTCCATCTCCTTTCAATTAGCTCACTCGCCCGCGGGCGCGATCCAATTCTTCCTTGACCACGTCTTTCAGCAGCTCTTTCAACATCTCGGGTTCGACTTTTAGTTCCTGGTCATCGGCTTTGGCCGCCGCGGGTAGTTGTATGGCTTCCAGGTCAATCGCCGCCGGGGAATTGTCCCGGGTCTTGGGTAACACTTCGGTAAGGCGCTTGGCGATCTCACCAGCCACCACTTCAGCGAGGCCTTTCTGCTCAAGCACCTGGCCGGGGTCAAGGCGAATGAAAATACCCTTGGGTTCTCCATCCTGGCCCTCGCCGGCCTCGGTCAGCACCTCGTTGATCAGGTCCCGGGCCTGGGTCAGGCGGTCCTTGTTCTTGGTGCTCAGTACGGCGCCGGCCTTCTGATCCGGTGCGGGCTGGGCTTTCGGTTTCCCCTCGGCGTAGGCCGCGATGATCTCATCGGCGCTACGGAATTCCGGTGGCTCCTTGTCAAAATCCGCGTAGTGTTTCGCCAGGTGGTTATATACGGCCTTGCGGTCTCCCTCGGGAATATCTACGCCGCCCCGGGCACCTAAAAGAGCAGCCATGGCAGCAGATACACCGCGCCACACCACGGCATGATTACCGCCGGCCTTATGATGAGGCAATTTGTAAGCCTGCTTCTGGTCCGGCCATCCATCGCCATCATCATCGGAAGCCTGGCTATCGTACCAGGCGCACATGATGTGCAACTCTTTCTGGTCAGCGGCTGCTACTTCCCCGGGGCCATCCCATGCCTCATCCTCCGGCGCCTTCGGTGTGCCATCAGGGTGGGCCCGGCCGTAGCTGATAGCCCCTTTCTCCATCGCCTCCTCAATCGCCGTCACCTTCAGCCCTTTGGCCTTGGCCTCGCTGATCAAGGCGGTGGGGTTGGAGGGTACCGGCACAATGCTCCACTCCAGCAGCTCCCACTCATAAATCCTATGGCCCCAGGAACCCGTTCCGAGTGGTTCATATTTGAGCGGGATAAACCCGACCGAAGCCGCCTTGAGGAACCCGGCTTGGCAGAGCTGTTTAATTTCCTGACCCATCTGGGTGGGGGCAAACTCCACCTCGGCCACCACCGCATCAGCCGTCACGGATATTGTTTTGCTCCGGCCGACAGGCAGGCTCCTGTAATCGTGCGCGAAAAGGACCACCGGATTTTTCATGTAGTTGTCCAGGCGGCACCCGTTGGGCTCCAGGATGTCCTCATCACGGTCCTGTGTCCTGGTGCTGATGGTAAAGACCAGGGTATCCTGGTCGCCTTGCTTGATACTGATTGGTAATGCCTTGTGTTTCAAATCCACGTTCTCACCCCCTTTAATCCTCTACACCTTCAATGACCGGCAACAGCGCACACCGGCAGTTGATGACCTCTCCGGGCGGACCGGGTGCCCCGGGG
>DYHB01000143.1 GCA_020724415.1 Thiobacillus sp.
GGGGCGTAGCTGCATGGGAATGGCCTGCAAGGAATCAAATACCGCCCCATGATACCTCAACCCGGAGGCTGTCTCCGGACGGGTCGGGTCATAAAAATGCCCCGCCTGGGCGGGGCTTGGCTAGCGCTAGCCGATGGGTCGGATCAGAACTTGTCCACCACGTTGTCCTCGTCGGTCAGGGCATCCTTGCCCGAGCCTACCAGCAGGGGATCCGGGGCATGGGCCACATGGAGATCCTTGTTGGGATAGGGCAGGGTATGCAGGAAGTGGCGCATGCAGTTGAGCCGGGCCCGCTTCTTGTCGTCGGATTTCACTACGGTCCAGGGGGCGTCTGCGGTATCCGTGTGGAAGAACATGGCCTTCTTGGCCTCGGTGTACTCGTCCCACAGGTCCAGGGACTTGATGTCGATGGGGGACAGCTTCCAGTGCTTGAGGGGGTCATCCCGGCGCGAGATGAAGCGGCGCAATTGTTCTTCCCGACTGACGGAGAACCAGTACTTGAAGAACCAGATGCCGCTGTTCACCAGCATGCGCTCCAGTTGCGGGGTCTGGCGCATGAACTCCAGATATTCGTGGGGGTTGCAGAAGCCCATCACCCGCTCCACGCCGGCCCGGTTGTACCAGGAGCGGTCGTAGAAGACCATCTCCCCGGCGGTGGGGAAATGCTGGATGTAGCGCTGGAAATACCATTGGCCCCGTTCCTGCTCGGTGGGTTTCTCCAGGGCCACCACGCGGGCACCCCGGGGGTTCAGGTGTTCCATGTAGCGCTTGATGGTGCCGCCCTTGCCGGCGGCGTCCCGGCCTTCGAACAGGATCACGACCTTCTGGCCGGTCTCCTTGACCCAGCTTTGGACCTTGAGCAGTTCGATCTGCAGCTTGGCCTTCTGGGCTTCATAGTCTGCCCGTCGCATCCGGGTGCGATAGGGATAGCTGGCAGGGAGGGGAGCGGTGGTGCTCTCCTCGGCGGTGCCATGGGGCGCGTGGGCCACCACCTCGGCCATATGGCCCTGGCTGACGGCCTCGATCTCGGCAGCGGCTTCCGGATTCGGGGTATTCGCGAAATCCACGTCCGGCATGGCTTCCTGCAGGGCCGGGTCCACCGGGGCTGCCGCCGGCTTGGCGGCCGGGCGTCGGGTCCGGCGGCGCGGAGCGGCTGGGGTGGCGTTGGGATCGGTGGGTTTTCGGATGGCCATGTTGACTCCTTTCTGGTCATGCAGTGGGCAATGGACAATCCGATCATTGTGACACAGCCATAAAGGTTAAGCTGTGTCTTTGGGCATGATTGGAGCTCAGACTGGGCCAGGGACGATCATGATGGATGGGGACTTGATGGCACACACAGGGAGGATGGCCTTGGATATCTTCACGACAATGTTTCTGGTGCCCCTGTTGATCGTGGCAGGCATGGGTTACGTGGCCTTCAGGCGGGGGCGCGAGATGAAGTTGCTGGCCGAGGCGGGCATGGCCAGGGAAGCACGGATTGTGCGCAAAAGGCGACACCGGCAATCCCGTTATCGGGTGTATTACGAATATCTGGATTTGGGGGGCGAGACCCGGTCGGGCAGCACTCTGGTGACGGCCAGTCAGTGGCGAACCCTGGAGGTGGGCAGTCCTTTCGCCATTGTCTTTTCGGTCGATCGTCCCGATGTGAGCGGGTCGGCGGAAATGGTGGCCATGGTCCGGGATAAGCTGGCGGAGCGGGGTGGCCGACGATAACCGGCCGTCTCGCTCAGCCGCGCTCCTGGGTCATGGCTTGGGTCGCCCGGTCAAACCCCTCATGACCTGCCCATTCCTCCAGGGGCAGGGGCAGCTTGCGGCGCCAGTTGGGATGGCTGTCCACGGTGCCCGGCAGGTTGGCCTGTTCCAGGGCGCCGGCCAGATCTTCCGCCTGGGCCAGGACAATGCGGGACGGGCTGCGGGCCAGATGCCGGTGTAGGGCCGCCACCTGTAGGGGTCCGAGATCGGCCAGGGTGTTCGGGTCGGTATCTCCGTTACCAGGCAGCGCGCCTTCTCCGGCCAGGAGTGCCATGACCCGCTGCCGGTCTTCCTCCCGTTCGCGAATCTGACTCTGGCGCAGGGATTCGCTCGGATACAGGTCCAGGCGGGTACGCCAATCGATGTCCAGGCCACGCCAGAAACCACGCAAGGTGGGCAGGTCATGGGTGCTGGCGGAGACCAGGGCCTGCTCGGGGTAGCGCTCTGGGGGCAGGAAGCCCCCCTGTTCATCCCGCTCGAAGTAGAACAGACGGTAGCTGAGCACCCCCAGTTCATGGAGGGCATGGCGGATCTCGTCAGGTACCGTACCCAGGTCCTCACCAATGATCAGGCATTGATTGCGCTGGCTCTCCAGGGCCAGGATGCCCAACAGGTCGTCCACCGGGTAGCGCACATAGGCGCCCTGGTCACCCCTCAAACCCGGCGGTACCCAGTACAGCCGCATCAGGCCCATGACATGGTCGATGCGCAAGGCCCCGGCATGCTTCATGTTTTCCCGCAGGATAGCGATGTAGGGGGCATAGGCCGCTTCGGTCAGACGCTGGGGTACCCAGGGTGGCAGGCCCCAATCCTGGCCCGAGGGATTGAAGTCGTCCGGTGGGCAGCCCACCTTGGCGTCCAGGGCATACAGGTGTGGATCCATCCAGGTTTCTGCGCCGCCCCGGTCCACGCCCACGGCCAGGTCCAGATAGAGCCCCACCCCCAGATGCCGGTCGAAGGAGCGTCGCGCGGCATCGGCCAGTTGTCCGTCGGCCAGCCATTGCAGCCAGGCATGCCATTCCACCCGGTCCGGATGGGCCTGGGCAAAGGCCGCCACTTCCTGGGAATGGACATCCCGGAACGCCTCCGGCCAGACCGGCCAGCCCCACAGGGCCGTGTCCTGGCGGTAGAAATGATCCTGCAGCGCGTGGTAAAGGCAGAAACGGCTCAGGGCCTGGCCACCTTGACTGACGAAATCGTGGAAGGCCCGGGCCCTAGGGCTGTTGTCGGCCAGATGGGTCTGGCGGAAGTGGCGATACAGGATTTCCAGCACCTGGAATTTCAGGCGGGCCACGGCGGGATAGTCCACCAGGGGCGCATTGCGCAGTTCCTCCATGCGCTGCCGGAAGTCGGCCGAACCTATCAGGGCCTGGGCTTCCAGGCATTCCGAGAGCTCGGGCAGAGCCTCCACGGCAATGGGCAGGACGTTGAAATGGCGCCGGCTGGAAGGGCTGTAGGGGCTGGCGTGGGCAGGATTGTGGGGGAACAGGGCATGGAGGGGATTGACGCCCACCAGGGCGGCGCCGGCCCGGGCGGCCCAGTCCACCACGGAGACCAGGTCGGCATAATCGCCGACGCCCCAGTTCCGGCGCGATTGCAGGCCGTAGAGCTGGGTGGACAGGCCCCATGCCCTGCGTCCCTGGGCGGCCGCCTCAGGCTGGTAGCAGCGATGGGGGTGCACGATCAGGCTCATTCCGGCCACGGGCATGTCTTCACGATACAGCGCCAGGCTGTGGTAGCCGGCGTCGTGGATCGGTGGCAGGTGCAACGCCAGGGCCGCCAGGCCATCACTGCCGCTGCCTGACGCCTGGTGGGGCAAGTCTGCCGGCATGAAATGCTGCTCGAAGCTGTGTCCGTGCTCCAGGGTGATGCGCCAGTGGTGGGGGTGGGTCAGGCTGGATTGAGGCAGATGCAAGGTGATCCGGGTGGCCTGGTCCGAAGCCACGACCACGACCGGAGGCAAGGCGGATGAATGGGCGACGGGCGACGGGTGAGCCGCCGCATCCGGGTCGGCGCCCAACTGGGCCAGGATGGCGCGATAGGTGGCTTCGGAGGTGACGTGGCGCCGGCCCCAGATGTCATGGTACTCGGGCAGGACGCCCAGATGCTCGGCCAGTGCGAGGAGTGGGGCGGGCGTCTGCAAGTCGTTTTGGCTCATGGGGCGGGGCGGGTCGGATGCGGTTGCCGCAACATACCAGCCCAATGGATAACGGCCAAGATACGCGACCCACCGACCGTGCGTCCCGAACGGCCCATCGTCGAACCTGGCGGGGCGGTCACAGGCCCGGGACGATCACTTCGGCTCGGCGGCTTTGCCCTCGATCCAGTCAAGCATGTTCAAATAGGCCTGCTGGTCACCCGGCACGAAGCCGGAAACCCCTGCCTTCTTGAGCATGTCCCGGCCCCGGGGCGTCTTGTCCAGGTCCAGGAAAGCTTGCTGCAGTTTGTTGTACAAAGTGGCGTCGATCTTGTCGGACACGATGACGGACCAGAAGGGGAGTTGGTCCTTGGTATACAAAAAGCGCCCGCCTTCCTTTTCCCAGGTCCGGGCCACCTGGGAATAGGAAATGACCACGCCCACGTCTGCCAGGCCTTCCTTAACGGCATAGCCTACGGCTTCCTGCCGGTTCATGTTTTGCAACCGACCGGGCTGGATCCGCCGGTCGCGCAGCAGGGCGCTGGCGATGTTGGCCGGGTAGGCCTTGACGTCCGGCATGACCAGGAATCGCCCATGGATGTCCTGGAGCGACTTGAGGGGGGAATCCCCCTTGACGATGAAATGGGTCCTGGCGTCCCCCTTGGCCGTCACGAGAAGACGGTAGCCATGGTCACGCATGGCACGGGCAGAGATGTGGCTGGGCCGTATGAGCAGGATGTCGTATCGGCGCCGTTCCAGATTCCGGATCACCACGCTGAGGATGTTGGAGGTTTCCAGTTTGACCGCCTGGCCGCTGGCAGCCGACAACTGTCGGGTCAGGTCGGCATACTTGTCCTGACGGAAAATGGAGTCGAGGGAGCTGGATGTGCCTTCATTGACCCCGAACAGCAGGGCGGCATAGGCCGGCTGAAGGCCGCCCAGCATCAGGAAGAAAAGGGCGATCCAGCCCAGGCGCGTGCGTGACATGATCATCCTGTAGTGAGGGGCATGAGTGGCTAGACAGGCAGGAGGGAGATGATGTGCTGTCATGTCCAGG
>DYHB01000016.1:0-21427 GCA_020724415.1 Thiobacillus sp.
CCAGATTGCCGACTACGGCGGCGTGGCTAATACCATGCCCAAGTTCGCCGCCTTCTTCATGCTGTTCGCCATGGCCAATGCCGGTCTGCCCGCCACCAGCGGTTTTGTGGGCGAGTTCATGGTCATCCTGGGCGCCATCCAGGTGAATTTCTGGTATGCCTTCCTGGCCGCCACCACCCTGATCTTCGGCGCCGCCTACACCCTGTGGATGTACAAGCGCGTGGTGTTCGGCAAGGTGGCCAACGAACACGTGGCCGAGTTGCAGGACATCAATTCCCGGGAATTCCTGGTGCTGGCCATTCTGGCCGTTTTCGTCCTGGGCCTGGGGGTCTATCCCCTGCCGTTGACCGAAGTGATGCACAGCTCTGTTGAAAACCTGCTGGCCCATGTGGCCCAAAGCAAACTGATTCCCTGACAGGTGGACCCCATGCCGTTCCAGATGCCCGATTTCATCCCCGCGCTGCCGGAGATCTTCCTCCTGGCCATGGCCTGCGTGGTGCTGCTGGTGGAGGCCGGGTTCAAGCCCAAGACCCTCAGTTACAACCTGACCCTGTTTACGCTGCTGGGGGTGGCCGTCCTGGTGGTACTGTCCGGCTCGTCCGATCCCTATTACACCTTCAATGGCCTGTTCATCGATGATGTGATGGGCGATGTGCTCAAGCTCATGACCAGCCTGGCCGCCATCGTGGCTGTGATCTATTCACGCCGCTATCTGGCGGATCGCAACCTGCTCAATGGCGAATACTTCGCCCTGCTGCTGTTTGCCGTCCTGGGAATGATGGTTCTGATATCGGCCAGTCACTTCCTCACCCTCTACCTGGGGGTCGAACTCCTGGCCCTGTCCCTGTATGCCCTGGTGGCCTTCCAGCGGGATTCCCTGCGGGCGTCCGAGGCGGCCATGAAGTACTTCATCCTGGGCGCCCTGGCCTCCGGCCTTCTGTTGTATGGCATGTCCCTGCTCTATGGCGTCACGGGCTCGTTGCATCTCGATGCCATAGCCCATGCCTTGCACCAGCAGGGGGGCGACAACGTGGTCATGGTGTTCGGACTGGTCTTCGTGGTGGCCGGCCTGGGCTTCAAGCTGGGGGTGGCCCCCTTCCACATGTGGGTGCCCGACATCTACCATGGCGCCCCCACCGCGGTCACCCTGTTCCTGGGCTCCGCCCCCAAGCTGGCGGCCTTTGCCTTCGTCATGCGCCTGCTGGTGGACGGCCTGAGCCCCCTGCACGGAGACTGGCAACAGATGCTGGCCGTCATGGCCGTGTTGTCCATGGCCATCGGAAACCTGGCGGCCATCATGCAAACCAACATCAAGCGGATGCTGGCCTATTCCACCATTGCTCACATGGGTTTCCTGCTCCTGGGCATCCTGTCCGGCTCCCTGGCCGGCTTCAGCGCCGGCATGTTCTATGTGCTGACCTACGTCCTGATGAGCCTGGGCGCCTTCGGCATGATCACCTACCTGTCCCGGGAAGGATTCGAAGCCGAACAGCTGGATGACTACAAGGGGCTCAACAGTCGCCATCCCTGGCTGGCTGCCATCATGGGTATGATCATGCTGTCCATGGCGGGGCTGCCGCCTCTGGTGGGTTTCTATGCCAAGTTCACCGTGCTCCAGGCCCTGGTGGGCTCGGGCTGGATCGGACTGGCCGTGGTGGCGGTGCTGTTCTCCCTGATCGGGGCCTACTACTACCTGCGCATCGTCAAGATCATGTATTTCGATACCCCTCCTGCGGATGCGCCGCCCATTCAGGGGCCCACGGATGCCCGGGTACTGCTCAGTTTCAATGGCTTGGCCGTCCTGCTGCTGGGTCTGCTGCCCCAGCCCCTGCTGGCCGTCTGCGCCGCCTCCCTCCAGCTGTCCTACCCCTGACCCGACTCACGTCCTGGATCTGGAGCGGCCCCGTGATGGGGCCGTTCGTTTTTCGGGAGGTGTGGCCACGCTGTCCAACTGGGCCAGGCCATGGAGATTGTCGCTGTAGACCTGTTCCATTATTTCTATGAAACGCCGGGCCTGGGGGGACAGGAAGCGACCCCTGCGCATGACCAGCCCGTAGCCGCGCTGGGGAAAGTAGCGGGTCAGGGGTATGCGCATGAGCTTTTCGTCCCGGGTCAGGCAGATGTCGGTGACGATGGAAATGCCCATGCCCAGTTCCACGTACTTTTTGATGACCTCCCAGCCCCCCGCTTCCAGGGTGACGGTAAAGGTGAGGTTGTGCTGCTGGAACACGTACTTGACGATGCGCCAGGTGGACAGGTGGCTGGGCGGCAGGATCAGGCCGAACTGGCTGACATCTTCCAGCGTGACCTCCTCGCCGGCCCGGGCCTTGTCGGCCAGGGGATGATCCAGGGGCGTGATCAGCATGGGGTCGTAGGTCACCACGGGCCGGTATTCGATGTCTTCGGGTACATCCAGCATGGAGCCCACGGCAAAGTCGATTTCATCGGCCTTGAGCATCTTCAGGCCGTCCCGCCCGGTGACGTTGTGCATCTTCAAATGTACCTTGGGGTAGGCGGCCACGAAGCGCCGGACCGGCTCCGGCAGGATGTACAGGATGGTGGACTCCCCCGCGCCGATGTTGAGTTCTCCGGATTCCAGCTTGCCGAACTGGGCTGAAAAGTTCTCCTGCAGCTTGTCGATGCCATCCACCAGGGGCTCTGCCAGCAGATAGAGGGACTCGCCCTCCGGTGTCAGCTTCAAATGGGGGCCACGCCGTTCGAACAGGGTGACATTCAATTCCCGCTCCAGGGCCTGGATCTGCAAAGACACCGACGGCTGGCTGAGGTACAGCTTCTCCGCTGCCCTGGAAATGCTGCCGCACCGCACCACTTGGTGAAACGCACGCAGCTGTTTGAGGCGGTTGTTCTTGTAGTACAGGGGCGAGTCTTCAGACATGGCAGTACTCCGGAGGGTGGCCTGCAAGCACGGGCACATTGAAAGTTCCAATATTGAAGATTGAAATTATTGGCCTGTCAAATTATTGAAAACTTTTAGTATGTGCACTGCAACATATTAAGACCTGATGATCCAAAAAAGACCGGTTCGATCACGGTCAATATCGATAGACAGATAGAGCGAGCGATGGACCTGATGAGTGGCGTGTTGATGGCGGGCGGTTTCATGGCGATCCTGGGCGGATCCCTGGCCACCGTATTGGCCTTCGCCAACAAGCGCCTTTACGTCCATGAAGACCCCCGCATCGGCGAGGTGGAGGAACTGCTGCCCAAGTCCAATTGTGGGGCCTGTGGCATGGCGGGCTGCCGCAATTTTGCCGAAATGGTGGTGGAGGGACGCATCGAACCAGCCAAGTGCACTGTCAATGCACCGGAGATGAATGCCTATATCGCCCAGTTCCTGGGCGTCAGCATGGGTGACGTGGTGAAACGTGTCGCACGCCTGGCCTGTGCCGGCGGCAAGCATGTGGCCCGCCAGCGGGCCCGCTACCAGGGTCTCGATTCCTGTCGTGCGGCCGCGACCGTGGCAGGTGGCGGAAAGGATTGCGACTGGGGGTGCCTGGGGCTGGCCGACTGCGAGCGTGTCTGTGATTTCGATGCCATCACCATGAATGCCTTTGGCTTGCCAGTGGTCGATACCGACAAGTGCACGGCCTGTGGCGACTGCGTTGAAATCTGTCCCAAGGCCCTGTTCTCCCTGCAGCCCATCACCCACAAGTTGTGGGTCACTTGCCGCAACCATGCCGACGGTGTCACTGCGGAGGCCCAGTGTGAAGTGGCCTGCACCGCATGCGGCAAATGCGTAGCGGACTCAGCTCCAGGCTTGGTGCAACTGGATCGGGATCTGGCCGTGGTCAATTACAGCCTCAATCACATGGCCAGTCCGGCCTCCATTGATCGATGTCCTACCGGCGCGATTGTCTGGCTGGACGGGCCGGCCGCCCGCAAGGGCAAGGAGGCCAAGAAGATCGTCCGTGTCACTCCGTTGCCGGTGGGTGGATGATGGGGCCCATGACAGTGAGGGCTGCCCCGCATGCCCTGTCTTGCCCTGGTCGTGGAACCGGCCGTGTGTCCCTGGGTTTTGCCTTTGCGTTCTGCCATAGCGTTACGAATCAAGAGGAATAAAGTCATGTTCAAGAAACTCTTTCCCGCCAAGACCCAACTTCTGGAAGCCGGTGCGTCCGCGAAGCCTGCGAACAGTCAGGTGAAATATCCGGGTGTGCGTGATGCCATCGACGGCAATACCGCTGTGATATTGGTGGAGAGGGAAGCTTCGGACGCAGCAGGCGCCTATCCCATCACCCCTTCCACCAACATGGGTGAATACTGGTCCGAAGCCGCTGCGGCCGGCCACGTCAACATCTCCGGCCGTCCGCTGATCTTCCTGGAACCGGAATCCGAGCATGCCGCCGCCGGTGTCACTGCGGGCATGGCCATGACCGGCTTGCGCTCGGTGAATTTCTCCTCCGCCCAGGGGGTGGCCTTCATGCACGAATCTCTCTATGGCGCCGTGGGCAAGCGCCTGCCCTATGTGCTCAACATGGGTTGCCGGGCCATCACCAAGGCCACCTTGAACGTGCATTGCGGCCATGACGACTACCATTGCGTGGACGACACTGGCTTCATCCAGGTGATGGCCAAAAACGCCCAGGAAGCGGCTGACCTGAATCTGATTGCGCGCAAGACCGCCGAGCTGTCCCTGACCCCCGCCATCATGGGCATGGACGGCTTTCTGACCACCCACCTGATCGAGCCGGTACTGGTGCCGGAACGGGAGCTGGTGGAGGAATACCTGGGCAAACCCGATGACATCATTCCCACCCCCACCCCTGCCCAGGAAATCCTCTACGGTCCCCAGCGCCGCCGGGTGCCGGCCATCTGGGACGTGGATAGCCCGGTGGTGTCGGGTGGTGTCGCGAACCAGGACGCCCACATGCAGGCCACCGCGGCCCAGCGTCCCTATTTCTTCCAGCACATCCCGGCCCTGATGGACCAGTGCATGGCCGAGTTCGGTGAACTGACCGGCCGCAAGTACAGTCGCCTCGACACCTATCGATGCGATGATGCCGACTACCTCATCCTGGGCATGGGCTCCATGACCGTGCAGGCCGCCGCCGTCGCCGACTGGCTGCGGGAGAACCGCAAGTTGAAGGTGGGCGTGGTCAACACCACCTGTTTCCGTCCCTTCCCCGGCGAATTGCTCGGCCATGTGCTGAAGGGCAAGAAGGGCGTGACGGTGCTGGAACGCACCGACCAGCCCCTGTCGGAAGACCTGCCGCTGATGCGCGAAGTGCGTGCCACCGTCACCAAGTGTGTGGAGAATGGCCTGGACGCCAGTTCCTTCCCTGGCTATGCCGCCTACAGGTCGGGGGACATGCCTCGCCTGTATTCCGGCTGCTATGGCCTGGGTTCCCGGGACCTGCAACCGGAAGCGCTGGTGGCGGCGGTGGAGAACATGCTGGACAAGGGGGCGCACAAGAAATTCTTCTATCTCTCCATCGACTTCGCACGTGACCAAGCGGCCAATCCCAAGCAGGAAATCCACCAACAGGAACTGCTGGCTGCCTATCCGAAGATCAAGGATATGGCCTTGCGCGGCAGCGAAAATCCCAACCTGATGCCCAAGGGCGCCATCGCCGTGCGCATGCACTCGGTGGGTGGCTGGGGCGCGGTGACCACCGGCAAGAACCTGGCCATGACCCTGTTCGAGCTGCTGGGCTGGGACATCAAGGCAAACCCGAAATACGGTTCCGAGAAGAAGGGTCAGCCCACCACCTACTACCTGTCCGCCGCGCCGGAGCCCATCCGCGTCAACTGCGAGTATACCCATGTGGACGTGGTGCTCTCCCCCGACCCCAACGTCTTCGGCCATACCAATGCGGTGGCGGGCCTGTCCCAGGGCGGCGTGTTCATCATCCAGTGCAACCTGCCGGATGCCGCTGCGCTCTGGGCCACGTTCCCACTGCATATCCAGAAATACATCGTCGAGAACGACATCAAGGTGTTCTATCTGGACGCCTTCACCATCGCTCGCGAAGAATCCTTCAACCCCGATCTGCAATTGCGCATGCAGGGCATCGCCTTCCAGGGTGCCTTCTTCCACGCTTCCGACATCCAGCAACGTGCCGGTCTGACTGAAGAATCCCTGTTCAAGGCCATCGAGAACCAGTTGCGTGACAAGTTCGGCAGCAAGGGCGAGCGCGTGGTGCAGGACAACCTGCGCGTGGTGAAGCGCGGCTACACCGAGATCCACGAGATTCCCGCCGAGGTGAAGAAAGTGGGGGCGCGCCAGGCGCCGGGTGCGAGGTCCATGCCCGCCCTGCCCATCATGTTGAAGCGCATGCCGGAGAACGACGGCCGTTTGGACAAGTCGGCCGACATCCACCGCTTCTGGGAGCAGACCGGCAATTTCTACATCTCCGGCAAGGGTTCCGACAACCTGGCAGACCCCTTCATGGGCTTGGCCCTGGTGCCCGCCGTCACCGGCGTCTATCGGGACATGACCCAGATCCGCTTCGAACACCCGGTGTGGATTGCCGAGAACTGCACCGCCTGCGGCAACTGCTACGTGCAGTGCCCTGATTCCGCCATTCCCGGCCTGGTCTCCACCGTCGGCGACGTGCTGAATACCGCGGTCACCAACATTGAGGCCAGCGGCCGCATCACCCGCTTCTTGCGCAAGGGTGTACGCACCATCGAGAAGAAACTGCGCGGCGCGCTCGACCGCGACGGCCTCAATGTCCATGCCCTGCTCAGACAGGCCATCGAGGACGCGCTCCACGATGACCCCAATCAGGGCAACGCGGCCATGGAGGAGGAATACCAGCTGCTGGAAAAGGAAATCGGCAGCTTCCAGTTCGCCACCACCAAGCCTTACTGGACAAACAAGGAGAAGAAGAACAAGGGCACCGGCGGGTTGTTCTCCATCACCGTCAATCCCTATACCTGCAAGGGCTGCGCCCTGTGCGTGGAAGTATGCGACGACGACGCCCTGAAGATGGTGACCCAGACCGAGGACAGCATCGCCACCCTGCGCGCCGACTGGAATTTCTGGCTCGACCTGCCCACCACGCCCAAGGAATTCGACCGCATCGATGATCTGGAGGAGAAGATCGGCGCCCTGGAAACCCTGCTGCTGGACAAGAAGAACTACAACTCCATGAACTGCGGCGACGGCGCTTGCCTGGGCTGCGGCGAGAAGACCTCCATCCACTTGTTCACTTCCACTGTCACCGCCCTCATGCAGCCTCGCGTGGCCGCCTTCGTGCAGAAGCTTGATGGCCTCATCGACGGCCTGGAAAAGCATCTGCGCATGAAGCTCACCGAGACCGTGGACTTGTCCAACACCGGTGCCGTGCTGGCCGCCGTGGAGGCGAGCAAGGGCCAGGACCTGACCCTGGCCAATCTTTCGGAAAGCCTGAAGCAGCGGGCCGAGGTGCAGCCCATCGACCCGCAATGGCTGAAGTGGGTGACCCAGTTGCTGGCCCGCCTGAAGGACTTGCGCTGGCGCTACATGCAGGGCCCCACCGGGCGTGGCCGCGCCGAGATGGGTATCGTCAACGCCACCGGCTGCACCTCGGTATGGGGTTCCACCTTCCCCTACAGCCCCTATCCCTTCCCCTGGACTTCACATCTGTTCCAGGACTCGCCCTCGGTGGCGCTGGGCCTGTTCGAAGGCCACATGACGAAGATGGCGGATGGCTTCAAGGCCGTGCGCATGGCCGAGATCGAATTGAATGGCGGCTACAACCCGGCCGAGCATGACGCCGAATTCACCTACTTCACCTGGGACAAGTTCAGCGAGGAAGAGTGGCGGCTGTGCCCGCCGGTGGTGGCCATGGGCGGCGACGGGGCCATGTATGACATCGGCTTCCAGAACCTGTCCCGTGCCCTGATGACCCAGATGCCGGTGAAGATCTTCGTGGTCGACACCCAGGTCTATTCCAACACCGGCGGCCAGGCCTGTACCTCCGGCTTCATCAGCCAGGTGGCGGACATGTCGCCCTATGGCAAGAAGGACCACGGCAAGAAGGAGATCCGCAAGGAAATCTCCCTCATCGGCATGGCCCACCGCTCTGCCTATGTCATGCAAGGCGCCATATCCAGCCCCACCCACCTGATCGAGAGCTTCATCGACGGCCTGAATTCCCGCCGTCCAGCCTTGTTCAACATCTATGCGGTGTGTCCGCCGGAACACGGCGTCGGCGACGACACCTCGGTGCAGCAGTCGAAGATGGCAGTGGAATCCCGCGCCTATCCGCTGTTCCGCTTCGATCCGGACGCCGGCACGACCTTCAGCGAGTGCGTCAGCCTGGAGGGCAACCCGGAGCTGGAGGCCGAGTGGCCGGTGTACGCCCTGGAGTACAAGGACGAGGAGGGCAATGTCCAGAAGATGGAACTGCCATTCACCTTCGCCGACTTCGCCTTGACGGAAGGCCGCTTTGCCAAGCAGTTCCGCAAGGTGCCCCAGGACGCCTGGAACGACGACATGGTCCCGGTCGCGGAATTTCTCAAGCTCTCGGCCGAGGAGCGGGACGGCAAGTTCCCCTACATCTGGGCAGTGGACAAGAAGCAACGCCTGATGCGGGTCATCGTCTCCGCCGAACTGGTCAACTCCTGCGAGGAACGGCAGCAGTTCTGGCAACAATTGCGCGACGTGGCCGGCCTGAACAAGGAGGCTGTGGACACCGAGGCCATCGCCGAGCAGGCGCGGGCCGAGCTGCTGGGGAAGATCAGCGCCAGCCTGGCGAGCTTCGGCGCCGGCATCCCGGTGGATGCCCAGGCCGCCGCCACCGCCGATCCCGGCGCCGCCAAGTCTGCGGCCGGTCTGGAGGGTCCGGACGGCTACGAGCCGGTGTATGTGGACACGCCGGAATGCACGGCCTGCGACGAGTGCATCAAGCTCGCGCCGAAGACCTTCCAGTACAACGACGAGAAGAAGGTCATCGTCGTCAATCCCCAGGGCAACAAGTTCGCCGATCTGGTGAAGTCCGCCGAGAAGTGCACGGCAGGCTGCCTGCACCCGGGCACGCCCTGGAACATGAACGAACCCGGCATCGAGAAGCTGATGGCCCGGGCGGCAAAATACAATTGAGTGACAAAGTGACGGGTGACAAAGTGACAAGTTACATAGTTACGAGTGACAAAGTTACGAGTGACATAGTGACGGGTCGAGCTGTGCACGTTGCGCGTGCGCTGGTTTTTGTCACTCTGTCACGCGTCACACCTCACCAAGAAAAAAGATGAATCTTTTTTCCCTTACCAGGCGCAAGACTTTCGCCCGCGGGGTTCACCCCGCGAGCCACAAGAGCACTGCCGGCACTCCGATTCGTCGGATGCCGTTTGCGCCGCGCATCCTCCTCCCCCTCGCGCAGCACATAGGCAAGCCGGCAGTGCCCATCGTTTCGGTGGGCCAGGAGGTCGTACGCGGACAACCCATCGCCCGGGCCGACGGCTTCCTGTCGGTCCCGCTGCATGCCCCGGTGGACGGGGTGGTCGAGGCCATCGAGCTGCGGCCCAGCGCCCGGGGCCCCTGGACCGAGACCATCGTCATCCGCACCTTCGAGGCGTCCACCCAGGAGGTGCGCTGGAGCGAACCCCGGGACATGGATGCCCTGTCGGCGCGGGAGATACTCCAGGCCATCCAGGATACCGGCATGGTGGGCCTGGGCGGCGCGGCCTTTCCCAGCCACGCCAAGCTCAGCGTGCCCGAAGACAAGCCCATTCACACCCTGGTGGTGAACGGCTGCGAATGCGAACCCTATCTCACCTGCGACCATCGCCTGATGCTGGAGCGTAGCGCGGACCTGATGCGGGGCATCGGCTACGCCATGCGTGCCGTGGGTGCCCGGCAGGCTGTGATCGGCATCGAGGACAACAAGCCCGACGCCATTGCGTCCCTCGCGGCCATGGTGCCGGAAGGGGGCCAGATCCGCGTGGTGGCGGTTAAGACCAAATATCCCCAGGGCGCCGAGAAGATGTTGGTCAAGGCGGCCCTGGGTCTCAAGGTGCCTGCCGGCGGACTGCCTGCCGACGTGGGTGCCGTGGTCAACAACGTGGGTACCCTGGCCATGCTGGGCAGCCTGTTGCCCCAGGGTCAGGGCATGACCGAACGGGTGGTCACGGTTACCGGACCCGGCATCAAGCGGCCGGGCGACTACTGGGTACCCCTGGGGACACCCATGCGCACCGTGCTGGACTGGGCCGGTGCCGAATCCGTCAGCGAGCGGGAGATCATCCTGGGTGGACCCATGATGGGCCAGGCGGTGGCTTCCCTGGATGTGCCCGTCACCAAAGGGGTGTCCGGCATCCTGGTATTCGACCAGCGCAAGATCCAGGAAGAGGAAGCGCGCAAGCGCTATCCCTGCATCAAGTGCGGCGAATGCGTCAAGGCCTGCCCCATGGGGCTCAACCCCTCCATGTTGGGGATGCTGGCCGGGGCCCGGGAATATGACCTGATGGGTACCGACTACCATCTGGGTGACTGTTTCGAATGCGGTTGCTGTACCTACGTCTGCCCCTCCAACATTCCCCTGGTGCAGCAGTTCCGGGTAGCCAAGGCCATCCTGCGGGAACGGGCCCAGGCCATCCACGAGGCCCTGGCTGCCGAGCAGGCCGCCGCCCAGGCCGAACTCGCCCAGGTCATGGAGCACCTGCCCATCGACGACGAGTCCCACCTCACCGGCCAGCGCTTCGACTTCGGCCATGCCGAAGGGGAAGGCCGGAAACTCGGTGGCAGCCGGCACAAGATCAACCCCCATCCCACGGACAAACCATGACGAACACCCTGACTCGCGAATTCATCACGGAGGCCCTGGCGGATTCCGTATTGGAGCCCCGCATCCGGGCCCTCTACGAGCTGTGCTTCATGCATCGGCATCATTTCCATGACCAGCTCGTCGCCGACAAGCTGCGCATGCTGGTGCGGGTGTGTGCCGATCGGGGCATCACCATGGCGGGCTTTTCGCCCGAGTCCGTGGCCCATCGTCTGGGCCGGGCCGGGGTGGACCGCTGGTTTGGCGGCCTGGCCACGGCAGAACAACTGGATGTGGCCCTGCTGCTGGAAGTCCACAAGCGCATGATGGAGGTGTTTGACGATGTCGGCGTGGCCGAAGCCCGCTCCCTGGCGTCAAAATATCTGCATTTCCATTTTCCGGAACTCTATTACGTCCATGATTCCAGGGTAGAGGCCGCCGCCCTGGCCCTGGGCCAGGGGGAGTGCGGTTTCCTGGCCCTGGCGGACCATGATTCGGCCTACGGCCGTTTCTATGCCTGCGCCCGCAAACTCGCCGAGCGCATGCGTCCCCTGGTGGGCCGCCGCCTGAGTCCCCGTGAACTGGACCGGGTGCTGAGGGCCTGGCAGATCGGCCAGGAGGCCATGGCCACGGGGTTGCCCAGGCAGGTGGCCTTTGCCGGCACCCACGCATGACGGGACCATCGGGAGCCACCACGCCATGACGGCCCAGACCCCTCAAATCCAACTGCGCACCTCACCCCACATGAAGCGGGGTGTGACGGTGGAGCGCATCATGTTGAACGTGGTGCTGGCCCTGCTGCCCATCGTCCTGTTTTCCATCTGGCAATATGGCCTCTCGGCCCTGGCCTTGATCGTGACCGTGACGGCCACCTGCGTGGTCACCGAGCGGCTGTTCAATCGTGCCTCCCGGTCGGCCAGCACCCTGTCCGACTGGTCGGCGGTCATCACCGGCCTCTTGCTGGCCTTGACCCTGCCGCCTGCCTTTCCCCTCTGGATGGGGGTGGTGGCCGGGGTGGCCGCCATCGGCCTGGGCAAGGTCCTGTTCGGCGGCATCGGCTTCAACGTGTTCAATCCCGCCCTGGTGGGGCGGGCCTTTGTCCAGGCCGCCTTTCCCGTGGCCATCACCACCTGGGTGCCGGCATTTTCCCCGACTCGGTTCAGCGAGTTTGTGCCCACCACCTTCACCGTGCCGCTGATGATGCCGCCGGATATCTCGGAATGGGCGCGCCAGGCCCTGGACGGATTTACCGGCGCCACCCCCCTGGCGCGCTGGAAATTCGAGAACGAGCTCACCCCCGTGCAGGATTTCCTGACCGGCGCGGTGACGGCCTCGGCCGGGGAGACCAGCGCCATCCTGATCCTCCTGGGCGGCTTCTACCTGGCGGCGCGCAAGTTCCTGGACTGGCGCATCCCGGTGGCCGTGCTGGGGTCCGCCGCCGTGCTGGCCTGGGCCTTCCATCTCCATGACCCGGGCCACTTTCCCGAACCCGCCTTTGTCCTGCTCTCCGGCGGCCTGATGCTGGGGGCGGTGTTCATGGCCACCGACATGGCCACCTCGCCGGTCACGCCCCTGGGGGTATGGCTCTATGGCATCCTGATCGGCGTGGTGACCGTATCCATACGCTACTTCGGAGGCCTGACCGAGGGCATCATGTATGCCATCCTGTTCGCCAATGCCCTGGTACCCCTGATCGATCAATACACCCAACCCAAGGTGTTCGGACAGCGGAGGTCCTCATGAGCGGCACCCAGGTCATCGCGGCGCCGGCCCGCACCTCCAGTGTCGCCATGATCCGCACCCTGGGCCTGGTGGCCACCGTCTGCGGCATATTGCTGGTGCTGACCTACGAAAACACCCTGGAGGCCATCAACGCCAACAAGCGGATCGCCCTGGAGCGGGCCGTGTTCAAGGTGATTCCGGGCGCAGCGACCATGAAATCGTTCTACGCCACCCCGGCCGGCCTGGTGCCGGGTGAAGGGCCCATGCCGGAGGGCGCCATGAAGTTCTATGCCGCCTATGACGGGCAGGGCGGCCTGAAGGGACTGGCCGCCGAAGCCGGCGCCATGGGCTATGCCGACATGGTGCGGGTGCTGTACGGCTACGACCCCGCCACCGAGACCGTCAATGGCTATGGCGTGGTCTCCCACCGGGAAACCCCGGGCATCGGCGACAAGATCATCTTCGACCAGGCCTTCCTGAAGAATTTCAAGGCCCTGGATGTGCGGCTGAATCCGGGCAAGACCGGCCTGGTCAATCCCGTGGTGGTGGTCAAGCATGGCACCAAGCAGCGGGGTTGGGAGATCGACGCCATTGCCGGCGCCACGGTGACCTCCCGGGCCGTGGCCAAGGGCATCAACGACAGTGCCCAGAAATTGTTGCCCCTTCTGGTGCCCCATCTGGAACAACTACAGGCAGGAGGCTGAGATGGCCATCCCCGGACAGCAAGAGCTCACCCAACTGGAAAACTTCATGGAAGGGATCTGGAAGCAGAATCCCGTCTTCGTCATGCTCCTGGGCCTGTGCCCCGCCCTGGCCGTGACGGTGTCTGCCGTCAACGCCCTGGCCATGGGCGCCGCCACCACCTTCGTGCTGCTGGGCTCCACCCTGCTGGTGTCTCTGATGCGAAACTTCGTGCCCAAGGAAGTCCGCATCGCCACCTACATCGTCATCATCGCCACCTTCGTCACCATCGTCGATTACCTCATCGCCGCCATCAGCCTGGAGCTGTATGAAGCCCTGGGCGCCTTCATCCAGCTCATCGTGGTCAACTGCATGATCCTCGGCCGGGCCGAGGCCCACGCTTCCCGGAATGCCCCCATCCGGGCCCTGACCAATGCCCTGGGCATGGGCCTGGGCTTCACCATCGGCCTGTTCGCCCTGGGCTCGGTGCGGGAGATCCTGGGTAGCGGCACCCTGTTCGGTGTCTCACTGTTCGGCCCCGATTTCCAGCCCTGGGTGGTGATGGTGCTGCCCCCGGGCGGTTTCTTCGTCCTGGGCGCCTGGCTCCTGGTGTTCAACTGGTGGCGCAACCGGACCCCCGCAGCCACGGGCACCCTGAAACCGGCGGAGGGCCACAGCCATGGCTGAAGCTTCCCTGGGCCAGATCTTCCTGGCCACCGTGTTGGCCAACAACTTCGTGCTGGCCATGTTCCTGGGCCTGTGTCCCTTCGTGGGTGTCTCCGGCAAGCTCAACACCGCCGCCCCCATGGGCGCCGCCACCACCTTCGTCATGCTGGTGGCCAGCCTGTGCGCCTACGGTCTGAATTACCTGGTCACCACCTTTGAACTGGAATTCCTGCGCCTGATCTCCTACATCGTGGTCATCGCCTCGGCGGTGCAACTGGTGGAAATGGTGCTCAAGAAATACAGTCCCGCCCTGTTCCGGGCCCTGGGTATCTACCTGCCCCTGATCACCACCAACTGCGCCATCCTGGGCGTCGCCCTGTTCCAGACCGCCCGGGAGTACAGCTTCCTCCAGGCCCTGGTATTCGCCATCGCCGCCGGGGTGGGCTTCACCCTGGCCCTGGTGCTCATGGCCGGTCTGCGCGAGCGGCTGAACCTGGCCACCGTCCCCAACGTGGTCCAGGGCGCGGCCCTGTCCCTCATGTTGGCCGGCCTGCTCTCCCTGGTCTTCATGGGCTTTGCCGGCCTGGGGTCGGGCGCATGAGCACCTATCTGGTCACCATCGGCCTGTTGCTCGCCCTGGTCATGGCCGGCGTAGCCGTGGATGGCATCTACCGCCGCTTTGCCCGCCGCCATCCCGAGCTGGGACCATTCCGCAAGGAAGGCGGCGGTTGTGGGGCCTGCTCCGGGGGCCATTGCGGCAGCGGTGGCCACTGCGCCACCGGAACACGGGACAACGCCTGACGCTGCCGGCCACGATGGCTCGGAAGTGGATGCGGCCAGGGGGGGACGCCAAAGCGGGTGGCGTGAAGCGCACAACTTGGTCGAGGCGGAAGTTCCACCAGAAGAACGCAAGCGGCAGCTACCGGCCCGGAGCCGCCCTGAGGTCGGCCAGAAACATGCCCTGGGGATGGGTGGAATTCTTGCTGGAATCGCAATTTGCCGATCACATATCGCCATCCATCATGGCACAACGCCCAATGGGATTCTTTGGGTGAAGTTGGGCACCTCGCGTGGGTGCCAATTTTATTGGCTTCTTGCCGGCAAGTACGCTGCCCGGCAGATCGTTTCGGGCGGCGAAATCTGCCGCCCGAAACGATCTGGTTAGACCTTGATGTGGGCAAGTATATGATTCAATAGGCATAAAAATCGTGGGAAAAGTGGTCCGGATGTTGCTAGTCTGTAAGCATGGAACAGCCCATGACCTTGCACTGGCAATCTCCAGAGCGTTACGCCACGGCTTTGCTCACCCCGGATTTGTTCGGGGGCTGGGTGCTGGTGACGGCGACGGGGTCCCGGTTTGGCTCCGGGGGGCGGGTACAGCGGAAGCCGTTGCAAAGCTACGACGAAGGCGTGCTGGCCCTGCGGGATTTGCGCCACCGACGTCGCAAACAGGGCTATGCCCTGTGCCGGACGGCGTTCACTCAATTTGATGGTCTGCATCCCCGTGGCGCGGACATGCGGGGCGCCGAGACCCAGGCCTTGTTCAAGGTCTTTTCTGTCTGGGACATCAGCCTGGCCCACCAGGCCGGGTTGTTGGGCCTGGACGTGGTCGCCTGGGAGCGCTACCAGGATGGCCGGCCCCTGGCCGATGATTCTGTTCTGCTCGCCCGTGCCGCTCATCTCCTGGCCATTCACAAGGTCCTGCGCCTGCGCTATGCCAACCGCAAGTCCATCATCCGGGAGTGGCTGCACAGCCCTTGCGATTTCCTGGACGGTGCCAGCCCTCTGGCGGTCATGCTGGGTTCTGCGTCCGGCTTGCGGGCCATGCGCCGGACCCTGGAGCAGAAGGCCGACAACTTCCGTACCTGCCCAAGCGCCTGAGCGCCTGGGTGGTTCGGACGGGCTTCAGCGGCTGAAATACCAACTGGAGGCGAGGACCGCGACGATCATGATCGGCACTGCCCAGGCCCGGGCCGAGGTGATGGCTTCGCCCAGATCGCCTGATTTGTAGCCGGTCACCATGGCACGGGGCAGGTTTTCCCGGTGGGCCAGACTGCCCACCGCCACACCGGCCAGATGCACGCCCACCACCAGCAGCATGCCGTTGACCACGCCCTCGTGCACTTCCTCCAGCCACTCGCCGCCCAGGTCCTGATACAGCGGCCAGCCAGTCAAGGCGGCCAGCAGGCCCAGGGCCAGGAGCAACACGATGGCCCAGCCGCCCGCCGGGTTGTGCCCGGTGTAATGGGGGGCCTGTCCCCTGGCCAGGCCGAACAGGTATGAGGCCGCTGCCAGGGGCGAGCGGATGAAACTGGCAAAGCGGGCATGCCGGGTGCCGAACAGTCCCCAGAGCAGGCGGAACAGCACCAGTCCGGCCAGGGCGCCCCCCGCCATGACGTGGATCAGGCGCCATTCCTCGCTGTCGCCGGTGACATAGGCTACCAGGAACGTTGCAGCCATCAGCCAGTGGCCAATGCGGGTCGGCCAATCCCAAACCAGGATCTTTTCCATTTCGTGGGCTCCTTGATCAGTCATCGTGACGGCGGCCATAGCCGGGGATGCTCAACTCACGCTCTCCGAACTGCCCCTGGTCAGCGCCCTTGTGGCAGGCGGCACAATTGGCGGCATTCTTGACCCGGGGGTCCTGCCAGGCGCGGGCCGGTACCTCGCGATGCTCCCGGACAAACCAGCGGGTGGTGGTCAGGCGTGGTTCCGGATCAGGCGAGCGGCCCATGGTCCGGCCGGCATGTTGTTGCAGCCAGGCGCCAATCTGGCCGGCCGTCTTGGCGTCCAGAGCGGCATCGGTGCCGAAGTGCTGGTCCAGGCCGGCCATGGTTTTCTTCCAGTCGCCGGGGTTGAGCAGGCCCGGGGGGAAGGGCGTGTGGCAACTGCCGCATTCGGTCTTGTAGGCGGGCAACAGCGGGCCGGTCAGCCGTGCTTCATCGGCCCAGGCGGGGAGCGAAGCGAAGGCGGCGAATACGATGGGCAGGGTCTTCATGTCAGCGGGCTCCCATGACAAATTGGATGAAATCGGCCTTTTCGGCGGGGCTGCACAGTCGTCCCACCACTTCCTTGCAGTTGCGCTTGAACCACTTCTCCACCTTGGCCGGATCGCTGAAACGCTCCGGGTTTACCGATGGTGACAGGGGCTGGATGGTCTTGCCGGTCACCGCGTGCCGACCTGGGTTGCTCGGCGTGTCGCTATGGCAGGCGGTGCAACTGGCGAGTTTGTCCGAGACCCCCCAGTCCCGCGCGGCAAAGGCGCGGCCCCGGGCGACATCGGCCCGGAATCCGGGTTGGGTCCGGGCGGCCTCGGTGCTGTAGGATTGGATGAATCCGGCGGGGGTGTCGGCCCAGATCGGGCCGGCCAGTCCGGCCATCAGGGCGAACAGGGGCAGGAAAGATTTCATGAGGGGTCCTTTTCGTGAACTTATGGAGGGGGGAAGGGCGGCCGGTGATGTGTGACAGGGTGTCGTGGATGGATGCATGGGGCGTCTCCTGATTGAGTTAAGCTGGCAACCATGGTGAAACCGGAACATTAGGTGGACCTTAAGCGGTGATTAAGCTGGGCTTAAGCTGAGTGCGGACAATGGTGCCGTCACTCTTTTCGGGGTAAGGGGATGCGCATCCTGCTGGTGGAAGACGATGAATTGCTGGGCGACGGACTCCAGGCTGGCCTGCGCCACTGCGGCTTTCATGCCGATTGGCTGCGAGACGGCGAAGGTGCCCGAAGCGCCTTGATGACGGAGGACTATGCTGCCGTGGTGCTGGATCTGGGATTGCCTCGCCTGGATGGTTTGAGCGTCCTGAAGCAGGCGCGGGCGTCCGGCAAGACCCTGCCGGTCCTGGTGCTGACGGCACGGGATACCACGGCCGACAAGGTCCGGGGTCTGGACAGCGGGGCCGACGACTATCTGGTGAAACCCGTGGACCTGGATGAACTGGCCGCGCGTCTGCGTGCCCTGATCCGCCGGGCCGGCGGCCAGGCGACACCGGTCCTGGCAGTGGGTGAATTGGAGCTTGATCCGGCGGCTCGCCGCGTCAGGCTCAAGGGCGAGGCCCTGGAACTGCCCGCCAAGGAACTTGCCATCCTGGAACTGCTGATGCACAACGCAGGTCGGGTGGTGTCCCGTGGCCAGATGGAATCCGCCCTGTATGGCTGGAGTGAGGGTGTGGAATCCAATGCCGTGGAGGTGCACATCCACCATTTGCGCAAGAAGCTGGGGGCCGAGTTCATTCGTACCCTGCGGGGGATCGGCTACTTGCTGGAGTCGCCCAAGTGATCGCCTCCATCCAGGGCCGCATACTGGCGCTGGCGCTGACCGCCGTGCTGGCCGTGGGGCTGGCTACCGTCTGGCTGGCCTATGAGCGTACGGTCCACGAAGTGGACGAACTTGTGGATGCCCAACTGGTCCAGTACGCCCGCATCATGCTGGCCTTGGGAAGCGAGGGAGACGATGATGAGGTGGACCCGCCAGATATCCACGGCCATCGTTATGGCAGCCGGCTCATCTTCCAGCTATGGGAGCAGGAGCATGGTGACCAACAGCTGATTCTGCGCTCCCCGGAGGCCCCGCTTGCCTGGCCGGAGGGCGTTCCAAAGAGTGGTTATGCCAATGCGGAGATCGGGGGTGTGGCATGGCGCAGCTTTGCCGCCGCCGCCGACGACCGACGGGTACTGGTGGGCCTGGATCTGGATATCCGGGACGAATTGGCCAACGATATCGCCTGGGGCAATCTGAAACCCTACCTGATCGGCCTGCCAATCCTGGCGTTGCTGCTGGTCTGGGCCATTCGCCGTGGGCTCGCCCCCCTGCGCCGCATGGAGGCCGAACTGGCCCGTCGCTCTCCCGAGCGTCTGGATGCGCTGCCGGACCAGGACCTGCCCCGTGAACTGAATCCGCTGGTGCGCACCATGAACCGCCTGTTCGGCCGCATGGCACGCGCCCTGGACAACGAGCGTCGGTTCACCAGCGACGCCTCCCATGAACTGCGCACTCCCCTGGCGGCCATGAAGGCGCAATTGCAGGTGGCCCAGCGTTCGGCCGACGATGATGAACGTGGGGCGGCCATCGCCAAGGCCCTGCGTGGCGCGGACCGGATGGCCCATCTGGTGGCCCAGTTGCTTTCCCTGGCCCGGCTGGATGGGGCCGGGGATACGTTCTCCCCGGTGCCGGTGCCGTTCTCCGAACTGGTGGCGGAGTCCGTGGCGGAGTTCGGGCCGGTGGCCGCAGCTAAGGCCATCACGTTCGAGGCGGACATCCAGCCCGGGTTGACGCTGCAGGGACAGCCGGATCTGTTGCGGGTCCTGGTGCGCAACCTGCTGGACAATGCGCTGCGTTACACCGTGGTATCCGGGCAGGTGGAAGCGACCCTTGCAGAAGAGACGGGCATGCTGGTGCTGCGGGTCCGGGATAACGGACCAGGACTCCGGGAGAAAGACCTGGAAAAATTGGGCCATCGGTTTCACCGATTCGGTGCCCAGACCCAGGAAGGTGCCGGGTTGGGCCTTTCCATCGTGAGCCGGGTGGTGACCTTGCACCAGGGGCGGCTGGAATACGGTCAAGGACTGGAAGGGACAGGCCTGGGCGTCACCGTCACCTTGCCCAAAGTCGTGTCATCCGACGCCGCCATCTCCGGCTAGTGGACCTCCCGGCCGCGCTGCTTGGGGGACTGTACGCCGGTTAAGGTTCACTTAAGACGTGCAGGTTCCAATGACTTCCGTTATCCACCGGACCATGGGAGTCCCAATGAAACCACGCCATTTCACCTACGTTCTCGCACTCCTGGGCGCGTGCGTCCTGTTCCCCGTTCAGGCCGTCAGGGCAGAATCCGGGCGCCTGCTGGCCTCCAATTGCTTTCAGTGCCATGGCACCGAAGGCCGCTCCCAAGGGGGTATCGACCGGCTCGCTGGCATGGGGGCCAACAAACTGATCGGGGAGATGAAGGAAATGCGTGCCAAAACACCCGGTAACGACATGATGAAGGTACATGCCCGAGCCTATACCGATGCCCAGCTGAACGACATCGCGGCATATTTCGCCAATGTGCGTTGAGGAGACTGACATGAACCTGCACAATCGTAGACAGTTCCTGCGTCTTCTCGGCGCCTCATCCCTGGGAGCCCTGGTCCATGGCTGCGGCGGAGGTGGGGATTCCGGCACCGGCGACTCCGCCGACACGGGCGACTCCGGCAGCGGCGGCGGCACCACACCCGTCACGCCGCCTGTCGTCAACGTCAGCGGCCACGTGGTGGTGGTGGGGGGCGGCATGGGCGGCGCCACGGTGGCCAAGTTCCTGCGCCTGTGGGGCGGTCAGAACCTGCGTGTGACCCTTATCGAGCGCAACCCGTCCTACACCTCCAACATCCTGAGCAACCTGGTGCTGAACGGCCAGCGCACCCTGTCCAGCCTGGCCTATGACTATGCCCGCCTGCGCGACAATTACGGCGTCAACGTCATCCAGGGCGAAGTGATGGGGATCGACCCGGTGGCGCGCAAGGTCAGCCTCGGCGATGGCAGTACCCAGACCTATGACCGACTCGTACTGGCCCCGGGACTGGAGTTCGACCTGATGCCTGGCCTGACGGATTATCAAACCATCCCTCACGCCTGGCAGGCCGGTCCCCAGACCGCCCTGCTGGCCCAGCAACTGGCGGCCATGCCTGCGGGGGGTACCTTCGTCATGACCATTCCGGCCGCACCTTTCCGCTGCCCGCCCGGCCCCTACGAGCGGGCCTGCGTGGTGGCCGATTACCTCAAGCGCAACAAACCCGGTGCCAAGGTCATCGTCCTGGATGCCAATCCGGGCATCGCGGCCGAGCGGGCGTCCTTCGAGACGGCCTTCAACACCCTCCATGCGGGAGTCATCGAATACCATGCCGCCGCCACCATCGACAGCATCGACCCTGTTACCCGCCTGGTCCAGACCAACCTGGGCAGCATTGCCGCCAGCGTGCTGAACCCGATTCCCCCGCAACGCGCGCCCCGTCTGGTGCAAGACGCCGGTTTGGTCAACGTGAACGGGCGCTGGGCCGGCGTGGACGTACTGAGCTACGAATCCACCGCCCACCCGGGCGTCCACGTGATTGGTGATGCCAGCGCCACCACCCAGCCCAAGGCCGGCCATATCGCCAATGCCGAGGCCAAGGTGTGCGCAGACGCCATCGTGCGCATGCTGGCGGGACAGGCCCCTGATCCGGCGCCCGTCACCAACTCCGCATGCTACTCGCCCATCACTGCCACGACGGCGTCCTGGCTGACGGCCATCTATCACTATGACCCGGCCAGCCGCACCATGAAGCCCTATGTCACCGGCGAGGCGGCCAGCATCACCTCGGGCAACTACGAGGACATGTTCCCCTGGTTCAACAACCTGATGGCCGACAGCTTCGGCTGACCACCGCTGCCGTGTGGGGATGGGCCCGCCATGCCCAGCTCGTAAGCCCGAACTTGTCGGACCTCAAGCCTGGTGGGTCATGCAGGTGCAGGGAGTTTGAAGGATTGAGGTGGCCTCGAAGAAATTCGAGGCCATTTATTTGATGTGCTTTTCAGGCTTGCCTGTTTGCCCGGCCTGAGCAACCGTGTTCACCCAGCTTCAGTGAACGACCGGAGGCGGCCGTTCAGACGCAGCCCGTCGGTTGGGGCAGG
>DYHB01000016.1:21452-35716 GCA_020724415.1 Thiobacillus sp.
TATTTGGTGATCATCTTCATGGGGCCGCGGGGGAACAGGTCATAGAGGGGCTGGGCCTTCCGGTCCATGCCGTGGAGCTTGGCGAAATCGCGGATGGGCGGCACGGCCTGGTTCTCGCTGTACAGCTCGCGTGCCGAGAGGATGTACTTCACATGCTCGTCGGTCAGTTCAAAGTTGTCGTCCAGACGCGCCAGTTCGTACATGACTTCTTCCGTCCAGATGGAGGGGTCTGCCAGGTAGCCATTGCCAGTGAGTTCGAGTTCCATAAGTGCTTCCAAAAGGTAGAGTAATAAAATCAAGTATAACCGACAGAGCCTCTTTGTTGAGCCAAAAGGTTGAAAAAATGCCTGTCAGTGATAGCAGATGGTGTTGCGCCCGGCCTCCTTGGCGCGGTACATGGCCTCGTCAGCCCATTTGATGATCTGCTCGGTGCCGGCCTCCTGGCCATTGAACAGGGTGACGCCAATGCTGACGGTGCAGTGGTGTTCAACGGTGGTTTCGGCGCTGCTCCCGGCGTTGAGGGTCAGCCGGTAGGGCGTGTCCAGGGTTGAGAGAATCTTGGTCGCTACCGCGTTGGCCTGGATTTCGGCTTCGCCTCGGTGGGCGCTGAGGGAGGTCAGCATCACCACGAACTCGTCACCGCCGATGCGGGCCACGGTATCCATCTCCCGCACGCAGCCGCTCAGGCGTCGGGCCACTTCCACCAGCAGCAGGTCGCCCACGGCATGGCCATGGGTGTCGTTGAGGGGCTTGAAGTTGTCGAGATCCAGGAACATGACGGCGCCGCCCAGTCCTTCCCTGCGGCCACGGCTCATGGCCTGGGCCAGCCGGTCCGCCAGCAGGCGCCGGTTGGGCAACTGGGTCAGGCTGTCGTAATAGGCCAGAGAGCGGACCTGCTCCTCGGCTTGTTTGCGCTCGGTGATGTCCCGCACCACGGCCTGCAACACCGGACGACCGTCCAGTTCCATGGCATTGAGCAGGACATCGGCCGCAAAGATCCGTCCATTGTCGGCCCGGCGGTGCAACCATTCGAAACGGTGGCTGCCTTGGGCCAGTGCCGTGGCGATATGCTGGTTGGCCAGACGGGTGGAGTCGGAACCGCAAGCCTGGGTGGGGGGTGACAGATCGGCTGGATGAAGGCTGCGGAAATGGGCCTCGCTGGTACAGCCGAACATGTCCACCGTGGCCGGGTTGCCCCCCAGGAAGCCGCGTTCGTCCAGCAACATGACGGCGTCGCTGGAAGAGTTGTAGAGGGTGCGCAGGAGGGTTTCCGAGCGGCTGAGTTCGGCATTGGCAGCCTCCAGTTCCTGGGTGCGGGCCCGGACCCGTTCCTCGAGCTGGCGCTCGGAATCCTTCAGGGTATCCACCAGGGCGCCATGGGCGGCCAGGGCCTGTTCCTGGGCCATGGCCTTTTCCCGACGCAGGGTGTTGATGCGGTCGGCCAGGGCAAATGACAACATCAGCATTTCCAGGGCTGATCCGATCTGCATGGCATAGGTGGTGAAGAAATTGGTGGCCAGCCAGCCCAGGTTGCGCATGCCCATTACGGCGGCGCCCATCAGCAATAGTGCCCAGGCCAGCAGAAACCAGCGGGCGCCGGCCTGTGCCTTGGCCATGCAGCGCATCCCCACCAAGACCGCCAGCGCGGCAAAGGAAACCCCGGCCAGGGAGGTCAGGATGGCGCCGATCCGGTAGGACACGAATATGGCCAGCACGATGGCCAGGGCGAAGGCCAGGGCTAGCGCCAGGATGCCCCGGTCCAGCCGGGGTGTATTGCGGGCCGTTTCCAGGAAGCCCCGGGTGAACAGGGCACCGAACAGCCCCGTGGCCGCAAACCCTACCGGAAAGCTGACGTGGCCCCACTCGGGGGCCTGGGGCCACAGGAACTGGTTGCCGAAGCCGTTGGCAGCCAATTGGCCCACCGCCATGGCCGCCACGAACAGGACATAACGCAGGAAATTGGCATCCCGCACCGAGAAATAGAGGAGCAGGTTGTAGAGCATCAAGGCCAGCAACATGCCGTAATACAGGGACAAGGTGACATAGGCCCGTTGGCTGGCATGATCGAAGGCATGGGGTTGCCAGAGGGTCAGGGGTACGGTCAGGCTGCCTTCTGACACAACCCGGATGTGCAATACAGGGTGGGTGTCATCCGCAGCCAGACGGATCGGGAATACCAGGTTGCGATGGGCCAGGGGCCTGGACCCAAAGGGCCGTCGGTCACCGCTGATCCAGTGGTCGACCGGGGTGTGCACCTGAACGTGATCCAGGGTGGGGTAGGCAATCTCCAATAGCCAGTTGCGGGGCGTGCCAGGTGGCGCGTCCAGGGGGATGCGCAGCCAATAGGCGGCGTCGGAATAACCGAAGTTGATGTCCCCGGAGGCTGGGTTCCAAGGCCGGAAAGCTTCCATGGGCAGTTTCTCCACGTCTTCCAGGGCCAGGCCGCCAGAGGGGTCTTCAAGAACCATCGCATGGGGTGCAAGGACGATTGAGTCCACATCCGGCACGAGCCGTGCCTGGGCCGAGGCCGGTGCCCAGGGAGCACATGCCAGCAGCAAGCACAGGGCGGTGAACCAGACGGCCGGCACGGAAACTCCATCACGGGATAGGAATACGCATTGTAGCTCCCATGGGCGGTTCCGAATTCGTGTCCGGCAGCGGCTGGTGATGTCGGTCGGGCGGACGGGAGGATGCCCCCTAAAGTATGAGGCATGTGTGCCGATAAAGGAGACAGGCAGGCTATATCGTGCACCGACCAAGGAGGCCGCCATGAACGAATTCCAACAAGTCCTCACCCATATCCACCAGCGAACCACCTATTCCTGGGACCTCACCGTGTTGCTGGGCCTGGGCATAGCCGTGCCCGGCCCTTTGCGTCATGCATTGCTGCGAGGTGAAACCCGGGAAGATGAGGCAGCCATGGTGACGTCACTCTATACCCGGCTGTTGCTGGAGCGCCCGCGCGACTGACTTCGCTGGGGCGGCCGGCTCGTTGTTGTCACGCTCACTCCAGGTTGGCATGCCTTAGTTTCATCTCGCTTTCCATGATCTGCTGGCGGCGGATGACCTCGGCGACGATGGCTTCCAGATACACCAGGGTGGAAATCTCGAAAACCGTGCCCATGGGAGTCAGGGTATGGCGTTCGGCAGGGTGAATCGTGGGTGCGGCCGCGTAGACTCGTCGCAGATGAGGGCTGACCCGGCGGTCCAGCAGGATGCAAAGATCGGATTGTTCGCCGAGGGGCGTGGCGCGGCCCAATTGCAGACTGATCGAGGCAACCTTGGCCCCGGCTTGTCGGGCCAGCAGGGCGATATTCACGATGGTCTGGGTGGTGCCCGAGCCGGAAATGCAGATGACCAGATCGTCCCTGCCGGCCGCTGGCGTGGTGGTGTCGCCCACGACGTAGACGGTGCCGCCCAGGTGCATCAGGCGCATGGCGAAGAATCGTCCCACCAGGCCGCTGCGGCCGGCGCCGCAGATGAATACCCGGGGTGCCCCCTGGATCATGTCGGTCAGCAGGGCGAAGTCCTTCATCTGGGCGTTGCCCAGCACGCCGGCGATCTTGCCCAGGAATTCCAGTCCAACGTCGTCCAGCAGGCTGCAGTTGTCCGGGGCGTTCATGTCATCGGACCTCGGCCGCGTCCATGCGTGCCTTGATAAGGCGGGCAGCCTCCATCGGGTCCTGCGCCGAGGTGATGGCGCCACCCACGACGACGATATCCGGGTTCAGGGCGAGGATCGGATCCAGGTTGTCGAGACCAATGCCCCCGGCTACGGAGACGCCAATGCTGACGGCTTGCCGGACGCTCCCCAAGTCCGCCAGGGGCGCATGCCCCTGGTGCTGCTGATCGATGCCGGAATGCACAGCGACATAGTCGGCGCCCATCGCCTGGGCCTGGCGTGCCCGGGTCGCTTTGTCGTTCACATTGATCAGATCCACGACTGCCGTCTTGCCGTGGGCCTGGGCAGAGGCGATGGTGCCAGCCAGGGTGGCATCGTCGGCGACACCCAGGACGGTGACCATGTCCGCACCGGCACCGAAGGCAAAGTCGGCTTCGTAGCGCCCCACATCCATGGTCTTGAGATCCACCAGCAGGCGTTTGTCCGGAAACCGCTCGCGCAGCTTGTAGAGCACATTGAGCCCTTCATGCTTGATCAACGGTGTGCCGATTTCGATGATGTCCACCCAGGGCGCCGCAGCCATGGCCACCTCCAGAGCCGCATCGGTATGCAGCATGTCCAATGCCAGTTGCAAACGCATGATTGCCTCCTTGTAAGTTGTTGTCGTTGGCCCCCATTGTAGCGGAGGATGCGGAGGGCGTAAGGCGGGTGCAGGACGCTATCCCAACACCGGTTTCATGCCCTCCTGAAGCACAGGTACACACGAAGCCAGGCGGGCATCAGGGTCGACAGAGGGGGGTCCCGACGGCTTGCAACACCTTTCCGTCATCTGGCTGGACGGCGAAGGCGGTCAGGACCAGATCGTGTCGCTTCCAGCCCGGACGAAGCTGGATCGTATGGCTGAAGTGTCCGTTCAGCGGACTCAACGGGCCATGGAGCTGTCGGACTACGAAATCATGGTTAAGGCGCCGGCCGGCGTTTTCACCCGTCGCTACCTGGCTGTGGAGGTTGTTTTCGCTTATCGCCAGGAATATCTGGCCGGTGCGGCCAGCCCAGGTCCCGTGGGCCGTCAGCGTCGATGTCTCGCCCTGTTCGAGCCGCAGCGTCAGCCGGTCTGCCGTTACGCGGCCACTGGTCCGCCAAGGCGGCTTGCCCCAGCCTTTGCGCCAATCACGGCCATCCAGCACAAATTGCGGGGTGTAGACGAAACGACTGCCGTTTTGTCTGGAAGCGCTTCTCTGGCGGTCACTGAATGTGGGTTGGGCGAACCGGTCCGGCCAGCCCAGGTGGTCCCAATAGTCCACATGGAAGGCCAACGGCCAAACGCCAGCCTCGCCTTTGAGCTGGGAGAGATACCGGTCCGCCGGCGGGCAACTGCTACATCCCTCCGAGGTATACAGCTCCAACAAATGCTGTCGTTGGGTGCCACTGTCGGCGCTGCAGGCGGCAGCCACCGGTTCGGCGACCAGGGTGGCAAGCAGTATTGGAAACAGGCCATAACGGGCGTGGGTGATGTGCATGCCGAACCGTCCTCAGGTTGGGTGGGAAACATCGTGGTGACGTTTGGTCGCGCCCGGGCGCTTTTCCTTACACTTGGCGGGGATGGCACAGGGATCGTACCGATCCGTGTGCAAACAGCCCTGCGCCGGTCAAGGCGGAAAGCCGCCTGAGACCGCGTTTGCCGGGCACTTCATGGCGTTCCCTGACGGGATGAAATCCACCTGGGCCGGCTATCTGTTACGCAGGCTTTTCTTGGCGGATTTGATGTATCGGCCAAAATCCCGGTCCTTTTTCCGTTTTTCAGCATGGGACAGGTCGTTGAATGCGGATTCCTCACGCAGTTTCAGGAAGTCTTCCAGGGCTTCCGGAGGAATCTCGCCGGCTTGCACTGCGGCCGCCACGGCGCAGCCGGGTTCGCCCGAATGCTGGCAATCGTGAAAGCGGCAGCGCGAGGCAAGCGTCAAGATGTGGGAAAAGCGATTTGCAAGACCGCTGTCCGCCCCCAGGAGGCCGAATTCACGCATGCCAGGGTTGTCAATGACCAGGGCGCCATCCTCAAGACGGATCAGTTCGCGCCGGACAGTGGTGTGCCGCCCTTCGCCGGTGCCGCTGACGCAGCCCGTCTCCATCCTGTCATTGCCGATCAACGCGTTGATCAGGGTGCTTTTTCCAACCCCAGACGATCCAACGAAACAATAGGTCAAGCCGGGCTGCAACTGCCGTTTCACCTGGTCCAGGCCGTCCCCGCTCACGTTGCTCAGGGGGACGATCGGCGCCGTGATGCCCAGGGACTGGATTTCAACCATCTGAGCAGCCAGCGTGTCCGGACTGACCAGATCCGTCTTGGTGAGAAGAAGGCACGGCTCGGCACCTCCTTCCATCACCATGACGAGATAGCGCTCCAACCGCCTCGGGTTGAAATCGAAGTGGCACGATTGCACTACAAACACGCAATCCATGTTCGCGGCGATCATCTGATATTCGATCTCGCTGCCGGCCGATTTCCGGCGCAGCCAGGTTCTGCGCGCCAAGACATCGTGGACCACTCCCAAGGCCTCGTGGGAGGGCTTTTCCACGCAGACCCAGTCGCCCACGCACGGCCGTTCCTGTCCCAGGGGGTGATGATGACGATAACGGCCCGCCAACCTGGCCTGGAAAGGTCCGTCCTGGTCCAGGAGCAGCAATCGGTCCCGGTCAACCGCGGCCACGCGCGCGACGCCGTCTGGTGGGGCGCAATTCGCCCGCTGGGCATGCCAGTCACTCCAACCCAGTGCGACCAATTCCGGAGGTTGCCCCATGATTGCGGTCAGTCAGTGGAAACCCACCAGCATGCCCGGTCAGGTCGCGGCTGAAAAGGCCGGGTCAGCCGCACAACCGGCATACCGTCATCAGCATCAAATCCTTGGCCGCGCCGTCGATCTTGGGCGCATGGATCTTGAGCCGCTTGTTGTCATCGATCTGGCCGGCAGCCAGGGCAAGCAGGAACAGAATTACGGCTGAGACCCCGTGTTCCCGGGCGGCGTGGAGTAGGGTGTCATCGGTTTTGGCGATGAAATGCGATTCCTCCGGATCGACCACGAAGAGGCGCATCATGCCCTGCTGGGTTTCGTCCAGGCGCAGGCTGAGCACACGGCCGTCCTTGAGCAGCCAGCCGTCGTAATCCCATTCCGAGGTGACGGGTGCGAGTTCGCCGGTGATGAAGGGGCCGAAGAAATCCGGTTCGGCGGCCGGGGCGCCGCCGGGCAGGGTGCGCAGTTGCTGGGCCAGCTTGTCCCAGTCTTCCCGTTGCATCACAGGCCCCCCAGAGGCATGAAGCAGAAAACGAAGCGGCCCTGCTGGAAGTTGACGATGAGGCTGCCGCCCCGGTTCTGGGCGTAGTCGATCCAGCCCGGGGTGTCACAGCCCTGGTGGCATTCGCTGACCCCGTTCGGGGATTCGATGTTGCGGTCCCGGTCGTAGAAGGACAACAGCATGGCCTCGCCCAGCAGGTGTTCGGCGTTGGCCTCGGCCAGCTTTAGACAGGCGTTGAAGTCCAGGTCCAGTTCGGAGGCGTCCAGGTGCAGTGTCTTCATGGTTCAGTCGGTCGAATAAAGGCGTTTCAGTTCGTACAGGGCGTCCAGGGCCTCCCGGGGCGAGAGGGCGTCCGGGTCCAGGTCGTGCAGCCGTTCCAGGGCAGGCGGAAGGGTGGGTGCCTTCTCGTCGGGCGCGCTGATGAACAGGTCGCCCTGGCCGGCCGTCAGCACCTGGGCATTTTCCAGTTCCACCAGCTTGCGCCGGGCGGCGTTGACCACCACGCCGGGTACCCCGGCCAGCTTGGCCACCTGGATGCCATAGCTCTGGGAAGCAGGCCCGTCTTCCACGGCATGCAGGAAGGTGAGGCTGCCCCGGGACTCCACCGCATCCAGGTGCACATTGGCGACGGTGCGGAATTCCTGGGGCAACTGGGTCAGTTCGAAGTAATGGGTGGCAAACAGGGTATGGGCGCGGATTTTTTCGGCCAGGTGCCGGGCCACGGACCAGGCGATGCTGACGCCGTCGAAGGTGGAGGTGCCCCGGCCAATCTCGTCCATCAGGACCAGGCTGTATTCGGTGGCGTTGTTCAAGATCTGGGCGGTCTCGGTCATTTCCACCATGAAGGTGGATCGCCCGCCGGCCAGGTCGTCCGACGAGCCGACCCGGGTGAAAATCTGGTCCACCGGGCCGATGACCGCCCGGTCCGCCGGCACGTACAGGCCGCAGCAGGCCATGAGCACGATGAGGGCGGTTTGCCGCATGTAGGTGGATTTGCCGCCCATGTTGGGACCGGTCACCATGAGCATGCGCCGGGCGGCGTGCAGGTCCAGGTCGTTGGGAATGAAGGCGCCCACCCGGGGTTCCACCACGGGATGGCGACCGGCCTGGATGCGGATGCCCCAGGCGTCGGTGTACTCCGGTGCCACGAAATTCCGCTGCACAGCCAGTTCGGCCTGGCCGGCGAACAGGTCCAGGGCGGCCACGGCGCCGGCCACGCGTTGCAGGGCGGGGATGTGGGGCAGCAGGGCCTCCAGCAGTTCGTCGTAGAGCTGTTTTTCACGGGCCAGGGAACGCTCGGAGGCGGACAGGTATTTGTCCTCGAAGGCCTTCAGTTCCGGGGTCAGATAGCGTTCCACGTTCTTCAGGGTCTGGCGCCGGTGGTAGTCGGCCGGCACCTTGTCCGACTGGCCCCGGGTGACTTCGATATAGAAGCCGCTGACCTTGTTGTATTCCACCCGCAGATTGGCAATTCCCGTGCGCTCACGCTCCCGGGTTTCCAGTGCCATCAGGAATTCGCCGCAGTGGGATTGCAGTCCGCGCAGTTCGTCCAGTTCGGCGTCGTAGCCGTTGGCGATGACGCCGCCTTCGCGCAGGACCACGGCGGGTTCCGGCTGGATGGCGGCCGCCAGGCGCTGGCCGGGTTCGGCGGGGAAAGCCAGGGCGCCCCGCCAGGAGGCCAGGCCGTCGATGTCGGCCAAGTCCTCGGACACCTCCGGCAGCAGGGCCAGGCTGTCGCGCAGGCCGGACAGGTCCCGGGGTCGGGCGGTCTTGAGGGCGATGCGGGCGGCGATGCGTTCCAGGTCGGACAGGCCTTTGTATCGCTGGCGCAGTTGCCGCCCGGCGTCGGGCGCGTCAATGAACGCGCTGATGGCTGACAGGCGTTGTTCAAGCCGGTCGCGAGCCCGCAGGGGATGATGCAGCCAGCCGCGCAGCAGACGGCTGCCCATGCCGGTGATGCAGTTGTCCAACTCCGAGAACAGGGTCGGCGCGGGCTCGCCGCGCAGGGTTTCGGTGATTTCCAGGGTCCGTCGGGCGGCGGCGTCCAATTGCACATAGGCGCTGTCCTGCTCCAGGGCCAGGCTGGTGATGTGGGGCAGGGCGGCCTGCTGGGTGTGACGTGCGTATTCCAGCAACAGACCGGCCACGGCTTGCAGCCCGGGTTGGTCGTCCAGGGCGAAGGCGGCCAGATCCTTGACCCCGAAATGCTCGCAGAGCAGGCGGCAGCCCCGGTCCGGATCGAACTGCCAGGCTGGCCGACGTGACAGGGTGAGCTTGAGGCCGGTCAGGGCCGGGTGCTGAAAGTCATCCGGCAGCAGGATTTCGCTGGGCGCCAGCCGGCTCAGCTCGGAGGCCAGTTGGTCGGCCCTGGCCTGACGGGTGGCGAACCGACCGCTGGACAGGGTCAGCCAGGCCAGGGCCAGGGTGCCGCCCTTGACGGGAGACAGGGCCAGCATCACCGGGTCGGTCTTGCTTTCCAGCAGCACATCGTCGGTCAGGGTGCCCGGCGTGACGATGCGGATCACCTTCCGCTCCACCGGTCCCTTCGATGTCTTGGGGTCGCCAATCTGCTCGCAGATGGCCACCGATTCGCCCAGTTTCACCAGACGGGCCAGGTATTGCTCCGCCGCATGGTAGGGCACCCCCGCCATCTTGATGGGTTCGCCCCCGGACTGGCCCCGGGTGGTCAGGGTGATCTCCAGCAGCCGGGCTGCCTTTTCGGCATCGCCGTGGAAAAGTTCGTAGAAATCCCCCATGCGGTAAAACACCAGCATGTCCGGATGCTCGGCCTTGATGCGCAGATATTGCTGCATCATGGGGGTGTGCTGGGAGAAGTCGGCAGTCAAGATGATTGGGCGAAGTGGGCTACCGCAATTTTACTTGCCGGGGGCTCCTGTCGGGCACCCCGAATCGATTGGTTGGGCAGGATCGGCTTCATGCCGACGTGTCCCCGCTCAGCTGCGCGGTTCGTGACATCAGGCGTTGGCCGGTCCGCCCGGAGGTGGGGTGGGGAGGGCTTCGGAGAGGGGGCTGGCCAGGACCTGGTCGATCCGGTTGCGGTCCACGTCCACGACTTCAAACTGCCAGTGCGCCCAGTCGAAGCGTTCCGCCTTGCGCGGGATGTGGCCCAGGGAGGCCAGTACGAAGCCGCCCACGGTATGGTAGTTGCCCAGGTGTTCCATGGGCAGGTGACGCAGGGCCAGCTTGTCCTTCATCTCGTCGATGGGCAGCAAGCCGTCCAGCAGCCAGGAGCCGTCAGGGCGCTGCACGGCCAGGGCTTCGTCAGGGTCGTCGGCCCGGGGCATCATGTTCCCCACCAGGGTCTGGATCAGGTCGTCCAGGGTGACGATGCCCTCGGTCAGGCCGAACTCGCTGACCACCAGGGCAAAGGTGGTTTTCTGGGTCCGGAAGGTGCGCAACAGATCGATCAGGCTCAGGCTGTCGGGCACGAACAGGGGCGGTGTCAGGGGCAGCTCTGCGAAGTCGATCTCGCCTGCCATGGCCGCCTGGAGGATGTCATGGCTTTCGGCGATCCCCACCACCTGCTGCAGATCACCCTTGCAGACCGGCAGTTGGGAGTGGGGCGCCTCGCGCAGGGTGCGCAGGTTGTGTTCCCTGGAGGCCAGCAGGTCCAGCCAGGCCACGTCGGCCACAGGGGTCATGATGGCGGCCAGACGGCGGTCGTCCAGGCGCAGCACATTGCCCATCATGTGGCTTTCCTCCGGGGCCAGGGCGCCGCTGCGCTCGCCTTCGTCCACAAAGGCCAGGATGTCCTCGATGCTGGCCTGGGCGGGCGCGGAACGGATGGGCAACAGTCCCAGGATGCGGTCTGAGGTCCAGGACAGGAAATGGATGGCCGGGGAGAGCAGACGGATGAACAGGGTCATGCCCGGGGCGCACAGGGCGGAAACGCGTTCCGGATGGGCGATGGCGATGCGCTTGGGCACGATCTCGCCTAAGACGATGGAGGCGGCGGTGACGATGAGGATGGTGACGGTCAGGGCCATGGCCTCGGCGCCGGTCTGGCCGACGGGCAGCACCCCCGCCAGCCAGGCGCTCAGACTGGAAGTGATGGCGGATTCGCCGAAAATGCCCATGAGCAGGGCGGCGGCGGTGATGCCCATCTGGGTGGCGGCCAGGAGGCGGCTGGGGTGTTCCTTGATGGCCAGGGCGCTGGCCGCCCCGGCATCCCCTGCCTCGGCCATCTGGGCCAGCTTGGCCCGTTGGGCGGAGGCCAGGCCCATCTCGGCCAGTGCAAACAGGCTGGACAGCAGGATGAGCAGGATGAGTATCCAGAGGGCGGTCATGGGCGTGTTGACGGGATGGTTTATCGTGGGGGTCTGGGCTGGGGGTGTTTTGCCTCAGCCTGCCACAGGCGGGGGCATCTGTCATCCCGGTAACCGGCAGGCATAAAAAAAGCCGCTCGGTGAGCGGCTTTCCGGGGTGTGTCCGGCTCAGGCCTTCTTGCTGTAGGAGAGCTTTTCCTTGATCCGGGCAGACTTGCCGGTGCGGCCGCGCAGGTAGTACAGCTTGGCACGGCGCACGTCACCGCGGCGCTTGACCTCGATGGTGGCCACCAGGGGTGAGTAGGTCTGGAAGGTCCGTTCCACACCTTCGCCGGCAGAGATCTTGCGCACGATGAAGGAGGAGTTGAGGCCACGATTGCGCTTGGCGATCACGACGCCTTCATAGGCCTGCAAACGCTCACGGTTGCCTTCCTTTACCTTGACCTGCACCACCACGGTGTCGCCGGGAGCGAATTCGGGGATGGTCTTGCCCAGGCGGGCGATTTCTTCGTTTTCCAGTTGGGCGATGAGATTCATCGTCATTTCCTTTCAGCTTCGTTTTGCATCATGTGGTGCGCATAGGTTTCCCCGCAGGGATACGTACGACCGTTTCTAACCCCGTCGGGCTCATGGCCCGGCAGTTTCCACTTCCCGACGAAACTCGTCGAGCAGAATTCTCTCATCCGCGCCCAGGGGGCGCGTTTCCAACAAATCCGGCCGGCGCAGCCAGGTTCGACCCAGCGCCTGCTTCAAGCGCCAGCGGGCAATCCGGCCGTGGTCACCACTGCGCAGCACCTCCGGTACATCCAGCCCGGCATACACCTCGGGCCGGGTGTAGTGGGGACAGTCCAGCAGTCCCGCCGCGAAGGAGTCCTCCCGAGCCGAGTCCTCATGGCCCAAGGCACCCGGCAACAACCGGATGATCCCGTCCAGCAAGGCCATGGCCGGGAGCTCTCCCCCCGATACCACAAAGTCTCCCAGGGAGACTTCTTCCAAGGCATGACGGGCAAAAACGCGCTCGTCGATACCCTCATAGCGTCCCGCCAGCAGTACCAGGCCGGGCTCCCGGGACAATTCGTCCACCAAGCCCTGGTCCAGGCGGCGTCCCTGGGGGGACAGGTAAATCAATCTGGGCCGTTCGACGCCGGCCCTGCGCAACGCTGTCTTGGCACAGGTCAGGGCCAGGTCCAGCGGTTCGGCCAGCATCACCATGCCCGGGCCGCCTCCGAAGGGGCGGTCATCCACCGTCCGGTAGGGGTCCTGGGTCAGATCCCGCGGGTCCCAGCAATGCAGGTGGCACAGTCCCTTGCGTATCGCCCGGCCGCTGACTCCAAACCCGGACAGGGCCGAGAACATGCCCGGAAACAGACTGATGACATGATAGTGGGGGGTCATCAAGTCTAGTAGTCGGGTTCCCAATCCACCACCACCAGGCCCCGGGCCACGTCCACCTCCAGGACGATGGGCTCGGTGAAGGGAATCAATCGCTCGCGATCATCTCCCGTCACCTGCATCACGTCGTGGGCACCGGTTTCCAGCAAGCCCCTGATTTTACCGAGTTTTTCGCCTGCCGGGTTGACCACCTCCAGGCCGATGAGATCATCCCAGTAATACTCGCCTTCATCGGCGGGCGGCAATTCGCTCCGGCGTACGGCAATCTCGGACCCCGTCAGTGCTGCGGCTGCATCCCGGTCATCCACGCCTTCCAGCTGGACCAGCAGGGTCTGGCCGTGGACCTTGGCGTCCAGCCAGGACTTCGCTTGCCACTGTCCGCGACGGGCGAGATGCCAAACCGGATAATCCAGCAGGCTGTCCAGATATTCCGTGAAAGGCTGGACCTTGACCCAGCCCCGTACCGCATATGGAGCGGCAACCCGCCCCATGATGATCAGATCATCCGCGCCGGCGGAACTGTCAGGCGGCGACGGGCTTTGCGCCACGGGCCAGCCTGGCGACGGTGTCGGACACCTGGGCGCCCACGCCGGTCCAGTAGGCCAGACGCTCCTGGTTGATGCGCAGGCTTTCCTCGTTGGCGGTGGCGACCGGATTGTAGAAGCCGATGCGCTCAATGAAGCGGCCATCACGGCGATCACGGGAATCGGCCACGACGATGTTGTAGAAGGGACGCTTCTTGGCGCCGCCACGGGCAAGTCGAATGGTTACCATGCTTGATCGATCCTAGTTAGCCAACGCCAAAACGGCGCACGGAAAAGCCGGGTATTTTAATGGCCCGATGTTGAATATGCAAGTCGTTGTTTTGGGTCGCATTTGTTGTTCGGGGTTTGCGGATACTGCGCTCATCAGCCGCGCCCGGGCAGCATGCCTTTCATGCCCCGCATCATCTTGCCCAGGCCGCCCTTGCCCAGGGATTTCATCATCTTCTGGGCCTGTTCGAACTGGTTCAGCAGCCGGTTGATGTCCTGGACCTGGACCCCCGCTCCGCTGGCGATGCGGCGTTTCCGGGAGGCCTTCAAAATCTCCGGGCGACGTCGCTCTTCCGGAGTCATGGCGTTGATGATGCCCTCGATGCGTTTCATCTGCCTTTCGCCCTGGGCCAGGTCGTCCGCTCCCAGTTTGCCGGCGCCGGGCAGCTTGTCCACCAGGGAGGAGAGCCCGCCCAGTTTCTTCATCTGTTGCATCTGGGCCTTGAAGTCCTCCAGGTCGAAGCCCTTGCCGCTCTTGAGCTTCTGGACCGTCTTCATGGCTTCGGCGTGGTCGACGTTGCGCTGGGCGTCCTCGATCAGGGACAGCACGTCGCCCATGCCCAGGATGCGCGAAGCCATGCGCTCGGGATGGAAGACTTCCAGTCCGGTCAGCTTTTCACCGATGCCGGCGAACTTGATCGGCTTGCCGGTGATGTGACGGACGGACAGCGCAGCGCCGCCCCGGGCATCGCCATCCAGCTTGGTGAGTACCACACCGGTCAGGGGGAGGGCTTCGTTGAAGGCCTTGGCGGTATTGACCGCGTCCTGGCCCTGCATGGCATCCACGACGAACAGGGTCTCGATGGGGGTGACCGCCCGGTGCAGGGCCTGGATCTCCTGCATCATGGCCTCGTCCACGTG
>DYHB01000144.1 GCA_020724415.1 Thiobacillus sp.
CTGGTGGTGGCCCAGTTGCTGTTCCTGGAATCGGAAAACCCGGACAAGGATATATTCCTCTACATCAACTCCCCCGGCGGGTCCGTCACGGCCGGTATGGGCATCTACGACACCATGCAGTTCATCAAGCCGGACGTGTCCACCCTCTGTATTGGCCAGGCGGCCAGCATGGGGGCGTTTCTCCTGGCGGCGGGCGCGGCGGGCAAGCGCTATTGCCTGCCCAATTCCCGGGTCATGATCCACCAGCCCCTGGGCGGATTCCAGGGCCAGGCCTCGGATATCGAGATTCATGCCAAGGAAATCCTGTATCTGCGCAGCCGCCTGAACGACATGCTGGCCAAACACACCGGGCAGCCCTTGGAGGTGATCGAGCGGGATACCGACCGGGACAACTTCATGAGTGCGGACACGGCTGTCAGTTATGGCCTGGTAGATAAGGTCTTGGCAACCCGGGCCGATGCCGTATAAACTTGACATAAATGTTAAGGTATTTCATCCGGACCCTATAAGGCGTAGACATGGCCGACAAGCAAGATAGCGAAAAACTGCTCTACTGTTCCTTCTGCGGCAAGAGCCAGCACGAAGTGCGCAAGCTAATCGCGGGTCCTTCCGTGTTCATCTGCGATGAGTGCGTGGATTTGTGCAACGACATCATTCGCGAGGAAGCCCAGAATGCTCAGGGCGGGAATCACGACGGTGATCGTCTGCCCACGCCCATGGAACTGCGGGAGGCTCTGGACCAGTATGTGATCGGCCAGAACCAGGCCAAGAAGGCCCTGGCCGTGGCGGTGTACAACCATTACAAGCGATTGCGTCAACCTGCGGGCAACGCGGAGGATGTGGAACTTGCCAAGAGCAATATCCTGCTGATCGGTCCCACGGGCTCCGGCAAGACCCTGTTGGCCCAGACGCTGGCCCGGCTGCTCAACGTCCCCTTCGTCATTGCGGATGCCACCACCCTGACCGAAGCCGGATATGTGGGCGAGGATGTGGAGAACATCATCCAGAAGCTGTTGCAGAAGTGCGACTACGACGTGGACAAGGCCCGGACCGGCATCGTCTACATCGACGAGATCGACAAGATCTCCCGCAAGTCGGACAACCCCTCCATCACCCGGGATGTGTCCGGCGAGGGGGTCCAGCAGGCACTGCTCAAGCTGATCGAAGGCACGACCGCGTCGGTACCGCCCCAGGGCGGGCGCAAGCATCCGAATCAGGAATATGTCCAGGTGGATACCACCAATATCCTGTTCATTTGCGGTGGCGCCTTCAGCGGTCTGGAACGGGTGATCCGCAACCGTACCGAAAAATCCGGTATTGGCTTCGGGGCCGAAGTGAAGAGCAAGGACAGTCGCAAGGATCTGGGCGAGATCTTCAAGATGGCCGAGCCCGAAGATCTCATCAAGTATGGCCTGATCCCCGAGTTCGTCGGCCGTCTGCCGGTGATTGCCACCCTGGAGGAACTGGACGAGAAGGCCCTGATCCAGATTCTCACCGAACCCAAGAACGCCCTGGTCAAACAGTTCCAGAAACTGTTCAAGATGGAAGGCGCGGAGCTGGAATTCCGGGAAGAAGCCCTGCTGGCCATCGCCGGCGCCGCTCTGAAGCGGAAGACCGGTGCCCGGGGCCTGCGCTCGATCATCGAACAGGCCCTGCTGGACATCATGTTCGACCTGCCCAGCCTGAAAGATGTCACCAAGGTGGTGCTGGACGAGAAGACGATCACCGGTGAGGGCCAGCCATTGCTGATCTACGCCGATCCCAAGGCCACCAAGTCCAAGGCGGCCGGCTGAACGGTTTTGCATGCGCCGGCTTGAAATTCGGGCCGGCGCAGTCATCTACTCTTCACCTTAACTGCGGCCACGGTCGTTGGAGTTCTTCATGAGCCAATCCCTGTTGTTCACCTCGCCGGTCACCCTGCCGCTGTTGCCCCTTCGTGACGTGGTGGTCTTTCCCCACATGGTCATCCCGCTGTTCGTCGGTCGGCCCAAGTCCATCAAGGCCCTGGAAACGGCCATGGAAAGCGGCAAGCACATCCTCCTGGTGGCCCAGAAATCTGCCGCCAAGGATGAGCCGGACTTCTCCGACCTGTACGACATGGGCGCCGTGGCCAGCATCCTCCAGATGCTCAAGCTGCCGGACGGCACCGTGAAAGTGCTGGTGGAAGGCAACCAGCGGGTTCGCATCCAGGAATTCATCGATGTCGAGACCCACTTCACCGCCCGGGCCGAGCCCCTGGACGACAGCGATCAGGCCAACACCGAGGTGGAGGCCCTGCGCCGGGCCCTGATCACCCAGTTCGACAACTACGTCAAGCTGAACAAGAAGATTCCCCCGGAAATCCTGGCTTCCCTGGCCGGCATCGACGACCCCGGTCGCATGGCCGACACCATCGCTGCCCATCTGCCCCTCAAGCTGGAGCAGAAGCAGGCCATCCTGGAGATGTTCGACCTGAAGGGCAGGCTCGATCATTTGATGGGCTTCATGGAAACCGAAATCGACATACTTCAGGTCGAAAAGCGCATCCGTGGCCGCGTCAAACGCCAGATGGAAAAGAGCCAGCGGGAGTACTACCTCAACGAGCAGGTCAAGGCCATCCAGAAGGAACTGGGCGAAATCGAAGAGGGCGCCGAACTCGACGACCTGGAAAAGAAGGTCAAGGACGCCCACATGTCCAAAGAGGCCTTGAAGAAGGCCGAGGGCGAGCTGAAGAAACTGCGCATGATGTCTCCCATGTCGGCCGAAGCGACCGTGGTGCGGGGCTTCATCGAGACCCTGGTCAACCTGCCCTGGAAGAAGAAGACCAAGGTCAGCAAGGATTTGGCCCGGGCCCAGGAAATCCTGGAGCAGGATCACTACGGCCTGGACAAGGTCAAGGAACGCATCGTCGAATACCTGGCCGTGCAGCAGCGGGTGGACAAGCTCAAGGCCCCCATCCTCTGTCTGGTTGGACCCCCCGGCGTGGGCAAGACCTCCCTGGGCCAGTCCATCGCCCGGGCCACCAACCGCAAGTACGTGCGCATGGCCCTGGGCGGCGTGCGGGACGAAGCCGAAATCCGTGGCCACCGGCGCACCTACATTGGCTCCATGCCCGGCAAGATTCTCCAGAACATGACCAAGGTGGCCGTGCGCAACCCCATGTTCCTGCTGGACGAAGTGGACAAGATGGGCGCGGATTTCCGGGGTGACCCGTCCTCTGCTCTGCTGGAGGTGCTGGACCCGGAACAGAACAACACCTTCCAGGACCACTACGTGGAAGTCGAGTACGACCTGTCCGATGTCATGTTCGTGGCCACTGCCAACACCATGAACATTCCGGCACCCCTACTGGACCGGATGGAGGTGATCCGTCTGTCCGGCTATACGGAAGACGAGAAGATCAACATCGCCCAGCGTTACCTGGTCCCCAAGCAGATGAAGAACAACGGCCTCTCCGACGCCGAGCTGCTCATCAACGAGCCGGCCCTGCGGGACATCGTGCGCTACTACACCCGCGAAGCCGGGGTGCGCAGCCTGGAACGGGAAGTGGCCAAGATCTGCCGCAAGGCCGTCACTGCCCATGCCCTCAAAAAGGCCAAGGGCAAGATCAGCGTGACCCCCAGGAACCTGGACAAGTATCTGGGTGTGCGCCGCTATACCTACGGCATGGCGGAGCAGAACAACCAGGTGGGTCAGGTGACCGGCCTGGCCTGGACCGAAGTGGGCGGCGAACTGCTCACCATCGAGGCCACCCTGATGCCCGGCAAGGGCGGTACCATCCGCACCGGCCAACTGGGTGACGTGATGAAGGAGTCCATCGAGGCTGCCCGCACCGTGGTGCGCAGCCGGTCCAGTCAGTTGGGCATCGCCCAGGAACTGTTCGAGAAGCAGGACCTGCACGTCCACATGCCCGAAGGCGCCACCCCGAAGGATGGTCCGTCTGCCGGTATCGGCATCTGCACGGCCATGGCCTCGGCCTGGACCGGCATCCCGGTCCGCTGTGACGTGGCCATGACCGGCGAAATCACCCTGCGCGGCGAGGTCCTGCCCATTGGCGGCCTCAAGGAAAAGCTTCTGGCTGCCCATCGGGGAGGCATCAAGATCGTCCTGATCCCCGAAGGCAACGTGAAGGATCTGGTGGATATCCCGGACAACATCAAGAACCGTCTGGAAATCCGCCCGGTCAAGTGGATCGAGCAGGTCTTCGAAGCCACCCTGGAACGCCAGCCCGAGCCCCTGGCCGAAGGCGCCAAGGTGCCCCAGGAATCCGCCCCCGCCGCCGTGGCCAAGGAGGCCGAACAGTCCGCGCTGATCAAGCATTGAGGCCAGGCGGGCCGGTCACCCCGCCGGGTCTGGTTGCCAGATCCGGCAGGGCCGCCTCCCGGAAGCTTGGAATAGGCCACTGAATCCGGCACTGAATCTGCCACTGAACCCGCCACAAATGGCTTGACAGCGCGATTCTGCGATTGTTATAAAGCCGAGCCCGGCCTGGGCCGTTTTCTTTTATTAGGGAGTCGTTGTGAACAAGTCTGAACTGATCGATGCCATTGCCGAATCCGCTGACATTTCCAAGGCTGCGGCTGGCCGTGCCCTGGAAGCCACCATGGAGGCCGTCACCAAGGCCCTGAAGAAAGGCGACATGGTCAGCCTGGTCGGTTTTGGTACCTTCTATGTGGGCAAGCGTGCAGCCCGTACAGGTCGCAATCCCCGCACCGGTGCAGAACTGAAGATCAAGGCTGCAAAAGTGCCGAAATTCCGTGCTGGAAAAGCACTGAAGGATTCAGTAAACTAACGTGCTTTGCGGGTGCTTAGCTCAGTTGGTAGAGCGTCGCCC
>DYHB01000145.1 GCA_020724415.1 Thiobacillus sp.
ACTCACGCTTCATCCGGTCTACCAGAATCTCCAGGTGCAACTCACCCATACCGGAAATGATGGTCTGGCCAGACTCTTCGTCGGTACGCACCCGGAAGGACGGATCTTCCTGGGCCAGGCGATTCAGGGCCAGGCCCATCTTTTCCTGGTCGGCCTTGGTCTTGGGTTCCACGGCCACGTGAATCACGGGCTCCGGGAACACCATGCGTTCGAGGATAATGGGCTTGTCCATGGCCGACAGCGTGTCGCCGGTAGTTGCCTCTTTCAGGCCTACGGCGGCTGCGATGTCACCGGCGCGCACTTCCTTGATCTCTTCACGATTGTTGGCGTGCATCTGCAGAATACGGCCCAAGCGCTCTTTCTTGCCCTTGACCGAGTTGTAGATGGTGTCGCCTGAATTGACCACACCCGAGTAGACACGGAAGAACGTGAGCTGACCCACATAGGGGTCGGTCATGATCTTGAAGGCCAATGCCGAGAACGGCTCGCTGTCATCAGCCTTGCGGAAGGCTTCCGCTCCATCCTCCAGCTCACCCTGCACCGGGGGAATGTCCACGGGCGAGGGCATGTATTCCACGACCGCATCCAGCATGGCCTGCACGCCCTTGTTCTTGAACGCGGAACCACACATCATGGGCACAATCTCACCTGCAATGGTACGGGTGCGCAGGGCAGCCTTGATTTCAGCCTCGGAGAGGTCACCCTCTTCCAGGTACTTGTTCATCAGGTCTTCCGAGGCCTCAGCAGCCGTCTCAACCAGCTTTTCCCGCCACTCGGTGCAGGTATCAACCAGATCCGCCGGGATATCCGCGTACTCGAACTTCATGCCCTGGGACGCTTCATCCCACACAATGGCCTTCATCTTCAGCAGATCCACCACACCTGCGAATTTGTCCTCGGCGCCAATGGGCACCTGGATGGGCACGGGATTAGCCTTGAGGCGGCTGCGCATCTGCTCATAGACCTTGAAGAAGTTCGCGCCGGAGCGGTCCATCTTGTTCACGAAGGCCAAACGCGGCACACCGTACTTGTTAGCCTGACGCCAGACGGTCTCGGACTGGGGCTGCACACCGCCCACGGCGCAGTACACCATGCACGCACCATCCAGCACACGCATGGAACGCTCGACCTCGATGGTGAAATCCACGTGCCCAGGGGTATCGATGATGTTGATGCGATGCTCCTGGAGAGACTGGTCCATGCCCTTCCAGAAACAGGTCGTGGCAGCCGAGGTAATGGTGATGCCCCGCTCCTGCTCCTGCTCCATCCAGTCCATGGTGGCGGCGCCGTCATGCACTTCGCCAATCTTGTGAGAAACACCGGTATAGAACAGGACGCGCTCGGTAGTGGTCGTCTTGCCGGCGTCGATGTGAGCGGAAATGCCGATATTGCGATAGCGCTCGATGGGGGTCTTGCGTGCCACGGTGATAATCCCTTGTTATTAGAAACGGAAGTGCGAGAAGGCCTTGTTGGCTTCAGCCATACGGTGAACTTCCTCGCGCTTCTTCATGGCTGCACCACGACCTTCGGAAGCATCCAGCAACTCGCCGGCCAGACGCTGCCCCATGGACTTTTCACCCCGCTTCCGGGCCGCCTCTTTCAACCAGCGCATGGCGAGGGCCGTACGGCGACTGGGGCGAACTTCCACCGGAACCTGATAGTTGGCACCGCCCACACGACGGCTCTTCACTTCGACGATGGGCCGAATGTTGCCGAGTGCCGTACTAAACACTTCGACCGGGTTCTTCCCACTCTTTTTCTCGATTTGCTCAAAGGCACCATAAACGATGCGCTCGGCTACAGATTTCTTGCCACTGTTCATAACCACGTTCATGAATTTGGCGACTTCGGTGCTGCCAAATTTCGGATCAGGCAGAATCTCACGCTTGGGTACTTCGCGACGTCTTGGCATGGTGTCCTCTCAATACTTCTTTAGGCCTTCTTCGGGCGCTTGGCGCCGTACTTGGAGCGGGATTGCTTACGATCCTTGACGCCCTGGGTATCCAGGCTGCCACGGACGATGTGGTAACGCACACCAGGAAGATCCTTGACCCGGCCGCCACGCACCAGGACCACGGAGTGCTCCTGCAGATTGTGCCCTTCGCCACCGATGTAGCCGATGATCTCGAAACTGTTGGACAAGCGGACCTTGGCCACCTTACGCAGAGCCGAGTTGGGCTTTTTGGGCGTTGTTGTGTAGACGCGGGTGCACACACCGCGCTTTTGGGGGCAGGCCTCCATGGCCGGCACCTTGCTCTTGTAGATCGGGGCCTTGCGGGGCTTCCGTACCAATTGATTGATGGTTGGCATGTGTTGCGCCTTCTCTCAGATCTGAACCGTTGATTTGCCCGAATGGACAAAATCGGCCCGCGCCTGGACGCGGGCCGCCATTAAAAAAGACCGTGGATTTTATGAACCCACCGACCAGTTGTCAAGCCTCATCCTCATTGCCTGCCGTCTCGACCGCGTCAGCCGGGCCGAAATCGAACACCAGCTCGGGCACGGTTTCCTGGTCCGACTGGGTACGACGGATCCGGTGGTAGGCCAAGCCCGTCCCGGCAGGGATCAGACGACCGACGATCACGTTTTCCTTCAAGCCGCGCAGATCGTCCTTCTTGGCCATGATGGCGGCCTCTGTCAGGACGCGGGTCGTTTCCTGGAACGAGGCCGCGGAAATGAAGGAATCGGTGGACAGCGACGCCTTGGTGATGCCCAGCAGCACGTCGTCGTGGCTGGCAGGCTGCTTGCCTTCGGCCATGACCCGGTCGTTCTCCTGCAGGAGTTCCGAACGCTCCACCTGCTCCCCAGGGATGAAGTGGGTATCTCCTGCATCCACGACGTGAACCCGACGCAACATCTGGCGCACGACCACCTCGATGTGCTTGTCGTTGATCTTCACGCCTTGCAGCCGGTAGACGTCCTGCACCTCATTGATGATGTAGCGGGCCAGGGCCTCGATGCCCTGCAGTCGCAGGATGTCATGGGGGTCCGCGGGACCATCCACGATCATCTCGCCCTTCTGGACCACCTGACCGTCGTGGACCGTGACATGCTTGTCCTTGGGAATCAGGTACTCGTGGGCCACCCCGTCCAGGTCGGTGATGATCAGACGCTGCTTGCCCTTGGTGTCCTTGCCGAAGTTGATGGTACCGGTGACGGCAGCCAGCACGCCGGCGTCCTTGGGGGAACGGGCTTCGAAGAGCTCGGCCACCCGGGGCAGACCCCCGGTGATGTCCCGCGTCTTGGAGGTTTCCTGGGGGATCCGGGCCAGTACGTCGCCCACGTTGACCTCCTGGCCATCCTTGACGGTAATCAGGGAGCCCACCTGGAAGGTGATGGTGACCGAATGGTCGCCGCCCGCTACCTTGACATCCTGGCCATCGGGACCGATCAGGCGCACCTGGGGCCGGACCCCCTTGGACTGCGTGGCACCCCGACGCTTGCCATCGATGACGATGAGCGTGGACAGGCCGGTCACGTCGTCAATCTGCTTGGCGACGGTTACACCCTCTTCCACATTCTCGAATTTGATGCGACCCGCGTATTCGGTGATGATGGGACGGGTGTGGGGATCCCAGGTCGCCAGGGCGGTACCGGCCTTCACCTGGTCACCATCCTTGACGGACAGTGTGGCGCCGTAGGGGACCTTGTGGCGCTCGCGCTCGCGGCCGTTGTCCTCGGTGATCAGGACCTCGCCGGTCCGGGAGATGACAATCTGTTCGCCCCGCACGTTGGACACGTAGCGCATCGTCGAGGCGAACCGGATCACGCCGGCAGACTTACATTCCACCTGGCTGGCGGCAGCCGCACGAGAGGCTGCGCCACCGATGTGGAAGGTCCGCATGGTGAGCTGGGTACCCGGTTCACCGATGGACTGGGCGGCGATGACGCCCACCGCCTCGCCCGAGTTGACCAGGTGGCCGCGACCGAGGTCACGTCCATAGCACTTGGCACACAGGCCCCAGCGGGTGTCACAGGTCAGGGGAGTGCGGACCTTGACTTCATCCACACCGAGCTCGTCGATCAGGTCCACCATGGCTTCATCCAGCAGGGTACCGGCTTCGATCATGGTTTCGCCGGTATCCGGGTGGATCACGTCCAGGGCGGAGACCCGGCCCAGGATGCGCTCGCGCAGGGGCTCGATGACGTCACCGCCTTCCACCAGAGCCTTCATGACCATGCCATTGCCGGTGCCGCAATCGTCCTCGGTGATGACCAGATCCTGGGTCACGTCCACCAGACGGCGGGTCAGGTAGCCGGAGTTGGCGGTCTTCAGCGCGGTGTCGGCCAGACCCTTACGGGCGCCGTGGGTGGAGATGAAGTACTGGAGAACGTTCAGGCCTTCACGGAAGTTGGCGGTGATGGGGGTCTCGATGATGGAGCCGTCCGGCTTGGCCATCAGGCCCCGCATACCAGCCAACTGGCGGATCTGAGCCGCAGAGCCCCGGGCGCCGGAGTCGGCCATCATGTAGATGGAGTTGAAGGACTCCTGCTTGACCTGGTTGCCGTCGCGGTCCGTCACGGTCTCATGGGACAGCTGATCCATCATGGCCCGGGCCACGTCGTCACCCACCTTGCCCCAGATGTCCACCACCTTGTTGTAGCGCTCGCCCTGGGTCACCAGGCCGGAGGTGTACTGGGATTCGATCTCCTTCACCTCATGCTCGGCCTTGGCGATGATGTCGTGCTTCTGGGGTGGCATCAGCATGTCCTGCATGCAGATGGAGATGCCGCCCTTGGCC
>DYHB01000146.1 GCA_020724415.1 Thiobacillus sp.
CATCGGCGACCAGGATTTGCCCCAGACCCATGTGGTCAGCAACGCCCGTGACCGTCTGCGCTACATTTCTGCCCTGACGGAGCAGGCGGCCGGCCAGACCCTGAATGCCGCCGAAGCCATCACCGACCGGCTACGGTCCCAGGAAGCTCTGGCGGCGGCCCTGGTCCGGAAAACCCGGTCGCCCGAGATTCGTGCCTTCCTGGAGCAGATCCAGGCCGACCATCGTCTCAGCCACGCTGATGCCACCGAGATCATCCAGGCCCAGGCCTTCCAGGATCTGGTCGGACAGGTGGTGAACAAACTCATGGTCATGGTCCAGCACATGGAAGACAGCCTGGTCCACTTGTTGGTGCAGGAAGACCAGGAAGTCCTGGCGGGGCCGGTGGTCACGCCGACGGAGCGGGTCAGCCAGGACGACGTGGACGACCTATTTGGTTGATGCCCTGGAGGCGGATCCGGGTTCGACCTCTATCAGCATGGCCCGGGCCACCGCCTCGGCCACTTCGATGCCGTCCACCGCTGCTGAAAGGATGCCGCCTGCATAGCCGGCGCCTTCTCCGGCCGGGAACAAGCCCCGGGTATTCAGGCTTTGGTAGGTCTGCCGATCCCGGGTGATCCGGATGGGCGAGGAGGTGCGGGTCTCCACCCCGGTCAACAGGGCATCGTTCATGTCGAAGCCTTTGATCTGCTTGCCGAAGGCCTTCAAAGCCTCCCGGATGGCCTGGACGGCAAAATCCGGCAGGCAGGCCGACAGATCGGTCAGTCGGATGCCGGGCGTGTAGGAGGGCACCACGGCGCCCAGTTCCGTGGAGGGGCGCCCGGCCAGGAAATCCCCCACCTTTTGCGCCGGCGCAGCGTAGGTGCCGCCGCCGGCCCGGAAGGCGGCTTCTTCCCATCGGCGCTGGAAATCGATCCCCGCCAGGGGGTGGCCGGGGAAATCCTCCGGCGTGATGCCCACCACCAGGGCGGCATTGGCGTTGCGTTCGTTGCGGGAATACTGGCTCATGCCGTTGGTGACCACCCGGCCCTCTTCGGACGTGGCGGCCACCACGGTACCCCCTGGGCACATGCAGAAGCTGTAGACCGACCGGCCGTTGCCGCAATGGTGGACCAGTTTGTAATCCGCCGCCCCCAGGGCCGGATGCCCCGCGAAAGGCCCGAACCGGGCCTGGTCGATCAGGGACTGGGGATGTTCGATCCGGAAGCCGATGGAAAAGGGCTTGGCCTCCATGAAGACGCCCCGGTCATGGAGGCCCTGGAAGGTATCCCGGGCGCTATGGCCCACCGCCAGAACCACATGCCGGGCCGTCAGGCGGGTTCCGTCCGCCAGTTTCAGGGCCTGGATGCGGCCACGCCCGTCGCTATCGCGCGTGATCTCGAAATCCTCCACCCGGCTCTGGAATCGTATTTCGCCCCCCAGGGCAACGATCTTGGCCCGCATCTTTTCCACCATGCTGACCAACTTGAAGGTGCCGATGTGGGGTTTGCTGACATACAGGATCTCGGCTGGCGCGCCGGCCTCGACGAACTCCGTGAGCACCTTGCGGCCCCGGAACCCCGGGTCCTTGATCTGGCTGTACAGCTTGCCGTCGGAGAAAGTGCCGGCGCCGCCTTCGCCGAACTGTACGTTGGATTCGGGATTGAGCTTGCCCTTGCGCCAGAGGCCCCAGGTGTCCTGGGTCCGTTCCCGGACCGCCTTGCCCCGTTCCAGGAGGATGGGGCGAAAGCCCATCTCGGCCAGGATCAGCCCGGCCAGCAAGCCGCACGGCCCCATGCCGATCACCACGGGTTGTTCTTCCAGATTCGACGGCGCCTGAGCCACAGGGTGATAGGTCATGTCGGGCGTCACGCTGACGTGGGGCGTGTGACCCAGGTGCTTGAGGAGGGCGGCTTCATCCCGCACCTGGACATCCACGGTATATACAAACTGGATCTGGGACTTGCGGCGGGCATCATGACCACGCCGGAAGATATGGAGGTCGGTCAAATCACCCGAGGGAATGGCCAGCTTCTTCAGAACGGCGTCCCGAAGGGCGGTTTCAGAGTGGTCGAGGGGGAGTTTGATTTCGGTTAGCCGCAGCATGGTCGAACCTGATGGCCTTCTGAGTGTTGAAACCGGTCCAAGTCGAGGAGGGAGTCCAGTTGGAGGGCGCCCAGTTGTATAGCGACGAGGTGAAAATGCGCCCCGACGAGGCGCGACGGTGGATAAGTGTAACGATTTTCGGGTCGCAAGGGCTCGTCAGATGCGGTCGCCCCATGGGCGTTCGCCCGCGCCGGGCTCTGGGCTTGGATGATGGGGCCGCAGGGCCGGCAGCCGCCCACTGAAACATTACGCCGCCGTCATAAACGCCCACGGCAGTCGGCTCCATAAAATGCACGATCCGACACGAAATAATGGGCCGAACGGATTCTCCTGGCCCCCAACTCTTGCTGTAATGCGGTTATACGGACATGAGAGGGAGCAGCCCATGAGCGGAATGGAGCGGATCTACCAGATCGACCAGATGCTGGCGGTGCGCAAATTCGTGACCAAAGAGGAACTGATGGAACGATTGGGGGTGTCCTGGGCGACCCTCAAGCGGGATTTGGCGTATCTGAAGAACCGTCTGAACGCCCCCATCGTCTATGACCGTGAGTTGGGGGGCTATCGTTTCGCGAAAGACCAGGTCCAGGTGGGTCCCCAGTATGAACTGCCCGGCCTCTGGTTCTCGGCCGAGGAAATCCACGCCCTGCTCACCATGCAGCACCTGCTGTCCAATCTGGATACGGGCGGCTTGCTGGGCCCCCACATACAACCCCTGCTGGCCCGGCTGGCCGGGCTGCTGGGTGCGGCGGACAACCCGGCCGAGGAGGTGCAGCGTCGCATCAAGGTCCAGACCGTCGGCGCCCGGCAGTTCCATCTGGATCATTTCCAGGCCGTGGGCTCGGCCCTCCTGCGCCGGAAACGTCTGGTCATCCGCTATCACGCCCGGGGCAAGGACGAGGTCACCGAGCGGGAAGTGTCACCCCAGCGGCTGGTCTACTACCGGGACAACTGGTATCTGGATGCCTGGTGTCACCTGCGCAAGGGGCTCAGGGCCTTTTCGGTCGACGCCATCCGGCATGCCGAGATACTCGACACCCGCACCAAGGACGTTGCGGAACAGCGCCTGGACGATGCCCTGGGGTCGGGATACGGGATCTTCTCGGGAGATCAGGTGGCCTGGGCAACCCTCCTTTTCACTCCGGAACGGGCGCGCTGGGTGGCTGCCGAACGCTGGCACCCCAGCCAGGTGGGCCAGGTGCTGAAGGACGGCAGCTACCAGCTCAGGGTGCCCTACACGGACGACCGGGAGCTCATCATGGATATCCTGAAATACGGAGGCGATTGCCGCGTCCTGGCGCCCAAGGGACTGGCCCGCAAGGCTGCCGAGGAAATGAAGCGGGCCCTGGCCCAGTACGGCAAGGGGTGACGGCGCCCGTGTCGATCGTCGTTGGGGTGGACGTGGGCGGTCCGGGCAAGGGCTTCCACGCGGTGGCCCTGCGCCAGGGTCAATACTGGCAGCGGTACCATGCCCTGGAACCGAGTGCGATGGCCGCCTGGTGCGGACACGTCGGCGCCACTGCCGTGGGCATCGACGCCCCCTGCGGGTGGAGCCGGCAGGGCGGGTCACGGCAGGCCGAACGGGATCTGGCCGCCCGGGGCATCCATGCCTTTGCCACCCCCTCCCGGGATCGGGCCCTGGCGCGGCCCTTCTTTGGCTGGATGCTGAACGGGGAAGCGCTGTACACCCAGATCCGCAAGCAGCATTCCCTCTACACGGGGCAGAGGCCCATCACCGGGCCGGTCTGCTTCGAGACCTTTCCCCATGCCGTGGCTTGTGCCCTGGCCGGCCGGGTGGTCCCGGCCAGGGGCAAGGCCACCCTTCGGCGCCGGCTCCTGCACGACTACGGCCTGGACATATCGGAGCTGACCAATATCGACTGGATCGATGCGGCGCTCTGCGCCCTGGCTGCCCAGCACGTGGTCCAAGGGCGCCATGTCAGCTACGGAAATCGGGCGGAGGGCTACATCCTGGTGCCGGAGGACGTTTAGGCAGGGCCTGACCCGGGCGGTGGCGTGGCCAAGAGCTCATCCCTCAGTCGGTCGATCTGGTGCATGCGCTCATGCAGGATGGTCACGATACCGATGTCGCCATCGGACAGTCGCCGCCAGTAGACGAAATGATGCTCGTACCGGAAGAAGTACCCCCGCACGCCGAACTCGGCAGGAACGGGTCTGGAAGCCACGCCATGGGACTCAATCCGGCTGAATGCGTCAAACAGTCCGGTGATGTAGCGCTCGGCCTGGGCTTCTCCCCAACGCTCACGTGTATAGCGGTAAATCTCGTCCAGCCGCCATGATGCCGCTTCCTGGATGCGCACCTGACCCACAGGCTGCAATCCGGGTCAGGGCCGGTTGCGCGCGATGATGTCGGCAGCCGTCAGAGGTGTATAGGCAGACTCCGGCGCTGCGTAAGCCAGTGCCAGTTCGGCCTGGAGTCGTTCGAAGGCTTCACGCTCGACCCGCGCCTTGTCACGGCGAATCAGGTCGCGCATGTACTCGCTCATGTTCTCGTAGGCGCCATGTTCTCCCACGTGGCTAGCCACGAAGTCGCTGAGCGTCTCGTTCAGGCGAACCGTCATCGTCGTTTGGGCCATGGCAAGTTCCTTGCATGATCGGTGTATTGATGAATGTGTATTCATGAT
>DYHB01000147.1 GCA_020724415.1 Thiobacillus sp.
GGTTGTCGCCCTTCAGCTTGACGATCTTGGCGCGGGCGCGCAGCAGGGCCACGCCACCGCCGGGGACGATGCCCTCTTCAACCGCAGCACGGGTGGCGTGCAGGGCGTCTTCCACGCGGGCCTTCTTTTCCTTCATTTCGACTTCGGTGGCGGCACCCACCTTGATCACGGCCACACCGCCGGCCAGCTTGGCCTTGCGTTCCTGCAGCTTTTCCTTGTCGTAGTCGGAGCTCACCACTTCGATCTGCTTGTTGATCTGGGCGATGCGGTCCTTGATGGCGTCGGCAGAACCGGCACCGTCGATGATGGTGGTGTTTTCCTTGCCGATCTCGATCCGCTTGGCGCGGCCCAGATCCTGCAGGGTGGCCTTCTCCAGGGACAGGCCCACTTCCTCGGCGATCACGGTGCCGCCGGTCAGGATGGCCATGTCTTCCAGCATGGACTTGCGGCGGTCGCCGAAGCCGGGCGCCTTGACGGCGGCCACTTTCAGGATGCCACGGATGGTGTTCACCACCAGGGTGGCCAGGGCCTCGCCCTCGATGTCCTCGGCGATGATCAGCAGGGGCTTGCCAGCCTTGGCGACTTGCTCCAGCACGGGCAGCAGGTCACGGATGTTGGAGATCTTCTTGTCGTGCAGCAGGATGAACGGGTCTTCCAGCACGGCCATCTGCTTGTCGGCGTTGTTGATGAAGTAGGGGGACAGGTAGCCGCGGTCGAACTGCATGCCTTCCACCACGTCCAGCTCGTTTTCCAGGCCGGAACCGTCTTCAACGGTGATGACGCCTTCCTTGCCCACCTTGTCCATGGCGCTGGCGATGATGTCGCCGATGCTGGCATCGGAGTTGGCGGAGATGGAGCCCACCTGGGCGATTTCCTTGCTGGTGGTGCAGGGCTTGGAAATGGCCTTCAGTTCCTCGGTCAGGGTGATCACGGCCTTGTCGATGCCGCGCTTCAGGTCCATGGGGTTCATGCCGGCGGCCACGAACTTCATGCCTTCGGCCAGGATGGACTGGGCCAGCACGGTGGCGGTGGTGGTGCCGTCACCGGCGATGTCGGAGGTCTTGGAAGCGACTTCCTTCACCATCTGGGCGCCCATGTTCTCGAACTTGTCCTTCAGCTCGATTTCCTTGGCCACGGACACGCCGTCCTTGGTCACCGTGGGGGCGCCGAAGGAACGGTCCAGGACCACATTGCGGCCCTTGGGGCCCAGGGTCACCTTGACCGCGTTGGCCAGGATGTTGACACCAGCCACCATGCGGTGACGGGCGGAATCGCCGAAGCGTACGTCTTTAGCTGCCATTGTCTGTACTCCTAATCGATTGGGTCATTCCCGCGCCGGCGGGAAGCCAGTGTTTTCGGGTGGGGTCCCGCCGAGGGCGGGGTGATGCTGCAGGTGCCCGTCGCGCACGGCGCGGCGGGACATCCGGATCACTTCTCCACCACACCCATGATGTCTTCTTCGCGCATGACGAGCAGTTCCTCGCCTTCCACCTTGACGGTCTGGCCGGAATACTTGCCGAACAGGACCCGGTCGCCGACCTTCACGTCCATGGCGATCAGCTTGCCGCTGTCATCACGCTTGCCGGGGCCGACGGCGATGATTTCGCCCTGGTCGGGTTTCTCGGCCGCGGTATCGGGGATTACGATACCGGAAGCGGTCTTGCGTTCTTCTTCCATGCGTTTGACGATCACACGATCGTGCAAGGGACGGATCTTCATCGATTCCTCCTGAATTGATTCCAAGTAACTGGGTACGTAAAAAAGGAAAAAGACCGGCGCTGTTAGCACTCATGTCTTTCGAGTGCTAATAATAGGGACGGCCCCGGGTCTTTTCAAGGGCAGGGGGTGTTTATTTCTCTGCCGCTAGCCGGGCAACGGGCACTCCCGGATGGCGGCGCCCCGGTCCCCGGACGGCCATTGCGGTACGGCCGCCACTGCGTTCCGCCGGCCCTTCCGTGTGCGTCAGGACGGGATCAGGGGAACCAGCTCGGGGTCTGTGGCGTGGTCGATCAGGAGGCGTCTCAGGCGGGCTTGCCAAAGGCTGGCGAAGTGGCTCTGTTCCCGGGCCGAGGCTTCGCCCGAGGTGATCCGGGCCATGGCCTGGGTAAGTTCCGGGTCGGGGGGCACCCGCTGGGGCTGGTAGGCCACCTCCACCTGGGCGCCGGTGTCCAGTCGGGTGAAACGGGTTTCCCCGGCCATGGCCTGATCGAATTCCAGCAAGCCATGGCGGGCATGGTGTCCGGCCAGTCCCTTGAAACCGCCCGGGCCTGCCGCGCCGGTGATGAGACTGATGATGCTGGCCGTGACCCCGGTGGTGCCCTGGTCCTGGGTGCCTTTCATGGCCACCTGGATCTGGCCCCGGACCGGCAGGGTGTCGGGGTACAGGGCCTCCAGGGCGCGCCGGGTCATCAGCCAGGCGCCCGCCACGGTGGGGCAGGAATGGCCGGCCAGACGGACGGCATCGGCGTATCGGTACTTGAGGATGCCATCGCCCGTGGCCCCCAGCAGGCGGGCCAGGGGATCGAACAGTGCCAGGGGTGGGATGGCACCGTAGAAATCAGGAAAGCCCATGGTGTGCTCCGGTCGTTGAGACGTGGCCATGATGCCCAATCGTTCGGGCAAGCGACTTGCGAAAAGTCAAAGACGAAGGCGGCGTTCGGGCAAAGAATCCAGCCACCGCAACCACTGCCAAGAGCTGCACCATGGAAGCCCTCTCCGCCCTCTCCGATTTCCTGACCCGTGACCACGATCAGTGCGATAAACATTTTTCAGACGCGGAGAATGCCGTGGCCGAAGGGGATTTGGTCCAGGGCCGACAGATTTTCCATACCTTCAAGCAGGCCACCCTGGTGCACTTCCAGCGGGAGGAGGCGCTGCTGTTCCCGGCCTTTGAGCAGCGCACCGGGATGCAGGATGGCCCCACGGGGGTGATGCGTTCGGAACATGACCAGATCCGGGACGCCCTGATGGCCATGGAGGGCGCTTTGGAGAATGGTGCTGCAGGCACCTTTCTGAATCAGGCCGAGGCCCTGTTGCTGATGATGCGGCAGCACAATATGAAAGAGGAGCAGATTCTTTATCCCATGGCAGACCAGGCTCTGGAACATGACCGCGCGGAGTTGGTGAGGTCCATGCAGGTGCTGGGGAGAGACTGAACCATGGTGCCGACGGATGTGATCGAGCTGGACGTGCGCAACCTGGAACCCCCCGAGCCTCTGGAACGGGCCCTGAAGGCAGCGGGCGGTTTGCTGCCTGGCCAGACCCTGCGCCTGCGTATACATCGCGAGCCCTTTCCCTTGTACGAATTGCTGGATGCCATGGGCTGCAGTCATGCCATCGAGACCCTCCGGGCGGATGACCATGTGGTGTCCATCCGGCGTCCGGACCGCGCTGGAGGATCGGCCCGGGCATGAGCGCCGGATTTCGCCTGGATCAGGGGCCGCCCTTCCTCGTACCTTTGCTTTTCTTCCTGGCGGCCTGTGTCTTCCTGGCCCTGGCCGGTCTGTATGCCGCCTGGAACTGGCAGGACTGGCCCCTGTCCCGCTGGAACCTGTCCGCAGTCGTCCTGACCCATCTACTCGCCCTGGGGTATCTGGGCTTTGTCATGTTGGGCGCCCTGACCCAGGTGGCGCCCGTGGCGGCAGGCGCCCGCCTGCCCGGGGTGCGGCTAGCGGCCTGGCTGAGCCATGGCCTGCTTCTCGTGGGCCTGCCGCTTTATGCCTGGGGCCTCCATTCCGGTCATGGGCCGGGGCTGCTGGCTGGGGCCTCGGCCGCGGCGGGCGGCCTGGCGGTCATGACCCTGGTGGGCCTGGCCGGTCTGGCGCGGGGAGCCGCCAATCCCACCCGACAGGGCATGTTGCTGGCCCTGTCCGCCCTGGCCGCCACCCTGGTCCTGGGCCTGGTTCTGGCCGGCTGGATGGGCGGTTATTGGGCCGTCCCCGGGGCCGCCGCCCTGGTGGACAGCCATGCGGCCCTGGGCCTGGTGGGGTGGGTGGGCTTGCTGGTGCTGGCGTCGTCCTATCAGGTGGTGCCCATGTTGCAACTGACACCCCACTATCCCCCTTGGGCCAGACGCTGGCTGGCCCCCGCCCTGGCTCTGGTCCTGGCGGCCTGGGTCGGCCTGAATCTGTCCGGGGCCGTGGGCTGGGCCCGGCTCCTTGCCGCCGTGGCAATTGCCCTCTTGGCCTCGTACGCCGGATTGACCCTGGATCTGCAACGTCGGCGTCGGCGCAAGCGGCGGGATGTCACCCTGGACTACTGGCGCCTGGGCTTGTCCAGTCTAGCTCTGGCGGTCTTGCTGGCGGGGCTGGTGCCCTGGTTGCCGGACCCATGGCAGACATCCCTGGAGCTTGTGGCCGGGCTGTTGTTCCTGCTGGGGTTTGCCGCTGCCGTGGTGAACGGCATGGTGATGAAGATCGTGCCCTTCCTGGCCTGGTTCCACCTCCAGGCCCAGGGTGCCTGCCAGGCAGACGGTCTGGCAGGCATGGCCGGGTTCTACCCGGATGGTGCGGCCCGGCGCCAGTACCGGCTGCACCTGGCCGCCCTGGCCTGTCTGTTGCCGAGCCCCTGGTGGCCATGGCTGGCGGTGCCGGGCGGTTTGTTGCTGGCCGGCGCCGGGGGGATGCTGCTGGCGGACATTCTGGCGGCCGTCCGGCTGTTTCGCCGCCATGGCGGGTGTCTCGAAGCGGCCTGATCTTGCCTTTGGTCAAGGCCC
>DYHB01000017.1:0-271 GCA_020724415.1 Thiobacillus sp.
GCCGGACCTGTTCATGAAGCGGGTGATGGAAAACGGCGAATGGACCCTGTTCTCCCCCTCCGACGTGCCTGACCTGCATGACAAGTTCGGCCGCGACTTCGAAGAGGCCTATACCCGCTACGAGGACAAGGCGGCACGGGGTGAGATGCGCCTGTTCAAGAAGGTGTCCGCCCTGGGCCTGTGGCGCAAGATGCTGTCCATGCTGTTCGAGACCGGCCATCCCTGGATCACCTACAAGGACCCGTGCAACATCCGCAGCCCGCAGCAGCAC
>DYHB01000017.1:281-5456 GCA_020724415.1 Thiobacillus sp.
TCCAACCTCTGTACCGAAATCACCCTGCACACCAACGACAACGAAATCGCCGTGTGCAACCTGGGCTCGGTCAACCTGGTGAATCACCTGAAGGACGGCGGCCTGGACATGGACAAGCTCCAGCGCACCATCAACACCGCCATGCGCATGCTCGACAACGTCATCGACATCAACTTCTACAGCGTGGGCAAGGCCCGCACCTCCAACCTGAAGCACCGCCCCGTGGGCATGGGCATCATGGGTTTCCAGGACGCCCTGCACATGCTGCGCATCCCCTATGCCTCGGACACTGCGGTGGAATTTGCAGACCGGGCCATGGAAGCGGTCTGCTACAACGCCTATTTGGCCTCTACCCACCTGGCCGAGGAGCGTGGCCGCTACAGCACCTTCAATGGTTCCCTGTGGTCCAAGGGCATCCTGCCCCAGGATTCCCTGAAACGACTGGCCGAGGAACGGGGTGCCGGCGCGGTACCGTACCTGGAAGCCGATTTCAGCGAGACCCTGGACTGGGCTGCCCTGCGCCAGCGCATCCAGACCGTGGGCATGCGCAACTCCAACTGCATCGCCATCGCCCCCACCGCCACCATCGCCAACATCGTCGGCGTCTCGGCCTCCATCGAACCCACCTACCAGAACCTGTTCGTCAAATCCAACCTGTCGGGCGAGTTCACCGTGGTCAACCAGTACCTGGTGCGCGACCTGAAGGCCCTGAATCTGTGGGACGAAGTCATGGTGGGGGACATCAAGTACTTCGATGGCTCCCTGTCCCGCATCGACCGCATCCCGGCCGAACTGCGCAGCCTTTACGCCACCGCGTTCGAGATCGACCCGGTCTGGCTCATCGAGGCCGGCGCCCGGCGCCAGAAATGGATCGACCAGGCCCAGAGCCTGAATCTCTATTTCCACGGCGCCAGCGGCAAGAAACTGGACGAGACCTACAAGCTGGCCTGGGTACGCGGCCTCAAGACCACCTACTACCTGCGTTCCATGGGCGCCACCTCAGCGGAAAAATCCACCGGCAAGGGCGGCGAACTCAACGCCGTAAGCGCCTCCGGCAATGCCGGCCGCATGGCGGCTCCGGCCGCCCTGCCCGAGCCGGAGATCGTCGGCAAGGCGTGCACCCTGCGCCCCGGCGACCCCGGCTTTGAAGAGTGCGAGGCCTGCCAGTGACCACCTACACCCGGGACGACCAGCTCGCCACCCAGGCAGAAGGTCCCTCTGGCACCCGCATCGAAGCCTCGGGTGCCTACACCGGGCGCCTGACCCTGGCCAAGGAACGCACCGCCAAGACCGGCACCAAGGGTCTGGAGTTCACCTTCGAGTCCGACCAGGGTCAGCAGGCCCGCTTTCTCAGCCTGTGGGTCACCCGGGCCAACGGCGACAAGATCGAGTATGGCTACGGCCTGCTTTCTGCCCTCATGACCTGCCTGGACCTGAAAAGCATCGAATCCACGCCGGCCACCCTGGACGAATGGCACGCCGACACCGGCCAATGGCTGCCCACCCAGGTGGAGGTTTTCGAGAGTCTGATGCACAAGCCCATCGGCCTGCTGCTCCAGCGGGAAGAACGCACCTGGGAAGGCCGTACCCAAGTCAGCATGCGGATTGTGGAATTCTTCGACCCCCGGGACCGGCGCACCGCCGCCGAGATTCTCGCCGGCACCCGGGACGCCCAAGCCCTGGACCGGCTGAGCGCGAATCTGCGCGAAGCCGTGGTGCGTCCCTATACCCCCCCTGCCGGCAGCGCCCCCAGCAGCGCAGGATTCGCAGACCTGGCCGATGACGACATCCCCTTTTGATGGGGCTCATGCCCCTTCCGACATAACAGGAGACACCCCATGCTGAACTTCGAAGACGACATCCCCGCCGCCCCCCGCCTGCAACCGGCCGTACCGCCCCAAGGCATGAACCAGAGCTTCGACCCCGCCTACATGTCCTTCGGTGTCACCGGAGCCCGGCCCGCCGGCCCGGATGCCATGCAGCAAAACCCGGCCAGCCGCAGCGACGAAAAATTCCGCCGCGTGCGCGCCGAAGACAAGCGCATCATCAACGCCAACACCGACGTCAACCAGCTCGTCCCCTTCAAGTACAAATGGGCCTGGGAAAAATACATCGCCGCCTGTGCCAACCACTGGATGCCCCAGGAAGTGAACATGAGCCGCGACATCGCCCAGTGGAAGGACCCCAACGCCCTGTCCGAGGACGAGCGCCGCATCGTCAAGCGCAACCTGGGCTTCTTCGTCACCGCCGACTCGCTGGCCGCCAACAACATCGTGCTCGGCACCTACCGCCAGATCACCGCGCCCGAGTGCCGGCAATACCTGCTGCGCCAGGCCTTCGAGGAGGCCATCCACACCCACGCCTATCAATACATCGTGGAGAGCCTGGGGTTGGACGAAGGCGAGATCTTCAACGCCTACCATGAAATCCCGTCCATCCGGCAGAAGGACGAATTCCTGCTGCCCTTCATCGACGTGCTGGCCGACCCCAACTTCAAGACCGGCACCCCGGAAACCGACCAGGCCTTCCTGAAGAGCCTGATCGCCTTCGCCTGCATCATGGAAGGCCTGTTCTTCTACGTCGGCTTCGTCCAGATCCTGGCCATGGGCCGCCAGAACAAGATGACCGGCGCCGCCGAGCAATACCAGTACATCCTGCGCGACGAGTCCATGCACTGCAACTTCGGCATCGACATGATCAACCAGCTCAAACTGGAAAATCCCGCCATCTGGACATCCGAATTCCGCTCCGAACTGAAGGGCATCTTCATGAAGGCCGTCGAACTCGAATACGCCTACGCCGAAGACACCATGCCGCGCGGCGTGCTCGGCCTGAACGCCCCCCAGTTCAAGGAATACCTGCGCTTCATCGCCAACCGCCGCGCCACCCAGATCGGCCTGGACGAACTGTTCCCCGGCGCGAACAACCCGTTCCCGTGGATGGCGGAGATGATCGACTTGAAGAAGGAAAAGAACTTCTTTGAGACGCGGGTTACGGAGTATCAGACTGGTGGGGCTCTGAGCTGGGACTGACCTATTCTTAGAACAGTTGACGATGCCGGTCGTACTGCGCTACAAAAACTTCAAGCTGTTCTTCTACTCGAACGAAGGCAACCCGCGCGAACCCCTGCACATACACATCCGCAAGGGTGAAGCGGTAGCCAAGTTCTGGGTGGAACCCGAAGTGAAGCTGGCCAGCAGTTACGGCATGTCCAGTAGCGAATTATCTGAGTTGGCTGGCGTCGTCAGCGACAACCGCGAAACCATCGAAAGGGCTTGGCATGAGTTCTTTAGCTAAATCCATCAGCTTCGACCAAGGCATGATGTGGGTGGACTTGGTCGATGGCCGCAAGCTAGGCACCCCCCTCGCCTATTTCCCGCGCCTGCTTAATGCAACGCCGGAACTGCTGAACCGATATGTCATCAGCGGAGGCGGCACCGGCCTGCACTGGGATGAACTGGATGAAGACATCAGCGTGGAGTATTTGCTGATGGGGATCGGGGACAGAACGCGCGAGACCAGGGTGGCCGCATAAATAATCGAACCCGACCCCAATGGCGCTACCTTTGTGTTACCCGAGGTAATGAAGGACGCCCCATGCCTGCGACCACCACTCTAAAACTTCCCGATGACCTGAAAGCCCGCATCGCCAAGGCGGCCAAGCAAACCGGCAAGACATCGCATGCCTTCATGGTGGAGGCCTTGCAGTTGCAGACCGAACTGGCGGAAAGACGGCGCGAGTTCGTCCAGTCCGCCCTGCTGGCCGAGCAGGAGGTGGCGCAGTACGGCCTGGTCTATGACGCCGATGAGGTTTTCAGCCACCTTCGTGACCGGCTTGCCGGCCGATCTTCCCAGGCTCCGAAACCGGTCAAGCTGTAAGCCATGACCCGTCTGGTGTTGGCACCCCGGGCATTACGGGATATCAATCGACTCGCCGACTTCCTGCTGGAACGGCCGCTCAGGCTACCGGCGACATACTTCTGGATGGGCTTGTCGTGCCGACACGGCACCCTCTCATCGGGCGGATAGTCGAGGAAGGTTTCCGGGAATTGGTGATTTCCCGTGGGCGCAGTGGTTACCTCGCCCTGTATCGTTACGATGCCGAACATGACCGGGCCATCATTCTCGCCATCCGGCATCAACGGGAACAGGGCCATGTTGATCCCTGAAGCCGCTTCAAACATATAGCGACCCAACAATAGGGGACACCAATTAATTTTCGCAATTTCAATAAGGCGTCGTTGCTGACGAAATCCGATGCCTGAATGAAACCGCCTGCCGCAGTTATCCTCAGGCCACTTGCATGTCGCCGTATACTACGCGCCTTTATTGCCGGCCCTGGCCAACCGGTCCGGCGCCAGAACCCTCGAACTCCCATGCCTCGCAAACCGCGTCCGCCCCGTGCATCGCTCGACCATGCCCGCGGGGCCATCCTCGCCCTCGACTTCGGCACGTCCAATTCCACCGTCGGTTATCCAACCGTCTCCGGACCGGTGCTGGCGGCGGTGGAGGGGGATCATGTCACCATTCCAAGCGCGATCTTCTTCAACACGGAGGATGAGTGCGTCCAGTTCGGACGCAGTGCCATCGCGGCCTACACCCAGCACTACGAAGGCCGCCTGCTTCGTTCATTGAAGAGCGTCCTGGGCAGTTCGCTGATCGAGGAAACGACATCCGTCGGCAATCAGCGGATCGCCTTCAAGGATATCATCGGCCTGTTCCTTCGTCACCTGAAATCCCTGGCCGAGGCCCAGTCGGGGGCGGAGGCCAAGTCGGTGGTGCTGGGGCGTCCGGTGCGCTTCGTGGACGACGATGATGCCCGTGACCGGGCGGCCCAGGACCAGCTTGAAGCGATTGCCAGGGACTGCGGTTTCAAGCACGTGGATTTCCAGTATGAGCCCATCGCGGCGGCCCTCGACTACGAGGCCCGGATCGACGCAGAGGAACTGGCGCTGATCGCCGACCTGGGCGGCGGCACGGCGGACATCTCCATCGTCCGGGTCTCGCCCGCACGGCACCTGAAGGTGGACCGCAAGGCCGACGTGCTGGCCAATGCCGGCATTCACATCGGCGGCACCGACTACGACAAGCGGCTGAGCCTCGACCAGGTCATGCCGCATCTGGGCTACGGGACCCACCAACGCCTGCACCCGGAACGCGAGCTGCCGGCCCCCG
>DYHB01000017.1:5466-34444 GCA_020724415.1 Thiobacillus sp.
TATTTCGACCTCGCCACCTGGCACCGCATCGTCCTGCTTAACGACAACCGCACGGCCACGCTGCTGAAGGAGCTGCATCACATGGCCGCGCAGCCGGCCATGGTGCATCGTCTGGCCCGCGTCATCCGCGAACGGACCGGCCACCAGTTGGCCGGCGATGTCGAAGCCGCGAAGATCGCGCTGTCGGATGCGGCACATGTCGCGATGGCCTTGCCCTATGTCGACGATGGCCTGGTCATCCAGCTCTCCCGGGCCGCCTTCGAACGGGCCACCCGTGGCGAAACGGAGAAGATCGCCGCCAGCATCCACGCCTGCCTGAACCAGGCCGGCGTGCCAGCCTCGGCCATCACCACACTGTTCCTCACCGGAGGCACCTCGGCGATCCCTTCGGTGCGGGCGGCCTGCCAGGCGAGCGTTCCCCATGCCCGGCTGGTGGAAGGCGACCGCTTCGGCAGCGTCGGCCTCGGCCTGACGATCCACGCCGGGGTGCGCGCCAATGGCTGACCCTATTCAGCCCGCGACATGAGCCAGCCATGAAACCCGAAGACCTGGAACGGCTGGTCAGCGTCGAAATGCCCTTCGGCAAGCACAAGGGCACGCTCATCGCCGACCTGCCCGGCAACTACCTGAACTGGTTCGCCCGGGAGGGTTTTCCCCCGGGTGAGATCGGCCGGCTGCTGGCGCTGATGCAGGAGATGGACCACAACGGCCTGCGGTCGTTGCTTGATCCGCTGCGACCCCGGCAGCAATGAATTGCTCTGACATGGCAATTTCTTCATCGCACGGGCACTGCTACGATGAGCTTCAGTTCTTGGAGCGTTGATGACACACCCCATCCTGTTCGTATCCCATGGCGCACCCGACATACTGCTCAACCCCGGGGCGACCGGGGCGATGTGGGCCGATCTCGGTCAACAATTGCCCAAGCCAAGTGCCATTCTAGTGGTATCGGCCCATTGGGAAACGAAAACGCCGACGATCAGTGCCGCGGCTCAACCCGACACCCTGCATGATTTTGGGGGCTTTCCGAGGTCTCTGTACGCGATCCGCTACCCGGCCCCCGGCACGGTGGATCTGGCCGGCCGCGTGGCGTCCCTGTTCAACCATGCGGGACTGCCGATCCGGGTTTCAGCCAACCGCGGGCTCGATCACGGCGCCTGGGTGCCACTGCGGCTCATCTACCCCGACGCGGACATCCCGGTGTGCCAACTGTCCGTCCAGCCCACTGCTGGAACAGCCTGGCACCGCGACCTTGGCCGCATCCTGCGGCCGCTGCGCGATGAGGGCGTGCTCATCCTGGCATCGGGCTCCGTCACCCACAACTTCGGCTGGCTGACCGCCCCGGGGTCGCCGCCCTTTGCCCCCGCAGTCGAGTTCACGCACTGGCTGGGACGGGCGATCACCGGCCACCGTGACGACGATCTTCTTGCCTATCGTGACCGTGCGCCCCATGGCGCCGCCGCGCACCCAACCGAGGAACACCTGCTTCCGCTCTTCGTGGCATGGGGCATGGCCGACCCTGACGACAGCGTCACCTGGCGGACGCCCGAATACACCTATGGCGGGTTGGCCATGACAGCCTGTCTTTGGCAGCGGGACACTTGATTGGGCACCGACCACCATTTCCGTCTCGTACTGCACCGGAATTCGTCATGGTTGTGACCGCCCTGCCCAGGACGCGAAACCGGTCAAGTTGCAGGGCATGATCCTGCTTACCCCCCTGCATTGTGGGATAACAGACGACTCGCCGACGTCCAGTTGGAAAGCGACCCACAGGCGGCAAAGCCACTGGCGACATCCAGCTTGATGGGCTTGCCATTCCGAGCCGGCATCCAAGGGAACAAGGTCATGGCGGGATATGAAGTAGACTCAGAATGTATGTTGGTCCATATCCGAACTATCCCAAAACCCGCACCATGAGCCACACTCCGCAACCCTTTCGCCATAAGTCCGAGCCATGAGCCTCCTGTACGCCCTGCTGGGCTCCCCCCTGGCATGCCGCTTTCCCGATTTGTACACGGAACTCGGTATAGAAGAGCATCGCTTTCCGTCCGCCCGCAACCTTCACCGGGCCTTGAACCAGCAACGGCCCGATTTTTTCCTGGGGGAATACGTCTATGGCTGGGCAAACAACTATGCCGGGACCAATGTCTCGAATCTGGATGTCACCCTGACCACCTTGCTGGCAAAGGCGCCCCAGGCCAGGATCATCATCGTCATGCAACCCGGCCAGGCCCCGCATATCGGCAAGCTGCTGGAACTGTTTCCGGTTCACGGGGTGTTGACGTACCCGGTGACAGAAGCCCAGATGCGGGCGGTGTTGCAGGCCGCGCATCCTTCCCAACTCACTGCCCGATCCTGAAGCCGGGCAACCCAGCCGTCACTCCGGGGCGCCTGGAGGCCAAACCGGTGGTGCCAGGATGCAACCTTCAGGAATCCATATACGCGGCATGGATAAGGGCCTACGCTGAAAATCGGATATGCCACACAACACCGGAGGCCCCCCATGAACGCTCCTTTATCAAGCACGCTGTCCATGCTGTTGCTCGGCTTCGGCCTGACGATCACCCAAGCGGCAGGCGCCGCACCGGACATGCAGGTGATGCCTGCCACGGATACCCCGTTCAGGGCGAATCAGATGCGCGACCTGAAGCTGCTCTGCCCCGATCTCAAGGCAACCATCGATTTGATCCAGGAGAACGACGGTCAGGTGAAGATCACCGGCACGGTGACCAACGTGGGCGGGGTGAAATATCACACCCCTTCCGTGGCCGAAGTGATCATGAATCTGGCCTATGCGCCCGGGTTCTCCTACGTGAAGACCGGGGTATCGGAGGTGCTGGCCAGCAAGACGTTTACCCAGCTCGGGTCGGGGGCATCCCTGACGGTCAAGGCCAGCTACACGATTCCGGGCTTCGGGGGCTGGGGTCCGGGTTTCTCGCCGTCACAGATCAATGCCCGGCGGCTTTTCACCCTGCGGGCGATCAAACAGGACATGGCGCCCTACGCCCCCAACGAAGATTGCCATCCGGGGAACAATGATGCATCGGATGTGGTGGAGTATCGGGCGCTGGACCACTGACCGTTCCGGCGCTGCCCTCACTGCGGCCACGGGCGCCTTCGCCGTGCCGATCGACGTGCGGTAGGACCGGTCAGGACAGGGCCGACTTGAAGGGCAGATGCCGGATCATCTCTGCCTGATAGTCCAGCACGGCGTCGGACTCCCGGGCCAGGAAACGGGCCAGGGCATCGGCCATGACCGGGTCGGTGATCCAGAAGGCGGACCAGGTATCCACCGGCTCGAAACCCCGGGCCACCTTGTGTTCGCCCTGGGCCCCCGGTTCGAAGCGCTCCAGCCCCTGGGCGATGGCGTATTCGATACCCTGGTGGTAGCAAAGCTCGAAATGCAGGCCGGGCCAGGCACCATCGCTGCCCCAGTGGCGTCCGTACAGGGTGGTGCGGTCCCGGTAACAGATGGCCGAGGCCACGGGAGAGGACCCCGGCCCGCCGCCCGGACTGCCCCCCGGGCTGCCAGTATTCCCATCCCAGGCCAGGAAGATCACCATGGCCGGGCCCAGGGCCTGGCCCAGTTGGGGGAAAACCGTGGCGTCGAAGGCGGGGTGGTTGCCATGGCGCTGGTAGGTGGTTTGGTAATGGCGATGCAGATGGGGCCAGAGTTCCGGCTCGATCTCATGCCCATGGCGCACCTCCAGCCGCAACCCGGCATCGGCCACGGCCCGGCGCTCCCGTTTCAGCTTCTTCCGCTTGTCGGCGCTGAACCGGTCCAGGTAGTCGGCAAAGTCCCGGTAGCCCCGGTTCAGCCAATGGAACTGGACCCCCCGCCGCATGAGCAGCCCCGCCTCTGCCAACACCGCCCGGTCTGCCTCTTCCAGAAACAGGCACTGCCAGGCGGAGACCGCCAGCTCCCGGGCCAGCTCCAGCACACTCGCCGCCAGCGTGGCCCGGTCGGGTCCGCCTGGCGCCGTGAGCAGGCGCGGTCCGGGCGAAGGGGTATAGGGGACGCCGGTGACCAGTTTGGGGTAATACGCCAAGCCCCGCTCCCGCCAGGCGGGCACCCAGCGCCAGTCATGGGAAAAATCGCCGAAGGAGGCGTGGCGCAGATAAAGGGGGACCAGGCCCGTCAAGTCGCCTGCGCCATCCCGCCAGGCCATGTGCATGGCCTGCCAGTCCATGCCGGGGCCGGCCGCACCCGAAGCCTCCAGGATCCCCAGGAATTCCCGGTGCATGAAGGGATCGCCCCGGGTATCCAGACCGTGCCACTGGCCCGGCTCCAGGTCCCGGGCCCCGACCAGGCAGACAGGGCCGGAGTCAGTCCGGGGCACGCCAGACCAGACAGCGGTTGTTAGCTGGCATGGCCCGGTCTTCCAGCAGACTCAGGCCGGCGCTCCGGGCCAGGGCGTCCACCGCCTCGAAATCCCGGATGCCTTGGTGGGCTCCCCGCGCCTTGAGCCATTCATCAAAGGCGGCATTGCTGTCGCTGGTGTATCGGCCGCCGTAATTGAAAGGCCCGTAGACGATCACCCGGGCGCCGGGTGCCAGGACGGCCGGCAGGCCACGGAACAGGGCCTCGACCCCGCTCCAGGGCATGATGTGCAAAGTATTGGCGCTGAACAGGGCATCGAACGGCCCGCTCGGCCAGGCCCCGGTCACGTCCAGTTCCAGGGGTACGGGCGTATTGGCCAGGCCGGCCTCCGCCAGCCAGGCCCGAATGCCCGGCAGGTTGTCCGCCAGGTCGCTGCCCTGCCAGACCAGATGGGGAAATTCCGCAGCGAAGTAGACTGCATGCTGGCCGGTGCCGCTGCCGATCTCCAGAAGCCGTCGGCAATCCGGCAGATAGTCCCGCAGCACGGCCAATATGGGCTCGCGGTTGCGTTCGCAGGAGGGGGAATGGGGCTTGTCCATGGCGTCCTTGGGCGAGGGTGACCGAGTGTATACAATTCGGGGCATTTGCAAGGAATGCAAGTATGTGGGACCAACGCTATAGCTCGGAGACCTACGTCTACGGTACTGAGCCCAACGATTTCCTGGCCAGCATGGCGGACCGCCTGCCCAAGGGGCGGGCTCTGTGCCTGGCCGAGGGCGAAGGACGCAACGCCGTTTTCCTGGCTGGCCTGGGCTACCGGGTGACGGCGGTGGACAGCTCAGCCGTCGGCCTGGACAAGGCCCGCCGGCTGGCCGCCCTGCGGGGCGTGGAGATCGAGACCGTGGTTTCGGATCTGGACCATTTCCTCATCGAGCCCGGCCAGTGGGATCTGATCGTCTCCATCTTCGCCCACGTCCCGCCCGCCCTGCGGACCCGGTTGCATGCCCGGGCGGTGGCCGGCCTGGCGCCGGGCGGCGCCTTCGTCCTGGAGGCGTACACTCCGAAGCAGTTGAGCTACGGCACCGGTGGCCCCCCGGTGGTGGAACTGATGATGGACCTGGACAGCCTGGAAAACGAACTGGCCGGACTGGATTTCCAGCATGCGGTGGAGATCGTGCGCCCGGTCCACGAGGGCCCCGGCCATACCGGCGAGGGGGCGGTGGTGCAGATCCTGGCCTACAAGCCCTGATCCACCAGCCGGGCCAGGAGTGTGCGGACCGGGGCCGGCAGGGCCGCACCCAGGGCATCCTCCAGGTCCAGCCAGACCCGGCCCGGTTCAGCCACGCCCATGGATCGTCCCGACAGGGTCACCCGCACCGGCTGGATATCCAGCTTGAAGTGGCTGAATGCATGGCGCAGGGGGGGGCACTGGACCCAGTCCGAAAACGCCCCGGTGGGGAACCCCAGGCCGGCCAGGGCAACCTCCACCGTGCTATCCGCCGGCGTCTCGGGCAAGCTCCAGAGGCCGCCCCAGATACCGGTCGGGGGACGCCGCTCCAGGAGGACCGCACCGGCCTGGATCAGGATGAACATGCGTACGGTGCGGATGGGCGTCGCCTTCCGGGGTCGTGCCTCGGGCAGGCTGGCCTGACGCCCCTCCCGACGGGCCACGCATTCGGTCCGGAAGGGACATGCGTCGCAGTCGGGCCGGGTGCGCCGGCACAGGGTGGCACCCAGATCCATCAATCCCTGGGTATAGGCGCCCACCTCCGTCACCGGCAGAAGGGCCTCGGCCAGTTGCCAGAGCCGGGCCTCCACCCGGGGAGCGCCCGGCCAGCCCGGGACGCCGAACAGCCGGCACAGCACCCGTTTCACGTTGCCGTCCAGGATGGCATGCCGCTGGCCCCAGGCAAAGACGGCGATGGCCGCTGCCGTGGACCGTCCCACGCCGGGCAGATCGGCAATGTCTGCCAGGACGGACGGGAACACCCCGCCCCGCTCCCGGACGATCTTCCGGGCCGCCTTGTGCAGGTTGCGCCCCCGGGCGTAATAACCCAGGCCGCTCCAGCAGGCCAGCACCTCCTCCTCCCCGGCATCCGCCAGGTCGGCCAGGCGGGGGAAGCGCGCCATGAAGCGCAGGTAATAGGGAATCACGGTCTCCACCTGAGTCTGCTGGAGCATGATCTCGGACACCCAGACGGCATAGGGATCGGCCACCTGCCAGGGCAGGTCATGACGACCCCGGGTCTTTTGCCAGGCCACCAGCCGAGGGCCGAAATCCTGGACCAGGGCTCCGTTGTCCAGGATGTCCGAATCCATGGGTTCTGGATTCATGGTGCGGCCCGGCCAGCGAGCACGGCCCGGGCCAGCCAGGCCCCCAGGGCATAGGTGGCCAAGGCCAGGGCCAGACCCAGCACCAGGCTGGCGGCCACGCCCAGGGCATCCAGCCCGGTGCTGCCGGGGTCCCCCCACAGGCGGCTCACCAGCAGGGGCACATCGTCCGCCCGCCAGCGGGCCGGGGCATCGGGATATCCGCCTGCGGCCAGGCGGCTGACCAGGATGGAACCCAATTCGTAATAGTCCCCGGTCAGGGACATGAACGGGGCCAGGGCCGGCGGCAGGGCGGCCCCCAGCCAGAGCCAGGCCGTGCGACCGGCCCGGGCGCTCCGTTTCAGCAGCCACACGCCGGGGAACAGGGTCAGCAGGTAGGGAAAGAAGACCGTCGCCAGGTAGATGCCGTCATGACCGCCGGTATCGAAGCCGCTCAGGCGCCCGGCATACTCCGAGCCGGGCACTACATAGGGAAATATCTGAGCCAGCCAGACGGCGCCATAGGCCTCGTCGATCTCCAGCCGGGTCACGCTGCCACCGGCCAGGAGGCAGCCCCAGGCATGCATGAGCTCATGGATCGGCACATAGACCCACCAGGCGGCCAGCATGGCCGCCAGGGCCCCGGCCAGCGCCCAGAGGCCCGGGCCGGCGGAAAGCGCGCGCTCCAGGCCGGCCACCATGTCCTGCCAGGGCTCGGTCAGCCAGCGAGCCAGTCCAGTCTTCATCCATTCCTCCATCCATCGGTCAGGCGTCAGTGTATCCCGGCCAGGCGCTCATCGCTCTCCAGGTCCGGATCCGGGATGTGGGTGAAGGATATCCGCATGGGGGCCTCCTGGCCGGCCAAGAAGGCGCCGCCGAAATACAGGGCCGAGTTGCCGAAACGGCGCCGTACCTTGTCGAAGGCGGCATCCAGGCCCGGGGTGCGGGTCCCGTCCTCGAACAGGGGCAAGGTATCCTGCCCCACCGGAATCAGGTCATGGAACACCATGCTCACCTTGGTGGGCTCGCCGTGGGCCGGGCGTTCCGCCCAGAGGCCGGCCAGGATGCGCAGGAAGCCCAGGGTATCCTGCATGGCCGAAAAACGGGCCCCGGCCTCCCAGGTGTCCCGATGCCTGAAACCCACCCGTATCCCCATCCGGCCCGCCATGTAGCCCTCCGCCCGCAGGCGCAAGGCCGCCTTCTGGGTCAGTTTGGACAGGACCGCGTAGGCGCCACCGGCATAGCGCAGATGGGGCGGCAGGACATGGGAGTGGCCCAGGCTGCTGCGCCGGGAGGGCAATTGTGTCACTTCCAGTCCATGCAACCGGTCATGGAAGCGCTCCCCCTCCAACCCGCCCCAGACCTTGCGCAAGGTCTCCCGGCTGGCCCGGCACAACTGTTCCACGGTATGGATACCCTGCCGGTGCAGGCGCTCTTCCATGGCCCGGGCAATGCCGTTCAGGTCCCGGAGTTCGAGCCGGAACAGGATGTCGGGCAAGTCCTCGGCGTGGATCACCGTGAGGCCATCCGGTTTCTGTATGTTGGAGGCGGTCTTGGCCAGAAACCGGTTAGGACCGATGCCGATGGAGCAGGTGAGACACTCGCCTATGTCCCGGATCCTGGCCTTGGCCCGGCGGGCCAGGTCCGTGATGACCGCCTCCTGGCGCCAACTGCCGGTGAGATCGCAGGCCACCTCGTCGATGGACAGCACCTCACTGACCGCGATCACGCTGTCCACCGCCTCCATCAGTCGATGGTGCATTTCCACGTAGACCGCCGGCCGGGCCTCCACGAACACCATGTCGGGACATAGACGCCGGGCATCCATGACCGAGGTTCCCGTCTTCACCCCATGGGCCTTGGCCTGGTAACTGGCGGCGATGCAGCAGGTGGTTTCCGCCAAGACCGGGAGCACACCCACGGGACGTCCCCGCAACTCCGGCCTGAGCTGCTGCTCCACCGAGGCAAAGAAGGAATTGAAATCCAGGAGCAGGGCACGCAGGGACACGGCTATGTCGAACGTTCGTTCTTAAAAACCCAGATTAGAACGATCGTTCTATAATTGCAACCACGTCATGGTTATCAGTCAATTTTATGTGGTCATAAAAATGCGCTTGACATTAGTTGAGTGTTTTATTAAGGTATTAACCACGGAAGCCTGTTGCTTCCTTTTGATGGCAAGACTGCATCAGTATTCGTTAACTTTCTAAAGGAGTCGCACCATGTCCTTGATTCCCGGTTTCAATCCCGAAGGCGTCGTTACCATCAACCGCGTCATCCTCAAGCCCGAATACAGCACCGATGATCTGGAAATGCGGGTGGCCGAGCTGTGTGAAAACGTGAAGACCTACCATTCGGATACGGGCTTTGTCGGTGGCTTCGTCGCCATGAACTCGGGTCAGGTTTCCAACGAGGGTTCCACCATCGGCCAGCCCGTGGACAATCCCCTGAAGGATCGGGAGGCCCTGATCGTCACCTTCTGGCAGTCCTTCGAAGAGCATGAGCGGTCCCATCGTTCGGACACCTTCCAGCCCCTGTTCCAGAAGGTCCTGGACCTGTGCGAGAACGGCAACGAGGAACTCGCCTATCGCATGCTGTGGTCCGGCAAGGGCTATGACGCCGAGGAGGCCAAGGCGGCCCGGGAAGCCAAGGAACGCTACGCCATAGCGGCCTGATCCAGCCAGACCGACGGTCCCGGCCGGCAAACCCATGCCGGCCGGTGGCCGTTGGCACCCCCGGCCTGAACCCGACCATGCCTCTGGGCAGCAAACGGCTCAGGGCAAACGTGTCAGGTCAAACGACTCAAGGCAAACGAATGCGGGCTTCCATGCCGGCCAGAAGACCGGACGGACGGGGGAAAGCCACTTCCAGGGCATAGCGGCCATTGGCCAGGGCGCGGATGGCGCGCACCGCTCCGGAATATTGACGCCCACCCGTTTGGACCAGAGCGGGGCGTTGCAAGGGAATGCCACCGGCCTGGGCCACGGTCAGCTCCGCCCGGGCAATCATTTCATCGGCCCGGGCCAGGGTCAGCAACGGCGCCGGCTGGCACTGACTGGTCACCATGCCCGGCTCGGCCAGGCGATCCAGGATCACGGCATCGAAGGGGGCCCGGGCCTCGCTGTCTTCCAGGGCCTTCCGGGCCTTTTCCACCCGCGCCTGGGCCGCCGTGAGCAGGGCCGTCGCCCGGGCTTGGCGCAACTGGGCGGCATCCAGTTCCGTGGTAGAGGTAACGGTACGGGCATACAGTTCCCGGGCCCGCTCCAGTTCCTTGTCGGCATCACCCGCTTCCCGGCTCAACCGGTCCAGGTCGGCCCGGGCCTCCAGCACCCCGGCCTCGTAGGCACGGCCGTCCAGGCTGGCCAATACCCGGCCCTTGGCCACGGTTTCGCCCGGCTGGGCGCTGACCATGGCCACCACGCCACTGACCGGCAGGGCCAGGGTCACCCGCTGGGACCAGTCCAGACTGGCCTGGAAATCGGCGGCCATTGCCGGACTGCCCACCAGGAACAGGAGCATCCATCGTTTCATCATGGTTCTTTACCCTCCACCATTACCGGACTGCCGGGCGGGATCCCCAGCAGCGCTTCCAGTCGGGCCCAGGCCAGGGCCAGGCGATATTCCACCTCCTGGCGCCGCAAGGCCGCTGCCTGGGTTTCCGCCATGCTGTTGCCCAGGTTGGTCTTCATTTCCAGTTCATATTCTGCCCGGGCCCGCTCCAGATTGAGTTCACTGCTGTGAATGGCGGCCTCGGCCACCCGGCGGGCCGTGCTGCGCAGAAACAGTATTTCTTCCCGGGTTTCCAGGAGGGCCTGGCCCAGTTCCAGGAGCAGATGGTCGTATTGGGCCTGCAACAGTCTGGCCTGGGCGACCTCCCGGGCCTGGCGCGCATCCTTTTGCCCCGGATGATAGAGGGGCCAGACGAAATTGAGCCCGGCCCGGGCATTGTCCCGGGTATAGGAATCCCGGCTGTAGGCCGCCAGCTCCGCTTCCAGTTCCAGGCTGGGCGCATATTCCACCCCCACGGCATCCCGGCGCTTGTAGGCCGCCTGGACCAGCATGTTCTGGGCCTGCAAGCGCGGATTGCGGCTTTTCAGCAATGCCAGCAGCCCATCCATGTCGGGCAAGTGGCGCTCGTTGGTTTTCAGGTCTGGCACCTTCAGGGCGGCAGGCAACTGGCCCGGACGATTCATGGCCGCCGCCAACCGGGCCCGGGCCTCACGGCTCGTGCGCAAGGCCCGGTTCCGTTTCATCAGGGTGTCCTGGTAGCGGGCTTCCTGATCGGCCAGATCGACACCGGAGACTTCGCCCAGGCTGTGGCGATCCCGCGCCTTGTCCCAGGCCACATAGGATGCGGCCATGAATTCGTTGGCCGCCGTGTAGGCCAGATCCGCCTGCAGCACCTCGAAGAAGCGTTGCATGACGTCCAGCCGCCGCTGCTGCCGGGCGTCCATCAGTTGCCCCAGGCGCCCTTCGCTTTCCAGGCGGGCGGCATCTTCCCGCAGGGCTTGCCGACCACTGTCCCAGAGGGGCTTGCGCAGGTTGAAACGGAGTTGGTGGTCGGGTTCGAACCGGTCGTCGGTCAGGGGATTGCGTCCGGTGCGCAGGCTCCCCTCCAGGCCCAGGCGTAGATCGTCCAGCCCCTGGGCCTGGGCGAGATCGACCCCGGCCAAGTCCACCTGAGCCTGATGGACAGCCAGTTCCGGGTGCTCCGCCTGGGCAGCCGCCAGGGCCTGATCCAGGGTCAGCTCCGACCCGGCAGCCTGAGCCTGGGCCACCGCGGCCAGGCTCAGGGCCAGCCCCAGGACCAGACAGCGCATCATTTGGCTTGCTGCTGACGCTTGAAAATGTTGAACGGCTGCTTCTTGTACTCGCCGTCGACCACGAACCGGCCCAGAAGAAGGAACTCGGCCGGGGTCTGGGTGGGCCCTGTGAAGCGGGTCACCGGGACCCCCTGGAGATCATAGAAGATGAAAACGGGCGTTGCCCGGGCTCGCTGTTCCAAGGCAAAGGCTTTCTGGGTGGTCTCCTTGCCGGAAAAATCCGTCAGGGGGGCATCACCCTTCACATCGATGCTGTAGATGAGGAAATGCTGGCGGAAATAGTCCTGGACCTCGACTTGATTCAGGATGGTCTGCTTCATGCGGTGGCACCAGGGACATTCTTCCATCTCGAACATGAGGAGGATGCCCTTCCGTCCTTCATCCCGGGCCATGACCAGATCTTCCGCCAGGTCACCCAGAAAGGGCTGGAAAAAGTGCTGGCCGGCATCCCGGGTCTGAGCCGCAGAGGGAAACGCCAGCAGGGAAAGCACCAAGATCAACCAACGCATGACGATCTCCTAGGGCTTGGCCTTGTTCTTGGCCGGTTTCTTCCGGATGTAGGACTCCACGGCCGAGCGTGTCAACGCGCCCACATTGTAGGCCACGACCTCGCCTTCCGGATTGTAGAGATAGGTGGTGGGCAAGCCGCGTACCGGACCGACTTCCGCCGCCATCTTGTAATCCCCCAGCACGATGGGATAGGACACCATCTGTTGCTCGGCATAGTCCAGCACCTGCCTTGGATCCTTGTAATCCATGGCCACGCCGATGACCACCAGGTTGTTCTTCTTTTCCTCGTGCAAGGCATTCAGGTCGGGAATCTCCTCCAGGCACGGCGGACACCAGGTGGCCCAGAAATTCACCAAAACCCATTTGCCCTTGTAATCGGCCAAGCGATGGGTCTTGCCCTGACTGTCGGTCATGGTGAAAGCCAGGGCCGGCTGGGCAGCCAACCCAATAACCAGGCCCAGGCAGGCCAGCGTGGTCTTGCTCAGCATCACTCGTCTCCTCGGTTCAAGGCCGACACCGAGCCCCGGGAGGCGACGGTTGACCGGCCGCCCGACGTGGTCGTCGGGCTGGATTATGGCCCCGGGATGGGGCAGTCAAGAGCTTGCACCCCGATTATCGGCGTCCTCGGGGCAATGCTCTGCCGGGTTTCCCCGGGCAGGCGCCATTTAACAATACTTTCATGTTTACCGGTACATCCTGCCGACGGGCCGGTCAGAGGTCTCACCCGGCCCTAAGGAGCCAGGAATTGCCAGAGAACGGCAAGGGCCAGGACGGCCACCACGACGCTGAGCCAGAGCAGACGGACCCGGTGGGCTTCCACCCGACGGATCAGCACCGTGTTCTGGTCGGCCAGATCCTTGATCAACTCGGTGGAAGCCAGGACCTGGCGATGCAAGGCCCGGGCCGTGTCCTCCATGTCCGCCAGCCTGGCCTGGAGACGGGCCTGGGGATCCCCGGAATCCTGGTCGTGGACATAGACATCCCGGGGAGGGGGGGGTTCCGGCGTCTTCTTGCCCACGTTGTTCCACAGCTTGCGCGCGCCATCGGCGATCACCGGAGCGGAACGAATCACATCCACCCAGGGCACGGTCTTGAGAATCGTCATCCAGCCGATTGCCATCCTTCATCCTCCTGCAAGCTGCTTCTGCCCTGGCCAGGGCACCTTTGAGGCAGCAGATTAGGCAAATATACGGATTCTGACAAACGAACGCACCCAGGGTTCAGGGAGACCCGCACAGTCATCCCAAAAGGCTCAATCCTGCCGATACAGCCAGACCACGAATACGGCCACGAACCAGACCAGGGCGGTCAGGCCCGGCATGCCGCTGCACTGATAACCCAGCAAGGGAAGCGCGGCCGAACTGATGAACAACAGGGCGCGGATGCCGGCATAACGCTCCAGAGGTCGCCGGGCAGCGTCATGACGGGCAGTATCGGCCCCCGGATGGACCCAGACCGGGCCCAGTTGCCCCGCAGCACCACTCACCAGGGGAAACAGAAAGGCCGGCATGAACAGGGACAGGGGACCGGCCAGGGTGGTCGGCTCCAGGACCGTGGCCAGGAGGGCGCAGACGAATCCCACCCAGGCGGCCATGAGCACGGGCGCCTGGCCGTGCAGGGCAACGATCTTGCGTCCATGCAGGCGCAGCCAGGCCAGGCCCAGCCGGGCCAGGGGCCAGCCCCACAGCAGGAAGCCCAGCCATGCCAAAGACTCCATGGCCAGGGCCTTGCCCAGAGCCAGGGCCAGGCTGCCGGCCAGGGCCCACTTGAGGTCCTGGCGCAGGCGCAGGCCCGCTTCCGGGTCCATCTTGCCGGCAGCGGTGGGCATGAGCACCTGGAGGGTGCCGACGGCGGTCAGGCCGATGAATCCGTACAGATTGACGTGCAGGTGGAACAGCCGGAGTTCCTGATGCCAACCGCTCATGATGGGTATCGCCAGGACAGCCAGCAAGCCCAGGCCCAGACACAGCATGGCGGCCCCATACCAGGCCAGCCCGGCATGGGGCCTGCCAAGGGTCTCCCGGCCTTTGCGGGCCATCCAGGCCAGCATGACGGCCACCCCCAGCAAGGCGACCAGAGCCGCCAGGGCCAGGGTCTCATAGGGCAGCAGGCCGGCGAACACCGCCAAGGCCAGGAGGCCGGCCGCTGCCATGAGCAGAGGCAGGCGAGCAACCCAGGGCCCCGGCCCACGACTGCGGGTCAGCACCGGGACGAAATGCTGCATGGCCGCAGTGATCAGGGCCATGACCCCCAGGGCCAGGACCAGATGGGCCCAGAAGACCGACGCCAGGTCGGCACCCCTGGGCAGGGCCAACCCGGCCACCAGGAGCGCCAGGGTGACCACCAGGAGGATCAGGAGCATGGGACCCCGGGATCAGCGGATGATGAAGTCGATGACCACCTGCTCCGACCCCTCCTCCAGATAATGGATGTCCACCCGGTCGCCGTAGCGGGCCTGCATCTGCTGGAGCAGGGGCAAGGGATTGTGGTCGTTGACGAAGCGCATCCGCTCCCCGGCACCCAGGGCATCCAGAGCGCCGAAAATGGCGGCATGACGGAATCGCTTGGCGATCCCCCGGGCGTCGAAGGGGTAGATGCCGTCGGCGCGGTTGTGATTGTGGGCGGGATGGATGGGGAACATCGTGACTCCAGTACGATTGGGGAGCCACACCATAGCGCCGTCCGGGACCGCCCTCATTGACTCTGGTCAACAGGCCCGGCGGGAATGACCAGACTGGCGACCAAACCACCGCCGGGACGCGCGGCCAGGGTGACGCGCCAGCCATAGGCATCGGCCAACTGGCGCACGATGGCCAGGCCCAGGCCGGAGCCACCGGTCTCCCTGGCCCGTGAGGCTTCCAGGCGGTAGAACGGCTGGAACACGGTCTCCAGTTCCTGCTCCGGGATGCCGGGACCGCGATCCAACACCTGGACCACCACTTCCCGCTCAGCGGATTCCAGGCGCAGCTCCACCGGTTGACCGTCCCCGTAGCGCTGGGCGTTCTCCACCAGATTGGCCAGGATCCGGTGCAAGGCCCTGGGACCCACCCAGGCCGGACAGGCGGGGGGAGGCTGCCAGATCACGGCGCCGGTCTGGGCCGCATGTCGGGCCAGGGCATCCAGCATGGGCACCAGGTCGTGCATGCCGACATCCGTGGCCTGGAGCGCGCGGGAGAAATCCATCATCTCGCTGATCAGGTCACCCATCTCGGTCAGGTCGCCTTCCATGCGCCGCGTCAGGTCCGGATCGCCGGATTCCAGCATGGACAGGGCCAGGCGCAAACGGGTCAGGGGCGTACGCAAGTCATGGGATATGCCCGACAACAGCACGGTCCGGTTTTCCAGCAGCTTCTGCACCTCGTCCGCCATGCGATTGAAGGCTACCGCCAGCTGGCGCAGTTCCTCGGCCCCGGTCTCCGGCAGGCGTTCCGGCGTCCGGCCCTGGCCGAGGATACGCGCGGAGCGACCCACATCGGCCAGTTTTCGGCTGATGCGCCGGGCCAATACCAACACGGCGATCAGGGTGAGCAGACCCCCGGCCAGGAAGACCCCGCCCGCGGCCAGGGGGGCTTCCACCTGGTAGCGGGCCCGGGTGAAACCGATGCGCAACAGGTGTTCGCCATAGCGCAGCTCCAGCCAGGAGTAGCCCGAACCCGTGCCCCGGTGCACCGTGACGGTCTGACCCGTTCGCTGGCCCAGGGCTTCGGTCAGGAGATCACCGAAATAGCTCTCTTCCCGGGGCGTGGTCATGGGGGCCTCCACACGACCCAGTTCCAGACTGTGGCGCAAGGAAAGCTCGATCTCGTAGTCAGCCCGTGTTTCCGGGGGCAGCTCCACCCAGGTCTGGGCCGCCAGGGCGATGCGGGCCGCCAGGTCATCCGCCGAGCGCTCCCACAGGGGCACCACCGTGGTACGCCACACCACATACAGGGCCAACCCCTGGACCAGCAGGAAAATGGCCAGCAAGGCCAGGGCGGAACGGCCAAACAGGGTCCGGGGCAGGAGGCTCAAGGACCGGCCTTGCCCTTGGGCGCGAAGAGATAGCCCTGACCCCAGACCGTGCGGATGTAGACCGGATTGGCCGGGTCATCCTCCAGCTTGCGCCGGAGCCGGGTCACCCGCACGTCGATGGAGCGGTCGAAGGGGTCCCGCTCGAAACCCTTCAGCCAGTCCATGATCTGGTCCCGGGACAAGGCCCGGTTGGGGTGTTCGATGAATATCTTGAGCAAGGCGAATTCGGCATGGGTCACGGCAATCTCATCGTCTCCCCGGAGCAGGCGCTGGGCCGCGAGGTCCACAGTGAAGGGGCCGAAATCATAACGCTCGCCCACCCCTTCCCCGTCCCCGTTCCGGCCCCCGCCCCCCCGGCGCAGCACGGCCCGGATGCGCGCCAGCAATTCCCGGGGGTTGAAGGGCTTGGGCAGGTAGTCGTCCGCCCCCACTTCCAGGCCCACGATGCGGTCGATGTCTTCGCCCCGGGCCGAAAGCATGATCACCGGCACGTCCCGGTCCGCCTTCAGGCGCCTGGTCAGGGCCAGTCCGTCCTCCCCCGGCAGCATCAAATCCATGACCACCAGGTCAGGCTCGAAGCCGGCCAGGCGTTCATCCATCTCGCGACCATCCCGGGCGGTTTGCACCCCCATGTCCTGTTTGCGTAGATAATCCGAGAGCAGGTCGCGGATTCCGGCGTCGTCATCTACCACCAGGATTCGGGGCGGGCGGATTTCATCCATGGCAGGTTCCTCAGAAACAATTGGTTACAAATTTACAGGATGTGGAAACCCGACGGAAACGCCGGGTGCCTAGCATGAGCATCGTCGGAAGGAGAAAACCATGAAACCACCCATCACCCTCGTCACATTGCTGCTTACAGGCCTGTTGAGCCTGGGCGCCGGGGCATCGGACGGTTTCAGGGCATCAAGCGCCGATTTCCTTGTTTCCGGTCAGGCCCGGATGCTGTTGGCCATGTCGCCCCAGGAAGAATGGGACCGGCTGCGGGATCAATGGCAAAGCTTGTCCCCCGAAAAACGGGATGAGCTGCGTCGGCGCCTGCAGAAGGAAGCTTCCTCCTACGAGGACAGCTACGGCCAGGGCTATGAATCCAGGCGCCGGGACAAGGACAGGAGTTGGGATGACAGGCGCGATCGGGACGACAGGCGTGACCGCGCCTGGGATCCCAGGCGCAGGGATGATTCCCGGCGCTGAGCCGTCCCCTCGTCGATGTCTGGACTATGCACAAGGAGCATGACATGAAATCCGCCTACCAACGGACCCTTACTCTGATCGCCGCTTCCACCCTGGCGCTGGCTGCGGGTGCCAGCCTGGCGGGTCCTTCCAGCCAGGGTGGCCAGTATTACGACCGGGCCCGGGTGATCTCCAGCACGCCGGTCTATGAAGAAATGAACACCCCACGCCAGGACTGCTGGACCGAGCGGGTGCGGGACACCCACGCCTCGGACCGCTCCTATGGCGGCGCCATCATCGGCGGCCTGGTGGGGGGCATCCTGGGCAACCAGGTCGGCAAGGGCAATGGACGCAAGTTGGCCACGGTGGTGGGGGCCACCACCGGCGCCATCGTCGGCGACCGGAGCGACAACCGCGACCCAGGCTGGTCCGGCAGCCGCGAAGTGGAGCGCTGCCGCACGGTGGACCACTGGTCCCGGCAGCAGGTGGGCTATGACGTGGTCTACCGCTACCAGGGCCGGGAATATACGACCTTCCTGCCCTACGATCCGGGCCCCGACCTGCGTCTCAAGGTGAATTTCTCCGTAGCCGAGCGCTAGGTCCAGGTATCGCCCCTGCTCCCCGTGTGCGCCCGCCTTCCATGAGCGGGCGCGTCTTGATAGAGTGCGTCCTGACCAAACACTTCCGGATCAGGGCGTGCTCTCTTTTTTCCGACACTTGCTTCCGGCCATCCTGGTCGTGGCCATTGCCTCTCCCGCCTGGGCCGACCCGGACTTCCTGGCAGCCCGCGAGGCGTATGCCAAGGGGCAGTCTGAACGCCTTGCCAGGCTGGTTGCCAAGATGGACGACCGTCATCCCCTGGCTTCATACCCCCGCTATTGGGCGCTGAAGCGTGCCCGGGCCGACAGCCATGCTCATGCCGCCTATGTGGAACGGTTTCCGGATTCGCCCCTGGCGGAACGTCTCAGGGTGGAACTGGCGCGCATGGCCGGTGAACGCGACGACTGGATCGGGGTGAAACAGTGGACTGCCCTGGTCGCCCGGCCCGACAATGAATTGCGCTGCCTTGGCCTTCGAGCCGACCTGGCTTCGGGACGCCCCGAAGCCGCTCGACAAGGTGCCGCCATGTACCGTACCGGCCGGGACATGCCCAGTGCCTGCGGCAAACTGTTCAGCCAGCTGTTCGAACGCGGCCAGTTGACCCAGGAAGACCGCCTGTCCCGCCTGCGGCAGGCACTGGAGGTCGGCAACATCCGGCTGGCGGGGGAGTTGAACGGACATCTGCCCGAATCCATGGCCATGGCTTCCGACATCCTGGCCGGCATCCAGCGCCGGCCCGAGGACATGATCGTTCCGGCCTCGGACAATGCCGGACAACGGGAAGCCACCCTGTACGCCCTGGGCCGCCTGGCCAAGTCCGATCCCCACAAGGCGGCAAGCCTATGGCGCCAGCACCAGGACACGTACTCCGAAGCTGACCGTCAGTATGGCTGGGGCATGATCGCCACGGAGGCCACCAAGCAGCTGGTACCCGAGGCAGCCGATTGGTTTGCCCTGAGCGGACCCCGCCCCACCGAAATACAAGCCGCCTGGAAGGCTCGAGCCCTGTTGCGTGCCGGGCGTTGGCAGGAGGTCTATCACGCCATCCGGGCCATGCCCGAGGACATGCAGGCGGAAGCGGTCTGGCGCTACTGGCAGGCCCGGGCCCTGAAGGCCATGGGAGCCACCTCGGCAGCCAACACGCTTTTTGCCCGCCTGTCGGGCGAATTCCACTATTACGGCCTGCTGGCGGAGGAAGAACTGCCCGTCAGACTCGAAACCCAGCCCGCCGACGCGTCGGTCCGCCATGACCAGGTCCAGGCCGCCAGGGACCATCCCGGCCTAGACCGGGCTCTGCGCCTGCGGCGCATGAAACTGATGACCGAGGCCACGGAGGAATGGAACTGGGCCATCCGGGGCATGGACGATGCACAATTGCTCGCAGCGGCGGAGCTGGCCCGTCAGGAAGCCTGGTATGACCGGGCCATCAACACGGCGGAGCGCACCCGGCACCATCACAATTTCGACCTGCGCTACCTGACGCCCTACCGGGACCTGGCCGAGGCCTATTCCCGGGAGCACGACCTGGACCCGGCCTGGGTGTTCGGCCTGATGCGCCAGGAATCCCGGTTTGTCGACTATGCCCGCTCCAGCGCCGGCGCCCAGGGACTGATGCAGATCATGCCCGCCACCGCCAAGTGGATCGCCCAGCAGAAGGGATTGGGCCGCAATGCCCATGCCCGGGTCACGGAACCCGAGACCAACATCCGCTTCGGCACCTTCTATCTGAGGAACATCCTGGACCGGCTGGACCGCTCACCGGTACTGGCAACGGCCGGCTATAACGCAGGACCGGGGCGCGCTCGCCGCTGGCAGGCCGACACGCCTCTGGAGGGCGCCATCTACGTGGAATCCATACCCTTCACCGAGACCCGGGAGTACGTCAAGAAAGTCCTGGCCAATGCCATGTATTACAGCCACCGCCTGGATACCCGGCGCGACCGCCTGAAGGATCGCCTCGGAGTGGTCCCGGCCAGGGCCTCCCGCCAGGTAGCCGGGCCGGCATCGCCCGCCCCTGGCGGTTGACCAGGCCGGGAATGATCGCCCGGCCGCTTGGGGAGGCCAAGACGGCCTGCCCAGCCGGGCCGCCTTGGCTACAATAGAGCCCTCAGCCAATAGAGGACAAGCCATGAAGATTTGCCTGCTCGGTGGTGGCGGATTCGTCGGCCACCATCTCGCCAGCCTCCTGGCCGCCCGGGGCCACACGCTCACCATTCCCTGCCGCCAGCGGGACCGGATCAAGGACCTCCTGGTCCTGCCCGGGGTGGAGCTGATCGAAGCCGACATCCACGACCCGGCCAGCCTGGAAAACCTGTTCCGAGGGCAGGACGCGGTGATCAACTTGGTGGGCATCCTGCACGGCAGCCGATCGGAATTTGCCCGCGTGCATGCCGAACTGCCCATGAAGGTGGTGCAGGCCTGTCGACATGCGGGAGTGGACCGGCTGCTCCACATGAGCGCCTTGGGCGCCAGTACGGAATCCCGCAGCGTGTACCAGCAAACCAAGGCCCAGGGGGAAAAGCACGTCCTCGAAGCCACCGACCTGACCGTCACCGTCTTCAGGCCATCCGTCATCTTCGGCCCCGGCGACAGTTTCCTGACTCTGTTCGCGGACTTGCTGGGACTGGCCCCCGTCGTGCCCCTGGCAGGGGGACATGCGCGCTTCCAGCCGGTCTACGTGGGGGATGTGGCCCGGGCTTTCGCCGACAGCCTGGACCTGCCCGAAAGCCGCGGCCAGGTGTATTCCCTGTGCGGCCCGCGAGTCTACACCCTGGCCGATCTGGTCAGCCTGGTGGCCCGCCACCTGGGCATGCGTCGGGTCGTGATTCCCCTGGGCGACACCCCAAGCTACCTCTTTGCCCGCCTGATGGAACTGAAGCCCGGCCAGAAGATCATGACCCGGGACAACCATTACGCCATGCAGGCGGACAATGTCTGCCCGGAAGGCTTCCCGGCCTGCTTCGGGACACCGGCCGCCCTGGAGACCCAGTTGGGCTACCTGCGGGACGAAGGTCCCAAATGCCTCTATGACCGTTTCCGCCGGACCGCTGGACGCTGAGCTGTCCAGACCCGGAAGTCCCTCTCCAGGATCGCTGCGCACCTACATGGTGGGTGGCGCCGTCCGGGACCAGTTATTGGGCCTGCCGGTCCAGGACCGGGATTATGTGGTGGTGGGTGCCACGCCGGAGACCATGACCGCCCTGGGTTTCCAGCCGGTAGGCAAGGATTTCCCGGTGTTCCTGCATCCGGAGACCCATGCCGAATATGCCCTGGCCCGCACCGAGCGCAAGACGGCCAGGGGCTACAAGGGGTTCCAGGTGTGCAGTTCACCGGACGTCAGCCTGGAAGACGACCTGCGCCGACGGGACCTGACCATCAACGCCATGGCCATGGATGAAAGCGGGGCCATCATCGATCCCCATGGCGGACGGGCGGATCTTGACGCCCACATATTCCGTCATGTCAGCCCGGCCTTTGCCGAGGACCCGGTGCGCATCCTGCGCCTGGCCCGGTTCGCCGCCCGTTTTCCTGACTTTACCGTGGCACCGGAGACGGCAGGCCTGATGGCCGACATGGTCCGGGCCGGCGAGGTGGATGCCCTAGTGCCGGAGCGGGTCTGGCAGGAATTGTCCCGAGGACTCATGGCCCGGCAACCCTCCCGCATGTTCCGGGTGTTGCGTGAGTGTGGCGCCCTGGCCCGGTTGTTACCCGAGTTGGACCGGCTGTTCGGGGTACCCCAGCGTCCGGAATACCATCCCGAGATCGACACGGGGCTGCACAGCCTCCAGGCCCTGGATTGGGCGGCAAGCCAGGATCATCCCCTGGCCGTGCGCTGGGCCGTGTTGCTCCACGACCTGGGCAAGGGCAACACCCCGCCCCAGGCATGGCCACGGCATCACGGCCATGAGGGGCGCGGGGTCGACTTGGTCCAGGCAGCCTGCCAACGCCTCCGGGTGCCCGCGGACTGCAGGGATCTGGCGATCATGGTGACCCGGGATCACGGCAACGTCCATCGGGCAAGCGAACTCCGGCCCGCCACGATCCTGGACCTGCTGGAGCGGAATGACGCCCTGCGCCGCCCCGAGCGCTTTCTGGGCCTGCTGGACGCCTGTGCCTGCGATTACCTCAGCCGGCCGGGATTCGGTGGCCGCCCCTACCCGCCCCACGCCCTGCTCCAGCAGGCGCTGACGGCCGTCCTGGCCGTGGATGCCGGGGCCATTGCCCGGGCGTCGCCACCGGACAGGATTCCCGCCGCGATCCGCCAGGCGCGTATCCAGGCCCTGAGCGCGTGGCGCGAGACGCATTCATGACCCATTCAAAACCACTCACCTTCACAGATCATGACCGTGACCGGGCCGGCATGACCTATGTCTATCCGGTGGTATCCCGGCGCGCGGGGGGCGTATCGGTTGGGATCAACCTGAACACCAACAATGCCTGCAACTGGCGCTGCATCTACTGCCAGGTCCCCAACCTGAGCCGGGGCGGCCCCGAACCGGTGGACGTCGACCGGCTGGAACGAGAGCTTCGGATGCTGCTGGACGACATCCTCCGGGGAGATTTCATGTTCCGGGAGGTGCCCGAGGATATGCGTCGCCTGAACGACGTCGCCCTGTCCGGCAACGGCGAACCCACCAGTGCCCGGGAATTTGCTGACGTGGTGACGCGTATCGGCCGGGTGATGGCCGATTACCAACTCCAGGGAATAGCCAAGCCCATCCTCATCACCAACGGCAGTCTGGTGCACCGTCCGGCAGTCCAATCCGGTTTTGCCCATCTGGCCCAGCTGGACGGTGAAATCTGGTTCAAGCTGGATCGGGCCACCCGTAACGGCATTCAAACCGTCAACCAAGTCGACGTCGACCCCGAAAAGGTGTTCCGCAACCTGAAGACAGCGTCCGAGCTCTGCCCAACCTGGCTTCAGACCTGCATGTTCGCCCTGGATGGTGCGCCCCCGCCGGAATGTGAACTCGATGCCTACCTGGAGTTCCTGACCCGGATCAAGGCGGAAGGACTGCCTGTCCAGGGCGTATTGCTCTATGGGTTGGCACGACCATCCCTGCAACCCGAGGCCCCCAGACTCACAGCGCTGTCGTCCCCATGGCTCGATGGCCTGGCTGAACGCATTCGGCAGTCAGGACTGCGCTGCCGGGTCTTTCCCTGACCAGCGGGCCTCACCGCGCTGCAACTTGTACGCCAGCCTGGCCCGGGTCAAGGACAGGGCATCCAGGCCCTGGTCATCGGCAAACAGGAACATGCCCTGCATCGGGCTGATCCACTGAAGGGACAGAATTTTTGCCTCGCCATCGACCACAAAAATCATCCTGTCGCCCACTTCCATGGCCAGCAACTGCCCCCTCGTTTCGGGGTCACCAGCACCCGCCCCATCTGCTGGGGCGGCAAGGGCGGCTTCCTCTGCCACGGCCATATCCTTGGCAGGTCCAGGGGGGAGAGCCTGGGACGTCTCAGCGGCACCTGGCTTGATGGAACGGGCGGATTGCAGCCCCTCGCGCACCACGGCTGCGTGGAGCATGGCGAGGTGTGAAAAGAAGACATCGTTGTATTCGGGGGAACATTTCAAGGCCTTGCAGCCATCCTGCAGCCGTTCCAGCAGCAAGGGCAGCATGCCCAGCAATTGCTCCGTGTCCGGAAGTCCCTGCTTGGGCTCCAGGCTCCACAGCAAGGCCTGAACCGTGTCCCATCCTGCCAGCCAGTCGGGGTGTTGTTCCCCTCGCTCCAGGCTGATGACGGCCAGCAGCCGGGCCCATTGCTCCAAAAGAAAGGCGCGTATGTCCTCGGGTGCCTGGGAGCGGTCCAGCAGACGCTCCAACTCAGCACATATCAAATGAGTCTTGGCTTGAAACTGGTCTTGGGAAAACACGGGCTATCACAATGAATCAATGGAGGCGCGGAGACTACCAAATCGCAAGCGTCAGAATGCCACAGATTCCGGGCTTTTTCCTTTTTCGTATCCGATTATTCTGTTACCCTTCGGTCCAGTGCAACCGGAGATCAATACTGGCATGCAGCAATTCAGCCTGGCGGCAAACATCATCCGCCGCCACAAACGTTGGTTCATCGCCCTCTCATCCCTCCCGCTGTTTGGCATGGTTGCCGCCTTTGGCACCGCACCCGACACACTGACCACGGACCTGGTCCAGGAAGTCACCGTGGATTCCCTGGAATTGCCCGCGCCCATGGCGACGGACAGCGGAAATTTCGATTTTTGGCGTGAAGAGCGCATACGCAGTGGGGATACCCTGCAATCCATACTGCGCCGCATGGATGTCTCCGACGAAGAAATCCAGAAGGTCCTGGCCAGCGACCCCGGGGCCCACGGGCTTGGTAAGCTGGCCGCCCGACGCACCCTGCTGGGACGAGTGACGGCCCAAGGGCGCCTGTTGTCTCTGCGCTACCTGGCCAGCGACACAGAATTGATCTCGGTGGAACGGATTCAGGAACAATTCCGCATCACCCAGAAAGCTATTGCCCTGGAGCCGCAGGTCATCATGCGCTCCGGCACTATCCGGCATTCCCTGTTCGGTGCCACGGATGGCGCCAACGTACCTGACTCCATCGCCTCCGAAATGGCCGAAGTCTTCTCCGGCGAAATCGATTTCCACCGTGATCTGCGCAAGGATGACCGCTTCTCGGTCGTCTACGAGGCGTTCTTCCATGAAGGCCGCTTGGTCAAGACCGGTCAATTGCTGGCAGCCGAGTTCATCAACAACGGCACCATCCTCAGGGCATTGCATTTCGTCGATTCCCAGGGGAACTCCGGCTATTTCACGCCGGAAGGGAAGAGCCTCAAGCGCGCCTTCCTCAAATCGCCCCTGCCCTTCACCCGCATCACATCCGGCTTCTCCAATGCCCGATACCACCCTGTTCTGAAGGAATGGCGTGCCCACAGGGGCATAGATTATGGCGCGCCCACAGGCACCCCGGTTCGCGCCGTTGCGGATGCGACCGTGACCTTTGCCGGCTGGCAGCGTGGGTACGGCAACCTGGTCGTACTGAACCACCAGAAGCCCTACAGCACCGCCTATGGCCACTTGTCCCGATTTGCCAAAGGCATCAAGCGGGGCAGCCGGGTTCGCCAGGGGGATCTCATCGGCTACGTGGGCAAGACGGGCCTGGCCACCGGGCCCCACCTGCATTACGAATTCCGGGTAAACAACGTACAGAAAAACCCATTGGCCATGAAACTGCCCAGCGCCTTTCCTCTGGACAACAGGCTGAAGAGCCAGTTCGCTGCCAAATCGGCGCCACACTTGAACAAGCTCGATTTGTTGCGGCATCACAATGTAGCGGGACTGGACTGAGACTTCCCTGCACCACAATCCCCCGACCCACAAAAAAGCCCGCATCTGCGGGCTTTTTTCATATCCAGCCCTGACTGGGCTAAAGGCTGCACAAGGTCAGCATGAAGGGGACATCCATCTCACAGGGTCTGGGCTTCTGGGTCTTGTCCACGCCGGTAAAGCGCAGATTGATGGCATATTTGTTGGCACTGACCTCGGGTGCACACGGCAGTTCATTATCCACACCCACGCGTACCATCTGGGCATTACGCCCCCCCAACATCAGCTGGAAGGACCCGCCCGCTGCCAGTTTGGAAGAGGCTTGACCGCTCTCACGCAGGAGGTTCAGCATGACTTCCAGGGCCGTCCGTATGGGCAGGCAGGGCGCCAACCACTCCAGCAGATCCTGGCGCCGGAGTTCGGCAGAGGCATTCAACCAATAGTGGTATCCCGGCAGATCAAAACTGCACACCCCCCCCGGAATGCCGGTCCGGCTTTTGATGCCCATGAGCCAATCATTCTCCCGCAAGTGCTGACCGAGTTTCCGGGTCATGTTCTGCAGCTCGTCGGAAGATGCAGCCACTCTGAGCAGTATTTCGTCCAGGCGATCATGGTCCACGCTGGCGTGGCTGCGGAGTCCCTCAAGCACCCCCTTCTGGCGCTCCAGTTCATGGATCAGTTCACTCTTCAATTCGGGACGTGCCATGACGTCCATCAGCTCGAATATCGCCAATAGCGCGGAATGATGGGACCGTGGATCCTGAGCCCGAACGAAAAAAAGGGCTTTTACGAACAGTTCCTCGAGGCGCAACCAAGTCCGGATACGTTCATGCAACGGATATTCGTAGATGATCAGGGCCAAGGCACCGCCTGTAGGGTTGGATGACAGTTAATGGATCATTGTGCAGCAGGCCCCGCCCGTAAGCAATGATATCGCCCCTAAGGGGTCCATCCAGAGGCCATTTCCATATACAGGTCATGCAAAGTCGAGACTTTCTGGGCCAGTGCCTGCATGCTTTCATCATTCACGATGACATCGTCCGCCGCCGACAAGCGCGTGTGACGACTGACCTGGGCCCCCAGAATGGCCTTTACTTGCCCGTCCGACAGGCCGTCACGTGCCATCACCCGCTTGTACTGCACCGGCTCGGGACAGTCCACCACCAGAATACGGTCTACAAGGTCCCCGTACGCCCCGGTCTCCAGCAACAAGGGCACCACAAGCAGGACATAGGGCGCTGTGGAGGCCGCCACCAAACGTGCAGCCTCGTCCCGAATCATCGGGTGCAGAATGGACTCCAGCCGGGTCCGTTCCTCGGGCCTGGAAAACACCCGTTGGCGCATGGCAGGACGATCCAGGGCCCCGTCCGGCCCGGCAACGTCCTGACCGAACGCGGCCACCAGTGCCGGCATTGCCCGGCCGCCGGGCCCGGTCAGGGCCTTGGACAGGAGATCCGTATCCACGACATCCGCCCCCAACTGGGCAAACTGCCCGGATACGGCGGTCTTGCCACTGCCTATGCCTCCAGTCAGCCCGACGCAGAAAGGGCGTGGCTTCAAGACAGATAGGCCTGCAGCAGATCCTGCCCCCAAAACAGGGCTACCAATCCTCCCAAGGCCAGATAGGGCCCGAAAGGCAAGGGCTTGGCCTTGTCATGGCCGGCCATCAGGATCATCAGGATGCCCACCAAGGCGCCCACGACGCTGGAGGCCAGAATGATGATGGGCAGGACCTGCCACCCCAGCCAGGCCCCCAGGGCGGCCAGCAGTTTGAAGTCTCCGTAGCCCATGCCTTCCTTGCCGGTAATCAGCTTGAAAAGATGGTACACGGACCAAAGCAGGAGATAGCCAGCCACGGCCCCGACCACGGCGTCGGACAGGCTGGCAAACCCGTCCCCCAGGTTCCATAGCAGGCCCAGCCAGACCAGGGGCAGGGTGATGTTGTCGGGCAGCAGTTGGGTCTCGAAATCAATGAAGGTGAGCGCGAGCAGACCCCAGACCAGAAACAAGGCCCCCAGGCCCAGGAAGCCAGGCCCGAAATGCCAGACGGTAAACACCGTCACCACTGCCGTGAGGAATTCCAGCAGGGGATAGCGGGCCGAAATCGGGCCGGCACAGTGACTGCACCGACCGCGCAGCCACAGGTAGCTCAGGATGGGGATATTGTGGTACCAGCGGATCTCCTGGCCGCAATGAGGACAACTGGACCCGGGCGTAGCCAGGTTGTAAGGGGGCTCCTCGGGTGCCGGCTCGTCCCGTAGCTGGGCGCATTCCTGGCGCCATTGTCGCTCCATCATGCGGGGCAAGCGATGCACCACCACATTCAGGAAGCTGCCAATCATGGCGCCGAGTGCAAAGGCGAACAGGAGGACCAGGCCGGAGGAAGCAGAATCAAGCATCATGGCAGACCTCGGAAAGGCGGCAGGCGAGCCGGGGCCCACCCGCCACTTGCCCCTAGATGACGGAGCCCATCTTGAAGATCGGCAGGTACATGGCGATGACGATGGTGCCGATCAAACTGCCCAGGACCACCATGATCAGGGGTTCCATGAGGGCGGACAGATTGGCCACGGCCTCATCCACCTCCCGTTCGTAATATTCAGCCACCTTTTCCACCATGGCATCGAGGGCGCCCGATTCCTCGCCAATGGACACCATCTGTATCAGCATGGTGGGGAATACCTTGGCGGATTGCAGGGAGGCCGTCAGGCTGGAGCCCGTGGCCACATCCTGGCGGATCTTCCGAGTGGCTTCCTCATACACCGAGTTGCCCGAGGCACCCGCGACCGAGTCCAGGGCATCCACCATGGGCACCCCTGCCGCGAACATGGAAGCGAAGGTGCGAGCCCAGCGGGCCACGGTTGCCTTCTCGATGATGGGGCCGAAAATGGGCAACTTCAGGATGACCCGGTCAATCCATGCCTTGAAGGCAGGGGAACGCTTCCAGGCCAGCAACAGGGCATAAATACCGCCACCGATGGCGAGAAATATGAAAAACCACCACTCCACGAACATGTCGGAGATGTTCATGACCAACCGGGTCAGGCCGGGCAGTTCCGCTCCGCCCTGGGTGAAGAGGTCCTTGAAGGCGGGGATGACGAAGATCATGATGGCTGCAGTGATGACGAAGGCGATCACGATCACGATGGTGGGATACATCAATGCAGACTTGATCTGCCCCTTGATGGCCAGCATCTTTTCCTTGTAGGCGGCAATGCGGTCCAGCACGGAATCCAGAATGCCGGCCTGCTCGGCGGCCTCCACCAGGTTGCAATACAAGCCGTCGAAATACTTGGGGAAACGCCTGAAGGCCTGGTGCATGCTGCTACCGGACTCGATGCTGCCCTTGATCTCGCCCAGCACCTTCTGAAGGCTGGGGTTGGCGTGGCTCTTGGCCGTGATGTCGAAGGCCTGCAACAACGGCACCCCGGCGCGCATCATGGTGGAAAGCTGCCGCGTGAACAGGGCAATGTCCTTCTCGGTGATGGGACGCGCCCTTGCCAGCATGCTCTGACGGCGCACCTTGGTGGCGTTGATACCTTGCCGGCGAAGATTCTGGCGAACAGCCGCCTCGCCGGGCGCCAGCATCTCACCCTTGATCTTGCGACCGTTCTTGTCGGTCCCCTCCCAGACGAAAGGCAACTCTTTCGTTACCGTCTTGGCTACGGCCATGACGATGTCCTCCTCATTCGTTGGTCACGGCCAATACCTCCTCCAGGGAGGTCAGGCCAGCCTTCACCTTCAGCAAGCCGGCCTGGCGCAGGTCCAGCACACCCTCGGCCTTGGCCTGATTGGCAATATCCGTCACGGTACCACCCGTCAGGATCAGATGGGTAATGCTTTCAGACATGGGCATGACCTGATAGATGCCGACCCGGCCCTTGTAGCCCGTGAACTTGCACACATCACACCCCTTGGCGCCATAG
>DYHB01000148.1 GCA_020724415.1 Thiobacillus sp.
AGTGGTGGGCTTCGACCCGGGCATCACCGTGGAAGCGGCCTGGAAGCTGCCCTCCCAGGTGCGCAAGGCCGAATCCGTGGAAGATCTGGTCAAGGCTTCGGACTTCATCACCCTCCACGTGCCCCTGGTGGACGCCACCCGCAACCTGATCAATACCCAGCGCATTGCTCTCATGAAGGGCGGCGTGGTGCTGCTCAACTTCGCCCGTGAGGGCGTGGTGGACAACGATGCCGTCCTGGCCGGACTGAAGGATGGCCAGCTCCACGCCTATGTCTGCGATTTTCCCGCCAATGCCCTGAAAGGGGTCAGGAACGTGGTCTGCCTGCCCCATCTGGGGGCCAGCACCGAGGAAGCGGAAGAAAACTGCGCCATCATGGTGGCGGAACAGGTGGCCGATTACCTGGACCACGGCAACATCCTCAACTCGGTCAACTTCGCCAACGTGGCCATGCCCCGGGAGTCCGCATTCCGCCTGGGCATCGCCAATGCCAACGTACCCAACATGGTGGGCCAGATTTCCACCGTGCTGGCCGAAGCCAAGCTGAACATCCACAACATGGTCAACAAGTCCAAGGGGGACATGGCCTATACCCTGGTGGACGTGGACAGCGGGGTGTCCGAGGCCGTTCTGGCCAAACTGCGCGCCATCGAGGGTGTCCTGAAAGTGCGTTACCTGCCGGCAGCGTGACATGAGCGATACCCTGAAGCAGTTGCGTGATCGCATCGACGACCTGGATGACAGGCTGCTGGAGTTGTTGAACGAGCGGGCCCGCTGCGCCCAGGAAGTGGGCCACTACAAGCTCAGTCATGGCGAGGAGGGCGGCCCCATCTACCGGCCCGAGCGGGAGGCCCAGGTGGTACGCCGCCTCCAGGCCGCCAATGGGGGCCCGCTGCCGGCAGAAGCCGTGGAACGCTTGTTCAAGGAAGTCATGTCCGCCTGCCGGGCCCTGGAACAGCCGCTTGCGGTGGCGTACCTGGGACCCGCCGGGACCTACTCCGAGATGGCGGCCCAGAAGCAGTTCGGCCAAAGTGTCACCGGCTTGGCCCAGGAGAGCATCGCCGATGTCTTTCGTGCGGTGGAGTCGGGCCAGGCCCACTACGGCGTGGTGCCGGTGGAAAACTCCACCGAAGGGGCGGTTGGGCGCAGCCTGGATCTGTTGCTGAACACCCCCTTGCTCATCTGCGGCGAGGTGACCCTGCGCATCCGCCATAACCTGCTCCGCAAAGGCGCTGGCCTGGAGGGGATACGGGTGGTCTATTCCCACTACCAGTCCCTCGGCCAATGCGAACGATGGCTGGATGCCCATCTGCCCGGGGTGGAGCGCAAGGCTGTGGAAAGCAATGCCCAGGCAGCCCGGATGGCCATGGAGGACGCAGCGGCGGCCGCCATTGCCGGCGAACACGCCGCTGCCCGCTACTGCTTGACGATCGTCGCCCCGGGCATTGAGGACATGGCAGGCAATACCACCCGCTTCCTGGTGCTCGGCAAGGAAGCGGCAGCTCCCTCCGGCCGGGACAAGACCTCCCTGGCCATCCATGCCCGGAACCAACCCGGATCCCTCCTGGCCCTGATCGAGCCCTTTGCCCGGCTGGGGGTGGGACTGTGCAAGCTGGAATCCCGTCCGGCCCGCAGCGGGAGCTGGGAGTATGTTTTCTTCATCGACCTGGAAGGCCACCGCAACGAGCCCCGGGTTGCCCAGGCCATCGAAGAGGCCAAGGGCCATGCCCTGTCCCTCAAGGTATTGGGCTCCTATCCCAGCGCACTCTGAACATGAACCTCACCGAACTCGCCCCCGCGCACATCCGCGCCATCGCCCCCTATCAACCCGGCAAGCCGATTTCGGAACTGGCCCGGGAAATGGGCCTGGCCGAGGCCGATATCGTCAAGCTGGCCTCGAACGAGAACCCGCTGGGCATGTCGCCCCGTGCCAAGGCCGCCCTCCAGAACGAGGTCGACGGCCTGGCCCTGTATCCGGACGGCAACGGCTTCACCCTGAAGAGCGCTCTGGCCGCCAGACTGAGTGTCGGACCGGACCAGATCGTCCTGGGCAACGGTTCCAACGACGTGCTGGAGATGGCCGCCCGGGCCTTCCTCATGCCCGGACTGTCGGCCGTGTTCTCCCAATACGCCTTCGCGGTGTATCCCCTCGCCATCCAGGCCGTCGGCGCGACGGGCATCAGCGTGCCGGCCAAGGACCATGGCCATGATCTGGCGGCCATGGCTGCCGCCATCCGCGCCGATACCCGCATGGTGTTCATTGCCAATCCGAACAATCCCACCGGCACCCTGCTGTCGGGGGCGGCCCTGCATGCCTTCCTGAAGTCGGTGCCCCAGAGTGTCCTGGTGGTCCTCGACGAGGCTTACGTCGAATTCCTGGACGCCGGCCTTCAAGCCCCATCCGTGGCCTGGCTGGCCGAATTCCCGAACCTGATCGTTACCCGTACCTTCTCCAAGGCCCATGGTCTGGCCGGCTTGCGGGTCGGCTATGCCCTGGCCCGGGCGGAAGTGGCGGACCTGCTCAACCGGGTGCGCCAGCCCTTCAACGTCAACAGTCTGGCCCTGGCGGCGGCCGCGGCGGCCCTGGAGGATGCCGAATTCCTGGCGGCGTCGAAGCGGGTCAACGATGCCGGCATGGCACAACTCACCGAAGGTTGCCGGGCGCTGGGCCTGGACTGGATTCCGTCGGCGGGCAACTTTCTGTGCATCAAGGTCGGAGACGCCGGCGGGGTATTCCAGGAGTTGCTCCGGAATGGCGTCATCGTCCGTCCGGTGGCCAGCTACGGCATGCCTGAATACCTGCGGGTCTCCATCGGTCTGCCGGAGCAGAATGCCCGTTTCCTTGCGGTCCTGGCCAGGACCCTGGGCAAATGATCCGGCGCCTGGCCATCCTCGGGGTCGGACTCATCGGAGGTTCGGTGGCCCTGGCCCTCAAGCGTGCCGGACAGGTGCAACAGGTGGTCGGTTTTGGCAGGGATCGTGCCAACCTTGACCGGGCCGTGGACCGGGGCGTGATCGACGAGATCGCCCCCAGCCCGGAGGCGGCGGTGGCCGGTGCCGACAGGGTCCTCCTGGCCATGCCCGTGGGCGCCATGGCGGGGACATTCGTCCGCATCGGGCCACACCTGGAACCCCATGCCCTGGTTACGGACGCGGGCAGCACCAAGCAGGACGTGATCGCTGCCGCCCGCGCCGGCCTGGGCCCGCGCATAGACTGCTTCGTGCCCGGTCACCCCATTGCAGGGGTAGAGAAGAGCGGGGCCGAAGCTGCCCTGTCGGACCTCTATGAGGGCCGCAATGTCATCCTGACCCCCCTGGCCGAAAACACCCCCGCTACGGTTGCGGCGATTGCCGCCCTGTGGACGTCCTGCGGCGCCCAGGTGACCGAGATGAAGGCAGTCGAGCACGACCGGATATTCGCAGCGGTCAGCCACCTGCCGCACCTGGCGGCGTTCGCCCTGGTGGACGAACTGGCCGGGCGCCCCGAGGCCGAGCTGTTCTTTCGCCATGCGGGCAGTGGCTTTCGGGATTTCACCCGCATCGCCGGCAGCTCGCCGGCCATGTGGCGTGACATCGCCCTGGCCAACCATCAGGCCCTGGTGGCCGAACTGGATGCCTACCTGTCCCGCTTGTCGGCCTATCGTGATGCCCTCGGCGCCGGTGACGCAGACGGCCTGATGCAATCCTTCACCCGTGCCAGCGAGGCCCGCAAACGCTGGCAGCCGAACGGCAACCACATCGAGAACGACGAATGACCGCTGAATACATTGACCTGCCCGCCGCCAAGGGCGCCCGTGGCACGGTGAAACTGCCGGGCTCCAAGAGCATTTCCAACCGTGTCCTGCTGCTGGCCGCCCTGGCCGAGGGCCCCACCGAGGTCACGGCCTTGCTGGATTCCGACGACACCCGGGTCATGCTGGAGGCCCTGACCCGGCTGGGCGTGCCCTGGACCCGCCACGAAGGCACGGACAATTACCGGGTGGAAGGCATCGGAGGCGTGTTCCCGGTCAAGCAGGCCGAGCTCTTCCTGGGCAATGCCGGCACCGCATTCCGCTCCCTGTCCGCCGCCTGCGCCCTGGCCGGGGGCCACTATGTGCTCAAGGGCGTGCCGCGCATGCACGAACGGCCCATCGGCGATCTGGTGGAGGCCGTGCGCCAGTTGGGCGCCCAGGTCACCTATCTGGAGAAGGACGGCTATCCGCCCTTGAACATGGCGCCCGCCCTGCTCAAGGACGTGGCCGAAGTCACGGTCAAGGGCAACGTCTCCAGCCAATATCTCACCGGCATCCTGCTTTCCGCACCCCTGCTGGGGCGGGAAGTGACGGTGAAGGTGGAGGGCGAGCTCATCTCCAAGCCCTACGTGGAGATCACCCTGAACCTGATGAAGCGCTTCGGCATCGAGGTGAAGAAGAACGGCTGGGAAAGCTTTGTCGTGCCGGCCGGGAAATATCGCAGCCCCGGAAGAATCGAAGTGGAAGGCGATGCCTCGTCCGCCTCCTATTTCCTGGCCGCCGGCGCCATCGGCCACGGCCAGACCCGGGTGGAAGGCGTCGGGCGCAACAGCATCCAGGGCGATGTCCGCTTCGCCGAGGCCCTGGCCCGCATGG
>DYHB01000018.1:0-17463 GCA_020724415.1 Thiobacillus sp.
CGGCGGCGGTGTCGCGGCCGGCTCCCTGGGCCTGCCCGACCTGGGCATTTCCACGCTGGACGACGTGCTCACCGACGTGCGCCGCATCACCGATGCCACCGACCTGCCCGTGCTGGTGGATATCGATACCGGCTTTGGCGGCGCTTTCAACATCGCCCGCACCGTCAAGTCCATGATCAAGTACGGCGCCGGCGCCATCCACATCGAGGATCAGGTGCTGGCCAAACGCTGTGGCCACCGCCCGGGCAAGGCCATCGTCGCCCAATCCGAGATGGTGGATCGGGTGAAAGCGGCCGTGGATGCCAAGACCGACCCGGATTTCGTCATCATGGCCCGCACCGACGCCCTGGCGGTGGAAGGTCTGCAATCGGCCATCGACCGGGCCTGCGCCTGTGTCGAGGCGGGGGCCGACATGATCTTCCCCGAGGCCATGACCGACCTGGCCATGTACAGGGAGTTCGCCGCGGCGGTGAAGGTCCCCGTGCTGGCCAACATCACCGAATTCGGCTCCACGCCCCTGTACACTGTCGATGAACTGCGGGGCGCCGATGTGTCCATCGTCCTCTATCCCCTGTCCGCCTTCCGGGCCATGAACCTGGCGGCCCTGAAGGTCTATGAGGCGGTGCGACGGGACGGCAGTCAAAAGAACGTGATGGACCTGATGCAGACCCGCATGGATTTGTACGATTATCTGGGTTACCACGATTTTGAGAAAAAACTGGATGCACTGTTCGCCCAGGGCCAATGAGGAGACAAGCATGAGCGACACCCCGATGGAAAAACCGAAGAAGAAATCCGTTGCCCTGTCCGGGGTCAACGCCGGCACCACCGCCGTCTGCACCGTCGGCCACAGCGGCAACGACTTGCACTATCGCGGCTACGACATCCTGGAACTGGCCGAGAAATCCACCTTCGAGGAGGTCGCCTACCTGCTGATCCACGGCGAGCTGCCCACCCAGGCCCAACTGGCCGCCTACAAGCTCAAGCTGTCCCGCCTGCGCGGCTTGCCCGACGCCCTGAAGACCGTGCTGGAACAGATTCCGGCCGACGCCCATCCCATGGACGTGATGCGCACCGGCGCCTCCATGCTGGGCACCCTGCTGCCCGAAGAGGAAGGCCACCCCCTGGACGGCGCCCGGCATATCGCCGACCGGCTGGTGTCCAGTTTCGGCTCCATCCTGCTGTACTGGTGGCATTTCAGCCAGAACGGCAAGCGCGTCGAACTGGAAACCGACGACGACACCGTGGCCGGCCACTTCCTCCATGTGTTGCACGGCAAGAAGCCGGACGAATTGACCCGGCGCGCCCTGGACGTGTCGCTGATCCTCTACGCCGAACACGAGTTCAACGCCTCCACCTTCACCGCCCGGGTCATTTCCGGCACCCTGTCCGACTTCTACTCCTGCATCACCGGCGCCATCGGCGCCCTGCGCGGTCCGAAGCACGGCGGCGCCAACGAGGCGGCCATGGAAATCATCGCCCGCTACCGGGACCCGGACCATGCCGAACAGGATATCCGGCAACGCGTCGCCAGCAAGGAGATCATCATCGGCTTCGGCCACCCGGTGTACACCATCGGCGACCCCCGCAACGAGGCCATCAAGGCGGTCTCCAGGCGGCTCTGCGAGGCGGGTGGCAACATGAACCTGTTCAACATCTCCGACCGCATCGAATCAGTGATGTGGGAGATCAAGAAGATGTTCCCCAACCTGGACTGGTACAGCGCGTCGAGCTACCACATGATGGGCGTGCCCACCCCCATGTTCACCCCCATCTTCGTCATCTCCCGGACCACCGGCTGGGCAGCCCACATCATCGAGCAGCGCATCGACAACAAGATCATCCGTCCCAACGCCGAATACGTCGGCCCGGATGAGCGCGCCTACGTACCCATTGCCGAGCGCTGAACGGCAAGAGACACCACGAAAGCACACCCCATGAACACAGCCCATCGCAAGCCTCTGGCGGGTACCGATCTGGATTGGTTCGACGCCCGCGCCGCCGTCGATGCCATCCGGCCCGGCGCCTACGACACGTTGCCCTACACGTCGCGCGTGCTGGCGGAGAACCTGGTGCGTCGTTGCGACCCGGCCCTGCTCGACGATGCCCTCGGGCAGATCATTGAGCGCAAGCGCGATCTGGATTTCCCCTGGTTCCCCGCCCGGGTGGTGTGCCACGACATCCTGGGCCAGACCGCACTGGTGGATCTGGCCGGTCTGCGCGACGCCATCGCCGACCAGGGTGGCGATCCCGCCCAAGTGAACCCAGTGGTGCCCACCCAGCTGATCGTCGACCACTCCCTGGCGGTGGAATGCGGCGGCGACGATCCGGAGGCCTTCGCCAAAAACCGGGCCATCGAGGATCGCCGCAACGAGGACCGCTTCCACTTCATCGAGTGGACCAAGACTGCCTTCAAGAACGTGGACGTGATCCCGGCGGGCAACGGCATCATGCACCAGATCAACCTGGAGAAGATGTCACCGGTGATCCAGGTGCGTGACGATGGTTCGGGCAAAAAAGTCGCCTTCCCCGACACCTGCGTCGGCACCGACAGCCACACGCCCCACGTGGACGCCCTGGGCGTCATCGCCGTCGGCGTGGGCGGGCTGGAAGCGGAAACCGTCATGCTCGGCCGCGCCTCCATGATGCGGCTGCCGGATATCGTCGGTGTGAACCTGACCGGCAAGCGCCAGCCCGGCATCACCGCCACCGACATCGTCCTGGCCCTGACCGAGTTCCTGCGCAAGGAGCGGGTGGTGGGCGCCTACGTGGAGTTCTTCGGCGAGGGCGCGGCGGGGCTGTCCATCGGCGACCGCGCCACCATCTCCAACATGTGCCCGGAATACGGCGCCACCGCCGCCATGTTCTACATCGACGCGCAGACCATCGACTATCTGAAGCTCACCGGACGAGAACCCGAGCAGGTGGCCCTGGTGGAGCACTACGCCAGGACCGCCGGCCTGTGGGCCGACAGCCTGGCCAAGGCGGAATATGAACGGGTGCTGACCTTCGATCTGTCCAGCGTGGGCCGCAACATGGCGGGGCCCTCCAATCCCCACAAGCGCCTGCCCACATCGGCTCTGGCGGAACGCGGCCTGGCCGTGGACCTGGACAAGGCCCGGGCGGAAGAAGCCCGGGGCCTGTTGCCGGACGGCGCGGTGATCATCGCCGCCATCACCAGTTGCACCAACACCAGCAACCCGCGCAACGTGGTGGCCGCCGGCCTGCTGGCGCGCAAGGCCAACCAGCTGGGCCTGGTGCGCAAGCCCTGGGTAAAATCCTCCTTCGCGCCCGGTTCCAAGGTGGCCGAGCTGTATCTGAAGGAAGCCGGGCTGCTGCCCGAGCTGGAAAAACTCGGCTTCGGCATCGTCGGCTTCGCCTGCACCACCTGCAACGGCATGTCCGGCGCCCTCGACCCGAAGATCCAGCAGGAAATCATCGAGCGCGACCTCTATGCCACCGCCGTGCTGTCGGGCAACCGCAACTTCGACGGACGCATCCATCCCTACGCCAAGCAGGCCTTCCTGGCCTCGCCGCCCCTGGTGGTGGCCTATGCCATCGCCGGCACCATGCGCTTCGACATCGAAAAAGATGCCTTGGGCACGGACCCGAACGGCAATCCGATCACCCTCAAGGACATCTGGCCGAGCGACGCGGAGATCGACGCCATCGTCGAAGCCAGCGTGAAGCCGGAACAGTTCCGCCAGATCTACACCCCCATGTTCGACCTGGGCGCGGTAGAGGGGGCCAACTCGGTGGCCAAGAGCCCGTTATACGACTGGCGTCCCCAGTCCACCTATATCCGCCGTCCGCCCTACTGGGACACCGAAGGCATGGGCGCGTTGGCCGCCAACCCGCGCACGCTGAAGGGCATGCGGCCCCTGGCGGTGCTGCCGGACAACATCACCACCGACCACCTGTCGCCGTCCAATGCCATTCTGGCCAGCTCGGCGGCGGGGGAATACCTGGCCAAAATGGGCCTGCCGGAAGAGGACTTCAACTCCTACGCCACCCACCGGGGCGACCACCTGACCGCCATGCGTGCCACCTTCGCCAACCCGCAACTGGTCAACGAAATGGCCGTGGTGGACGGCCAGGTGAAGAAGGGCTCGCTGGCCCGGGTCGAGCCGGACGGCAAGGTGATGCGCATGTGGGAGGCCATCGAGACCTACATGGCGCGCAAGCAGCCCCTCATCATCATCGCCGGCGCCGACTACGGCCAGGGCTCCTCCCGCGACTGGGCCGCCAAGGGCGTGCGTCTGGCAGGGGTGGAGGCCATCGCCGCCGAGGGCTTCGAGCGCATCCACCGCACCAACCTGATCGGCATGGGCGTGCTGCCATTGGAATTCAAGCCGGGCGTGAACCGACTGAGTCTTAATATCGACGGCACCGAGACCTACGACGTGATCGGCGAGCGCACTCCCCGCGCCGACCTCACCCTGGTCATCCAGCGCAAGAACGGCGAACGGGTCGAGGTACCCATGACCTGCCGCCTGGATACCGCCGAGGAAGTGTCGATCTACGAGGCCGGCGGCGTGCTGCAACGCTTCGCCCAGGATTTCCTCGAATCCACCCAGGCTGCTTAGGAAGACAACATGACCCACGCACCGCAAATCCGCATCCCCGCCACCTACATGCGTGGCGGCACCAGCAAAGGCGTGTTTTTCCGCCTGCAAGACCTGCCCGCCGCCGCCCAGGTACCGGGTGCGGCGCGCGACGCCCTGCTACTTCGTGTCATCGGCAGTCCCGACCCCTACGGCAAGCAGATCGACGGCATGGGCGGCGCGACCTCCAGCACCAGCAAGTCGGTGATCCTCGCCCAATCCACCCGCCCGGACCACGACGTGGATTACCTGTTCGGCCAGGTGTCCATCGACAAGGCCTTTGTCGATTGGAGCGGCAATTGCGGCAACCTCTCCTCCGCCGTGGGGCCCTTCGCCATCCAGGCCGGCCTGGTGGACGCCAGCCGCATTCCCCAGGACGGCACCGCCACCGTGCGCATCTGGCAGGCCAACATCGGCAAGACCATCGTCGCCCACGTGCCCATCACGGACGGGCAGGTACAGGAAACCGGCGATTTCGAGCTGGACGGGGTGACCTTTCCCTCAGCCGAGGTGGTGCTGGAATTCCTCGACCCCGCCGACGAGGGAGATGGACAAAACAGTGGCGAAGGCGGCGGCAGCATGTTCCCCACCGGAAACCTGGTGGACGATCTGGAGGTGCCGGGCATCGGCACCCTCAAGGCGACCATGATCAACGCCGGCATCCCCACCATCTTCGTCGACGCCGCCGCCATCGGCTATACCGGCACCGAATTGCAGGACGCCATCAACGGCGACGCACAAGCCCTGGCCATGTTCGAAAACCTGCGCGCCCACGGCGCCCTGCGCATGGGACTGATCCAGGATCTTTCCGAGGCCGCCAAGCGCCAGCACACCCCCAAGATCGCCTTCATCGCGCCGCCGGCCGACTACGTCTCCTCCAGCGGCAAGACCGTGGCTGCCGGGGACATCGACCTGCTGGTGCGCGCCCTCTCCATGGGCAAGCTGCACCACGCCATGATGGGCACCGCCGCCGTGGCCATCGGCACCGCCGCCGCCATCCCGGGCACCCTGGTCAACCTCGCCGCAGGCGGTGGCACCCGCAGCGCAGTACGCTTCGGCCACCCCTCCGGCACGCTCCGGGTAGGGGCCGAAGCCACCCAAAGCAACGGCGAATGGGTGGTCAAAAAAGCCATCATGAGCCGCAGCGCCAGGATACTCATGGAAGGCTGGGTCCGGGTGCCGGATGGAACCTTCTGAGTGCGTCAGAGACACGCTGTCAGATATACGCTGATTGAGGCCCTTCGCGACTTCCGCGTCCCTGCAAGTCATTGAGGTTGCATGAGCAGCGGTAGCGGCGATCGGGTGGGTTGGGAGCCGATCAACGCTTCACTGCTGCCAGCCTGTGTGAGCCACGTCATAGCCCTTAATTTGTTACGTAAGTACCATTTTTTCATCAATCTTGAAAAAAATGGTACGTCATGGGTCCCGGTCACACCCCTGGAGAATACAGCCTGCTGGCGCAATTGGCTGGCAATGCGTTGCTGAAAGGTGTGCCGGATGACCTCCTGAACCGGATTGCCGCCCACGGCAAGTTGCGGGCATTGGCTCCGGGCGACATCCTGCTCACCCCGGATCAGGAGAACACCCAGCTCTACCTGCTGCTTTCCGGCCGGCTGGCCGTCCATTTCGGCTCCCCGGACTCTGCCGAGATCAGCCAATTGGACCCCGGTGTTTCCGTCGGCGAAATCTCCGTCATCGACGGGACGCCACCCACGGCGTATGTCATCGCCAAGATGGACTGCCAGGTGTTCGCCATCGCCCGCGAATTGGTGATTGAGCTTGTGGAATCGGCCAATCCTGTTGCCCACAACCTGCTGCGCCAGATCACCCGCTGGGTGAAGACCAACAAGCAGCATTTCATGCATGCCCGGGTACGTATCGAGGAACTGACCAACGACGCCCACCTGGATGCCTTGACCGGCCTGTACAACCGCCGCTGGCTGGACCGCGCCCTGCCTCGCCTGCTGGAAGTGGACCATCCCCAATGCCTGATCTTGCTGGACGTGGACCGATTCAAGCATTTCAACGACACATACGGGCACCTGGGTGGAGACCAGGCACTGATCACCCTGGCCAACGTGCTGAAGACCACCTTGAGGCCCTATGACTATGCCGCCCGATACGGTGGCGACGAGTTCGTGATCCTGCTGCCCAATGACGGGTTGAATGGTGGCACCGAAGTGGCCGAGCGGATCCGCTCAAGCATTGCCAGCCATAGGATCTGCCACGCAGACGGCTCGGTGCTCTCTGGCATCACCGTATCCCTGGGCATGGCCCAGCATGTCCCCGGCATGGCGCCGGAATCCCTCATTGCCGAGGCTGACAGGCAGTTGTACCTGGCCAAGGCCAAGGGCCGAAACGCCCTGAGCCATGATGGTCAGCAGCCGTAGCGAGTGACGATCGTTCCGCCTCGACCGCAGACCAGAGCCGGCGGTCGGGCGATGGCCCTGAGCCGGACCACCTGCTGCCCACCTTCGCACGCATGCTGACACACAATGAACTTTCTGCTTACCCCCCAGCCATCGGCAAGCGTAGCGTAAGGACCAGAGGTGGTATGCTGCGCGGATATCAACAGACTCAGGGCGGCTGATTTGGGTCACGCCGACACCCTTGGCAGTATCCGATAGCGAGGGCGCCTTCCCGCCCTGGGCTTCATGGGGGGCAGGAGACCCGACCTGGCGAATGGTGCATCACTGACATGACAACCGAATCAAGACTGCCGATGCCTCCCAGGCTAAAGGGTTTATTTCTGGCGGTCGTGCATGCCGGACATGGGGCTGCCGCCGACAACACGGCCAAGCGCAAACTGCTGATGAGCAATGTGGGGGCCTTGATCGGGCTTGTCTCCTTGCTTGGTTATGACATTGTCTATTTTCTGAGCGGCAGCCCGGCCGCCCTGCTGGCGGTCTACACCCATGCCCCCTGCTATCTGGGTTTTCTGCTGGTGCCGGTCATCAACCGGCAGGGCCACTTCTTCCTGGCCAGCTGGTTGTTGAGCGCATCCGCCATGCTGTCCTGCCTGCTGCCCATGCTGGTGGCCTTTGGGACTCTGTTCGACCACCATTATTACTTCATCCTGTTCGCGATCACGCCCATCGCCGTGTTCCAGCGGGGCCACGAAGCATCGGTGATCGCCCTGGCCCTGTTCAATGCCTTGTTGTTCCTCTGGTTCAAGACCCATGGCTGGGCGCCGGCCCCCGAGATACTCGATCTGGTTTCACCGGAAACCCAGGCCCGCCTCAACACCATGCTGGCGGGCATGGTGCTGTTGACCCTGGCCGGTTTTTTCTGGTCCTTCGATTATTTCACCCGCTTGAGCGAAGCCACCCTGGCCGCCTTGTCCATGACCGACAGCCTGACCCAATCGGCCAATCGGCGCGGGCTTGCCCAGTCCTTCGACATCGAACGCCGCCGGGCCACCCGGACCCAATCACCTTGCGTCCTGGCCTTGATGGACATCGATTTGTTCAAGCAGATCAATGACCGCCACGGCCACGACGTGGGTGACCGGGTCATCATCCATGTCGCCGAGCAGTGCCGACAGCATCTGAGGGCTGGCAGCCTGGTGGCGCGCATCGGCGGGGACGAGTTCGCCCTGCTGTTGCCGGAGACGTCCCGGACCGAGGCTCTCGATGTGCTGGCCCGCATCCGCCACGGCCTGGAGACGACGCCACTCATGCTCCATGGCAGCGCGATCATGCCCACAGTCAGCATCGGCCTGACCCAGGTGCAACCGGACATGTCGCTGGATGCCGCCCTGAAGGCCGCAGACGGCTACATGTATGCCGCCAAGGCCGCAGGCCGGAATCGCGTGGCGGGATGAACGACGGCCGTTCATGCCGAGCCGGCCCGGGCGGGCTATCATGATGGCCGCCGCACTCTTGGAAAGACCGCGCCATGAATCTTGAAAAAGTTGTATTCGGTTTCTTCATCATCCTGGCCATGACCCTGAACTTCGGTTTCGTCATCGGCGAGCTGGACAATCCGGATCATCACCACGTCTACGAGTTGTTCGCCGTGGTGGTGGTAAACCTCATCGCCACCGTGCTGAAGTTCGGCGAGCGCACCCAGATCGGCGCCATCCACCTGGCCACCAGTTTCGTCGCGGACATCCAGTTGATTGCCGCCGCAGTGCTCTGGGCCGTGGCGGTGCACATCACGGACACCGGCCTGACACCCTCGATCATGGCCAGCATCGTGTCCCTGGCGGCAGGCGCTCTGGTGGCCAACGTGCTATCGGTCATCATCCTGATCATCGAGACGGTGCTCTACCACCGCTGAGTCCAGGCTGACCGGCCATGCACAGCGTCCTGTTCCTCATCCTGCGCCGAATGCGGGTGCCGCTGATCGTCCTGATCAGCAGCTACGCCATTTCCATCCTGGGCATGAGCCTGATGCCCGGAGTGGATGGCGAGGGCAACCCCACGCCGGGCATGAGCCTGTTCCATGCTTTCTATTTCATCAGCTACACCGCTACCACCATCGGTTTCGGCGAGCTTCCCAATGCCTTCAGCGAGGCCCAGCGGGCCTGGGCCACCGTTGCCATCTATCTCACCGTGCTGAGCTGGCTGTACAGCATTGGCACGATCCTGTCCCTGCTCCAGGATGCCGGTTTTCGACGGGTCATCCGGGCCAGCGCCTTCCAGCGCCAGGTACGCCGGCTGCGCCAGCCCTTCTACATGATCTGCGGCTGCGGCGAGACCGGGGCCCTGCTCATGAAGGCCCTGGACAGCCGCAACCAGCAGGCCGTGGTGATGGACATCGACCCGGACCGGATCAGCGAGCTGGAGTTGGGGCAATATCACCTGGACCTGCCCGCCCTGACGGCCGACGTGCGCCTGCCTGAAAACCTGGAGGCAGCGGGATTGAGCCATCCCCAATGTGCCGGAGTGATCGCCCTCACCAATGACGATCAGGCCAACCTGTCGGTGGCCGTGGCCGCCAAGCTATTGCGCCCGGAGTTGCCCGTGCTGTGCCGGGCGGAGAGCCTGGAGACGGCGGACAACATGGCTTCCTTCGGCACCGACGAGATCGTCAACGCCTACGAGGCCTTCGGCGAGCATCTGGCCATGGCCCTGCACAGTCCGGGCCAGCACCTGCTCTACGACTGGCTGACGGATATTCCGGGCATGCCCTTGAGCGAGCCCTTGAAGCCGCCCCATGGCAAATGGGTGGTGTGCGGCTATGGCCGTTTCGGCAAGGCCGTGGTGCGCAACCTGCGCAAGGAAGGCATCGAGCTGGTGATCGTGGAGGCCGAGCCCGGGCGCACGGGATGCACAGGCTGCATCCACGGCAGCGGGACCGAGGCAGATACCTTGCTGGAAGCCGGCATCAAGGATGCCGTGGGCATCGTGGCGGGCACGGACAATGATGTGAACAACCTGTCCATCGTCATGACGGCCCGGCAATTGAAGCCCGAGCTGTTCATGGTGGTGCGCCAGAACCGGCATGCGAACGCCGCCTTGTTCCAACGCTTCGGGGCGAATGTCACCATGCAGGCGGCTGACATCGTCGGCCATGAGTTCCTGTCCCTGCTCACCACGCCCCTGCTTTCCCGCTTTTTCGCCAAGTGCAAGGAAAAACCCAACGACTGGGCCAACGAGCTGTTGTCCCGTATCGTCGCCGTGGCGGGGGATACGGTACCCGAGATATGGGATGTGGAGATGAGCCTGGAGAATGCCGTGGCCGTGCACCAGGCTCTGGACGCGGACATGGAGGTGACCCTGGGCGATCTGATCCGGGATCCCTCCGACCGGGACAGCGCCCTGCCCTGCATACCACTGCTGCTGGGCAGTACCGAAGCCCTCCTGCCGGATATGGAAACCCCGGTATTCCCGGGCGACCGCATCCTGTTCTGCGGCCACCCGGGCACCCGGCGCCGGCAGGTGCTGGCCTTGCGCAACTACAAGGTCCTGCACTATTTGCTGACGGGCCAGGACAACCCGGGGGGCCTGGTCTGGCAGCGCTTCGGACTGCGCATGGGACTGCGCTGACCGCCCGCCAGTAGCGGGCGTGCGCTTTATTCGCCCAGATGGGCGGCCAGGGCCTCGATCTGCTCGTCGCTCAGGGGCTTGGCCATGGCGGCCATGACAGCCGTCTGGGACCCCATCTGCTTGCCATCCCGGTAATCCTTCAGGCGGGACGCCATATCGGCCTGGGTCAGCCCGGCGATCTTGGGATTTTGTCCCACACCCTCACCGGCAGCGCCATGACAGCTTGCGCATCGGGCGGCATAAAGGGCCGCGGCATCCACACCGGCCACGGCCTCGACAGCAGTGGCGGGGGCATCGGCACCGGCCACGCCCTGGTCGGGCGGCATGGGCATGGGCGGGGCGACCGCCTCGCCGGCGGGGGCGGTCTCGGCCGGCTTGTCCTGACCGCATGCGGACAAGGCCAGAGACAGAACAAGGATGGAGAGAAGAGAAGTGGTTTTCATGTGCTTGATTCCCTATGGTGATGAATAAGTACCCAATTGGGTGGATCAAGACCCTGCGTACAGCCAATCTGCGTACAGCGCCTTATGTCCCGGCCGCAGGCCAGGACCCGGACAGGGTACCAGAATCATGGGCCTTCGCCGTGACGCTCCGGTGATGTAGCCCCCCGGGGCTGTTCGGCCGGCCCGGACCAGGCCAAGCCGGCCATTCCCGGGCTCAGCGGTCGCGCCAGACCAGCAGGCCCTGGGCATTCAGCTCGGCGTCGTTGTCCAGCAGTTCCCGGCAGCGTGCCTCGGGGAGGCGGCAGCCGTGGCGGACCAGCCGTTCCATGAACATGTCCAGCAGGGCTTCCTTGAGCCAGCCCTGCCGCCCTGCCCCTTGCCCGGGCGCCCGGCGTGCCAGGTCCACAAGGGCGTCGATCTGTTCATGCAGCTGGGGTGCCAGGGTCTCTGGATGACGCACCTGGCCGAAATGGGTCAGATAGACGGCATCGGGCTTGAGCGCCATGAGCCGGTCAATGGAGTGGTGCAAGGCTTCCGGCTCGAACTGGACCGGGGTGGTGGTGGGAAAGATGAAGGGGCGGCCATCCACATCAAAATCCCGATAGGAGATGCCGAAGGTATCGCCGGTAAAGAGGGCATTGCTGGCCGGGTCATGGATGCAGTAATGGTGGCGGGCATGACCGGGCGTATCGATGAAGTGCAGGCTGCGACCGCGAAAATCCAGGGTGTGGCCGTCATCGGCCTGGATCACCCGATCCGCCGGGCAGGGCACGATGTCGCCGTACAGGTCCTTGAAGGCCGCCTCACCGTAGACCGCCATGGACCCCTGGACCAGTTTGGCCGGATCGATCATGTGGCGGGCGCCCTTGGGATGCACCACCAGGCGGGCGCGGGGACAGGCTGCCAGCAGGGCCCCCGCAGCGCCGGCGTGGTCCAGGTGGACATGGGTGACGATGACGTAGTCCACCTGTTCCGGGGTCACGCCCAAGCCTGCCAGGGCCCGGAGGGTGGAGGGCACGGCAGAGTTGGCGCCGGTGTCGATGATGGCGGCATGGCCGTCCTGGATCATGATGTGGATGGCGGCCAGGCCGGGCCGGAGGTATTCGGCATCCAGGGCATGGATGCCGTGGCTGTAGTGGATGGGTTCGGGGCTCATGGTGACATTCACGTCTGAAGGTTAGGGACTGGGTCCATGTTGCGCAGCAATATGGGGGCTATCTTGGCAGATTATCGGCGCTTGGCAAGCAACGTCCGGCAAGGTCCCGGTCCAGTCCAGGCACGTAATCAGCCGGGCAAAATCATCGGCCAGGGGGGCTGCCAGCCGCAAGGGCTCGCCCGTGACTGGATGGGTCATGCGCATCTCCGTGCAGGCCAGGAGCAGGCGGGAAATGCCGAATAGCTCCTGGAACAGACGGTTGTGCCGGCCCTTGCCATATGTCGCGTCGCCGATGATGGGATGGGCCAGGTGCTTCATGTGGCGGCGCAACTGGTGCCGGCGACCGGTCCGGGGCCTGAGTTCCACCAGGGCATAGCGGCTGGTGGGATAGCGGTCCACCCGGATGGCCAGTTCGGCCTGGGCCAGGCTGCGGAAATCCGTCACGGCGGGCTGGGCGTCACCGGCCTGGACGGCGACGGCATAGTCATCCCGGATGCGGGTCAAGGCATGGTCTATGCGGCCACTCTCCGGAGGGTGCCCGCGCACCAGGGCCAGGTAACGCTTTTCCACCTCGCCCTGCTCGAACTGGCGGCCCAGACGCCGCGCCGGGTCGGGCATGAACGTGAACAACAACAGGCCCGAGGTGCCCTTGTCCAGGCGATGCACCGGATATACCCGCTGGCCACACTGCTCCCGGACCATCTGCAAGGCAAAGCGGGTTTCATGCCGGTCGATGCCGGTCCGATGAACCAGCAGACCGGACGGCTTGTGCACGGCGATGAGATGGCAGTCACGATAAATGACCGGCAACGGGGCTACAATGGCGCCATTACCCGTCACATGATTCACCATGAATTCACCTGCCACCCGAGACCTCTTGGTCATTTCCGCCACCGGCGACGATCAGGTCGGCCTGGTCAAGCGGTTCACCAGCCGCATTGCAGAAGCCGGCTGCAACATCGAAGACTCCCGCATGGCCCTGCTGGGCGGGCAGTTTGCCCTGATCATGATGGTGTCCGGCCGCTGGGACGCCCTGTCCAAGCTGGAGGACAAGCTGGCCAGCCTGGGCGAGGAACTGGGCCTCACCATCATCCACAAGCGCACCCGGGACACCGACCGCGCCCAGCCCCTGATGCCCTATCACATCGAGGTGGTCGCCATGGATCATCCGGGCATCGTCCACAGCCTGGCGGATTTCTTTTCGCGCCAGAACATCAACATCGAGGAACTGGACACGGACACCTACCCGGCGCCCCACACCGGCACCCCCATGTTCAAGGTGGACATGGTGGTGGGCGTCCCCGCCGGGGTGCATCTGCCTACGCTGCGCGGCGATTTCTTCGACTATTGCGACAACCTGAACCTGGACGCCATCTTCGAACCGGCCCGGGACTGAAGGGCCCACGCCGGCTCACATCACCAGAGGGAGCAGGAAGACCAGGGCCACATTGAGCAGGCCCAGGGTGAGGTTGGTGGCCACCAATTGCCGGATGCGGTTCTGGGCAGCCCCGCCCGCCGGCCAGTCGGCAGCGGCCACCGCCCGCTTTAGCCGGGCATAGGGAACGAAATAGATGTAGGCGTAGATGATGGCCATGAGATAACCGATGGCCAGCATGCCATGGACGTGGCCGCCCACGGCAGCCATGCCCCCCATCATCACGACCATGGCCTGGCCGCTGAGGATCAGGGCAATCACCGATACCCAGACCCAGGGGAAGAAGCGCCCGAAGATGTCCACCCAGAAGGGCAAGCGCTGGGGCGGCTCCAGGCGGGCCACGGCCACGGGGCGCAACACCATGTGGGCGAAGAACATGCCCCCCACCCAGACCAGGGTGCCCAGCACATGGATCAGGTACAGCATTTTCAGCATTCGGATCTCCTCGGAAATGGATCAGATGGCTTCCATGATACCGCCCAATGCCTCGGTCCCCAGGCGCAGATGAGAAAATGCCGCCTCCAGGGCGGCGTCCGGACCTTTCACCCCCAGCTCGATCTCATAGGCGCCGACCCGGCCCGGGACCAGGCGCGGCAGGCTGAACACCTTGACGCCGGGATGGGCCTCCTGGACCGCCAGCATGAGGGGCGTCAGGGTCGCTTCGGCCAGCCCGCGCACCAGCATGGATCGCTCTCCCGCAGGCGGGGGATGGCAACGGTCCGCATACCGGGTGTCCAGGACCCACTCGATCATGGGCCAGGCCATGTCGGGAAAGCCCGGTACAAACCAGTGGTCGGCCAGGGCGAAGCCGGGAATCCGGTTGTAGGGATTGGGAATGATGACCGCGCCCCGGGGAAACACCCCCATCTCCATGCGCCCCGGAGTGAGGGGTAGCCCCACCTCCCGGCTGCGCTCCGCAATCAGGGCCTGGGCTTCCGGATGGGGTTCCAGGGGCCGGCCCAGGGCCTGGGCGGCCGCCTGGCGGGTGTGGTCGTCCGGCGTGGCGCCGATGCCGCCACAACTGAACACCACATCGTTACTGGCGAAGGAGCGGGCCAGGGCCTCGGCCTGGCGCTGGCGGTCATCCCCAAGATAACTCACCCAGTCCAGCACCAGGCCACGCTGGGCCAGAATCTCCCGCACCTTGGGGAAATGCCGGTCCTGTCGCTTACCGGACAGGATCTCGTCGCCGATGATGTACAAACCGAAGCCCATGCCCACCTCCGGAGAAAAAACCTATTCTGGCAGGGTCTGGTTACGGCAATGGGTCTCCCGCAGCCGCCAGGCCCCCAGAATGGCCAACAGGGTGAAGATCACGCTGGCCACCAGGCCGTTGCGATAGTCCGTCCAACCATAGAGCCGGACCCCATCCACCATGGCGCCATTCCAACCCAGGTCCATGACCCAGCCGAACAGGGGCTGCATGATGGCCGCTCCCAGGAACAGGCCGGTATTGACCAGGGCAATGGCCATGCCGGCGTTGGCCGGGGCCGTCACCTCCTTGGCGGCGGCATAGGTGACCACGAAGCCGCCCGCCGACAGGCCCAGCACGCTGTAGAGCAGGAAGCCGGACCAGCCCGGCCCCCAGGGCAGCAGGATCATGGCCAGCCAGCTCAGGCAGGACAGCAGGCCGGCGCCCAGGATGATGGGCTTGCGCCGGCCCAGGCGGTCGGAAAAGCCGCCCATGAAGAAGGCGCCCAGGGCAAAGCCGGCCAGGGCCAGGGTGGTGTACCCCGAGGCCTGGCCACGGCTCAGGCCGTGCACGTCCTGGAGCAGGGGCACCCCCCAGAGACCGGCGAAGGCCAGCAGGCTCCCGGTGATGCCGAAATTGACCCAGAACCCCGGCCAGACCCTGCCGTTGGCCAAAACCGACTTCAGTTCCGGCCACCAGTGGCTTTGACGGGGCGGATGCTCCGGCAAGCCCTCCATGGCCTGTACCGAAGGAAAACCCAGGTCCTGGGGCCGATTCCGCACCCGCCAGAAGGTGAGCAGACCCAGGAACAATGAAAACACCCCCGCCGCGATGAAGACCGAGCGCCAGGAATAGAACCCCAGCAAGGCCGCCAGGGGGCCCGCGGCCAGGATGGCCCCCAGGTTGCCCAGGAACAGGGTCAGGCCGCTGACCAGTCCATAGCGCCGCTCGCTGAACCAGACGGTGTTGGAGCGCATCAGGCCCACGAACACCACCGACACGCCCAAACCCACCAGCAGGCGTCCCACCGAGGCCGTACCGAAATCCGGCGCCAGGCCGAACAGGATGGAACCGATGCCCGCCACCACGGAGCCGATGCCGGCGCTGATCCGGGGCCCCAGGGTATCCGCCAGCACCCCGGCCGGGATCTGCATCACGGTGTAGATGTAGAAATACATCGCCGCCAGGGAGCCCAGGGCCGCCCCGGACGTCTGGAAGGCCTGCATCAGGTCCGACGCCACCACGCCCGGCGCCATGCGATGGAAAAAGGCCATCATGTAGGACAGCACCAGGATGGTGTAGATGCTCCAGCGCAGGCGGTTGAAGCGGAGATAGGTATCAGATGCGTTCATGGGAAGTCGGGACAGGTCCCGATGCGGAAGGGTCAAAGGCGGATCGCCTCGACCAGGGTGGGGTAGCTCCGGGGAGTCTTCCCCGAAGCCGGTTCAGGGCAAAATCAGGTTGGATCCGATGTGCAGTTGCCCGATACACAACTTTGACCATCAGGGCAGGTACCGCAGGAGCCGGTGCAACCATCCGTACCACACGACTTGCCGCTGCAATCCGGGACACACACCAGGGGAGCGCAACCCGGAAAGTTGGTGCTGCAGATCTGGCCATTGGCCAGGATCATGCCCGACGTGCACTTGCCCAGGGGATCACTCCCAGGGGCCGCCAGGCTCCCTCCACTGCATGAGGGCGCCAGGATGCTGCCGATGGTCAAGGGCACGCCGCTGGTGTTCTCGAATTGACGGACCCCATCCAGCACCTCCACGGTCCCCCCCTGGGCATTGTTCAAGGGCGTCGAAGCCGGGGCGGCCAGGGCGTCATCAATGAAGGCAGGGCCGTGGACTGTCATCAAGCCCGCACTGCCCGCCAGCAAGAACAAGGAAAGCACGGTTGACTGCTTGCGCAGGGCCAGCACCGCCAACACCAGCATGACACCGGCCAGGATCAGCAAGCCCAGGCTGTCGAGCGTCGGCACCGCCATGGCCTGAGGCCCATAGGACAGGCTGCCTGGCACCAACACCTGGGCCATGGCAGAACCCGACAGGGCGAGGCTGGGGATGATGGACAAACATCCCAGGTATCTGAACATTACAGGCCGAGTCAGTATTGTGGGCCTATTCATTATTGTCGGCCGATTCATTGCCTTCTCCTCAGGGGTCGAACAGGCAGGCATTATAGGCTTGATTCCAGGTTGCCAGAGAAACGGCGATACCCGATCCTGATGCCCTGGGATAAACCCAGTACCCAGTTCATCGTGGGCCCGTAGAATGACACCATGAACCATGAACACCCCTACGAAACCCTCAGCCCCGACCGGGTCCTGGACGCGGTCGAATCCTTGGGCCTTCAGGCCGACGGACGGCTGATCGCCCTGAACAGCTACGAGAACCGGGTCTACCAGATCTGGCTGGAGGATGCTCCGCCCGTGGTGGCCAAGTTCTACCGGCCCGCCCGCTGGACGGACGCCCAGATACTGGAGGAACATGTCTTCACCACCGAGCTGTCCGGACGGGAGATTCCAGTGGTGGCGCCCCTCGCCCTGGGAGGTTCCACCCTGCACGAACACGCAGGCTTCCGCTTTGCCCTCTATCCCAAGGCAGGAGGCCGGACACCTGAGTTCGACCGGCCCGA